>JACVIY010000081.1 GCA_015711755.1 Candidatus Geothermincola secundus | reverse complement strand
CGCGCTCAGCCCGTCGACCAATCGCTTGAGGGTGGGGTTGCGGTGCAGCCATTCCCGACTGGACATGTAGTTGATGGAGCGCATGATGAGGTGTTCGTATCGAGAGTAGAGGAAGAGCACCCAGCGCGGGGCGTTCTGCCGCAGCAACTCCTCCCCGTGGCCCATGTGCAGGGGTAAAAGCAGAGTGACGGTTGCCATCGCGAAAAGCCGGATCCTCCTCATCCCCGCTCCTTTCCTCGTCCACACGGTCAGTAAGAAATTATAGCATCAGGGCGGGCGGGGACTTAGACTTGGCCTTATGGAAGACAGGGTGCTGATCGAAGCAGCCGGCCCCTACGACCTGGGGCTCTCGCTGCGGGCGGCCACGGCCTTCTCACCCGAGGGACCCCGGGGGGAGGGGCCCCTGCGGTTACCCCTGCGGCTGGGCGGCCGCCCCCGCCTGGCGGAGGTGAGACAGGTATCGACGAAGCCGGCCGTTCTGGAGGCCGTGGTCAAGGGGCGCCTCACGCATTCGGATAGAGAGGAACTCCGCCTGCTTGCGGCAAAGGTGGTATCCGCCCACCTGGACCCGCGCCCCTTCTACCGTCTGGCCTCCCGACATGAGGTCATGCGCGAGGTGACCGCCCGGCTGCGCGGCTTGAAGCCCCTGCGGCCCGCCACCGTCTTCGAAATGGCGGTCATCGCCCTCACCGAGCAGCAGATCTCCATGAAGGCCGCATATCGGGTGAGAAGGCGTCTGGTGGAGGCCCTGGGGGAGAGGGTGAACGGCGAATACGCTTTCCCCAGCCCGGACGGAGTCGCGGCTTGCACGGTGGAGCAGCTCCGGACCTGCGGTCTCTCCGCCCGTAAGGCGGAATGCCTCATCGAGCTCTCCCGCCGGGTCTCCCGGGGCGAGGTGGACCTGGAAGGGCTGGCGGGCCTGGAGCCGGAAAGAGCGCGCGAGGCCATAACCTCCCTGCGCGGCTTCGGGCCCTGGGCCGCGGGCTACATCCTGGTCAGGGGCTTGGGGCTCGCCGACGAGGTCCCCGCGGAGGACCTGGGGGTGCGCACGGTGACCGGCCTCTACCTGGGAGGCGGAGAGCGCGTGGACGCCGGGGAAGCGATGCGGCTGCTCCGTCCCTTCGCGCCCTACCGGGGCCTGGCGGCCTTCTACCTCCTCGCCCATCACCGTCTCGGATGATGATGTCCTGATCTGAAAGAAACCTCCAGTCTCATCCTTGACATAGAAATATATATAATATATATAAGTTTTCAAAAACGGAGGAGGCCGATGGAGGCGCGAGCGACGGGCAGGGGATACCGGGCCGCATTGCGGGAGAAGATGTCCGACAAGGGGGCGAGAGGACTTTCCAGCCCTGAGCTGGTGGACATACTGGCCGGCAACGGGCATCGGCTTCCCGAGGAGGCAGTGCGGGCGGTGGTGGGTCTTCTGGACCGTGCGGGCAGTGAGCTTTCGGTCGAGGAGCTGAAAGGGATAGCCGGCCTGGGGATGGACGGCTGCTGCCGCATCCTGGCCTCCCTGGAGCTGGCCCGCCGCTTCCTGGGGGACGGAAGGGTGAAGGTGGAGGGCCCCCAGGACGTGGCGGCGATAGCCGCGGACATCATCGAGAGCCCGCAGGAGAACTTCTGCACCCTGACCCTGGACGGGGGCGGGTGTCTGATACGCAGGCGCCTGGTCTTCAAGGGCACCCTGAACCAGACGGTCGTCCACCCCCGCGAAGTGTTCACCGACGCCATCGCCGACCGAGCGGCGGGGCTGGTTCTTGTGCACAACCACCCCTCCGGCCGGACGGAGCCCAGCAGGGAGGACGAAGCGGTCACCGGACGGCTGGTGAGGGTGGGGAAGCTGGTGGGCATCGAGGTGCTCGACCACGTAATCGTGGGAAGGGGCGGCCTCTTCTCCTTCAAGGCGGCGGGCATGCTGGAATGAACGCGGGAGCCATTCAGCGGGACGGGCGCTGCCGGAGCCGGCCGATTCGGGTAGAGTTGATATTGGCGGTAGTTTATGTCAGCCCGCCGCGGGAAGGAGGCCAGCGGCTCGCGAAGGAAGCGGTAGGCGCATCTGAGCGGAGAGAACGCCTTGAGGCGGGCGAGAGGAGGCCGGATAGCCCATGGACTTCGTCTTCGCCTACGGTCACAACATGGACCTCGAGTCGTTGCGGGGCTGGCTGGGCGAGAACGGCTATGACCCTTCGGGCATCAAGGGATGCCGTCCCGCGGTGCTGCGCGGCTACGCGCTGGTATGGAACTATCATTCCTGCCGGGGCAGGGGAGGGGCGGCCAACATCGAGCCGAGCCCCGGAGGGGAGGTGTGGGGCGCCCTCATCGAGCTGGAGGAGGGCCTGCTCCGGGCGCTGGACCACAGGGAAAACAGCCCTGCCGCTTACTACCGCGGCAACCGCCGCCTCGCGGTGAGCGTGCCGGGGGAGAGAGAGGTGGAGGCGTGGGTGTACATCGCCCGGCCCAACTCCGGGACCCGCCGGGATGTCTGGCCCACCCGCGCCTACCGCGACCTGATGCTGCGCGGCGCCCGCTCCGCCGGCCTGCCCCCCGCGTATCTGGAGGAGCTGGAGCGCATCCCGGTCAAGGACTGAAACCGGCGCTGGCAAGTTTGTCATCGCCATGTGAGCGCCTCATGGAGATGTCACCCTATGTGCGGGAGGGCGCGGCGTGGATACTCCGCTGTTTCCAGGGCTCACACGCAGCGGGCCACGATGGCCCTACGATGCGCTTTCTGCGGCCTGATGCCGGTTGCCCGGAGTCCGCGGGCGCTGGTCAGGGCGGCAGCAGGCGTATCCTCTCCGGCGGGCGGAAGCGGTTGAGGAGGCTCTGGGCCACCATCTTCACCCCGGTGGAGATGAGGTTGCCCTTGATGTATGCCTTCAGCTCTTCGTTGGTGGCGAACCGGTCTATCTCCCTCTCCTGGTTGCGCCGGGTCTGCTCGGTGATCAGCGCGGCCAGCCGCGCGTACTCGTCCAGGGCCCGGGTTCCTTTGCGGTCGGACTCCAGGATGGCTTGGGCGGCGAAGCGGCCGGAGAGGGCGGCGGCGTCCTGGCCCACGCCCCTGACCCCGTCCATCAGCCCGGCCGAGTCTCCCACCATGAGGATGCGCCCCTGCCCCAGCCACACCCTGTCCTTCGATTTCATGTCCATGGAGATAAAGTATTCCTCGCGTTCCGCGATTTCGCCCCTGAGGTCGAAGCGCTTCCTCACGTACTCGTAGAAGGCCTCCTGCCTCTCCCGCACGTCTCCGCTCAGGGCCGCGGTGCCCGCCACCCAGTAGTCACGCCCGTCGCTCAGGGTCTTGTTGTAGAGCCAGGCGAACATGGCGTCGCTGTACTCCAGGTTCCAGAACTGGTAGAGGGCGAAGGGGAGAAGCCGCGCCTTCCCCTCGATGTAGTAGTTGATACCGCCCCCGGTGGAGGCCTGACCGGAGAAGTCGCCGGGACGCAGCTTGCGCCGCATGGGCTGGCTGTCCAGGCCGGTGGCGTCTACGGCGTAGCGCGCCCGCAACTTCTCGGGATCCTTGCCGGCTTGCCGCACGGTGACCGTCACGCCGTTCGCGTCCTCCTCGAAGTCGAGGAACTCGCACTCGTCCCTGAACTCGGCCCCGTTCTCCTGGGCCACCGTGTTCAGCCACTGGTCGAAGGTGTCGCGCATGTAGTTGAGCATGGGGAAGGCGCCGTAGAAGGAGGTGCCGTCGTGGAAGCACATCCTGATGAGCCGGATCTGGTGGCGGCAGAGGCGCTGGCGGGGTATCTTCTCCCCCAGTATCCTCTCAAGGTACTTGAACTGTATGCCGGAGCAGGGCTTTTTCCGCGGGGTCTTGCACTTCTCCACGAAAAGGGTCTTCAGGCCGCCCCGCGCGGCGAACTTCGCGGCCGTCGAGCCGCCCACCCCGCCCCCGGCGATGAAGAGATCGTATTCCCGCATCTGCCCCTCCTCCCCCTGCGGCACCGAGCGGACCGAGCATGCTTTGTTGAGATTATACACCCCGCAACGGGCCGGAAGCGGCTTGCGGAGGGGTAGGGTCGCCCGCCTGATGAAAAGCCCCTCGACCCCTTTTCCGGGTCAGGGTGGTGTTTCGCAGCAAGGGGAAGTTCTTCGCTCGGTGCGGGCATGGACGGATGGCCGCTGCTTCGGGAGGGCCCTGCCGCCTTTGTTTCACCGCGGGAGGCGATGTTGGGTTACTATATTACCGGGGTCATCACCTTAACATGTTCGGGAGGGGAGCGATGGGCGTCAAGGACCGCCGCGAGAGGGAGAAGCAGCAGAGGCGCCTTTCCATCATCGAGGCCGCGGAGGCGCTCTTCTCCGAGCTGGGCTTCGAGGGGACCACCATGCAGAGCATCGCCGACCGCGCCGAGCTCTCCAAGGCCACCCTCTACCTCTATTTCAAGAGCAAGGAGGAACTCTACCTGACCGTGTGCATGCAGGGGCTGTCCCTTTTCACCGATCGCCTGCAGAAGGCGGTGAAAAGGCAGCGGAGTCCTGAGGCCAAGGTGCGGGCCATCTACCTGGCTTACATCGAGCGTTCCCTGGAGGATCCCATGATGTTCCGGGTTCTGCAGGACACCTTCATCGAGCGGATAAGGCGCAACCTCTCCGAGGAGACCGTGCGCCAGATCAGCGGGACCATCAGGCAGTGGCTGGAGTTCGGGGCCCGCCTGGTCGAGGAAGGCAAGGAGCGCGGCATCTTCAGGCAGGACCTCGACGCCTACGGCTTCTCCCTGGCCGCCTGGAGGATGGCCACGGGCCTCATCGAGCTGGCCCTGCTCAGCGAGCCCATGGTGGCCGAGCCCCCCGAGCTTCGCCGCACCTTGGAGCGCTCCATCGACTACCTGCTGAAGGGAGCATGCCCGCAAAAATGATCTTGGTGGAAGAGTGAGTGATATTCATGTTTGGTGGATCCGCAAAAATTGATATCGAAGAGGTTTCTTAGGCCATGGAAACTCGGTTTGATACGGATAGCCTGAGACGGCTCCTGCTCCGCTATCTGCCCCTCGATAAGCCGGTGTTGGAGATAGACTGCGGCCGCAGCGGGAGGTCGGGACATATACTGGAAGAGAGAGCAGGAACTGCCGGAGCTGACTCACCGATAGAAGGAGCCGGGGAGACTGCGCTTGACTACAGCGCTCGCCCAATGCCCGTTATACATGCGGATTATCCTTTTACGGAAAAGGGACTGCCGCGGGGGGATGAAAAATTCGGTGCGGTCCTGGTCGCAGCGATTTCCTGGATACCTGACGAGGGGCTGTTCGATTTCGCCCTGTCGATGAAAAGGGCACTCGAACCCCATGGAGTACTCATCATCACTTCATTCGATACCCATTCAGCCGTGGGGGTAGCGTCTGTAGCGGCAGAGGAGCCACCGAGGGAAAGGCCCGCTGAGGAGATCCAACTGCTCTTTGAGAGAATGGGTTTCAGGTTCGTGACCAGGCACGAGCGACAAAGTACTGTGGATGGAAGAGGCTACTTCGTGCTGGTGATGGAAAGCGGCGAGGGCGGGGGTATAAGAGCGGTTGACGAGATAGAGGCCATAATCTTTCAAGACGACAAGCTTACGACCTATAAACTGGCCTTATTGCGCGCCCTTTGCGAGATAGCTCAGACCGAGAACTGCTCGGTGAGGTGGAGAAACGATGGATATGTCGAGGTCCCATTGGGCTTGGTCGTGGAGAAGTGGCTGTTCTATTATTGGCCGATAATCGCCGAGGATGGAGCAGGTGATGAAGTGGCCATACCGCAGAAAAGAGATGGGGAGAGGGAGAAGGCGATCAGGTTCCGCAGAGAGATGCGTGAGCTCATCCGCCGCTACGGTGGGAATATGAGTGAACTGCACTTTCAATTCCTCTCCGGGAAGGTGCCTTCAGCCAATAAGCAGAGCCTGACCATGGCTCTGAGGAAGATCGAGAAAGCGATTGTCCTGGGGCCTGTAAAGTACACCAGAGGAGCGGGTCGCTGCAGCGAGGGATATTTCATGCACCAATCGTCCGGTGAGCGAAAAGGAGTGTATGATTCTGCCCGGGATGTCGTGGAGACGCTCGGAAGCATCCTGGTGAGCCATAATGCCTGGCGAGAGATGTGCCTCATCGGGCACTGGATATCGGAGTCTCTGATCCTGAGATGGGCCGAGCTGACCAGCGAGTTCTGCAGGGGTGACAGTAGGCAGGGGATCAAGGAGAAGATGGTGGAACTGCTGCTCAGGAGGCCTGAGCAGGAGAGGGACGTAGCTGAGGCAAGGGGCGTCTTTTCCGAGGTTCCGGACTTGAGGTGCACCTGGACCGGAAGCAGGCTTTTCAGGAGTTTCGATGTCGACCACATAATCCCTTATAGCGTCATATACAGCAATGACTTATGGAATCTCGTCCCCGCATCCAGGGAGGCGAACAGGTCGAAATCGGACAAGCTCGTCGAGGATGAAACTCTCTGTCTTTGTAGGGAGAGGATCTTCATGAGCTGGGAGATATTGCAGGAGCGATTTCCCAAGCGGTTTGAACTCGAGATAAAGCGCTCGCTGATGCGGCCACAAGCTCATTCCTTCGGCTGGAAAGAAGCCGCATTCGCGGGACTGAGAGAGAGGGTGGAGAGCCTTGCCGCTCTGAGGGGCATCCCCCGCTGGAGCCCCTCAACCTAAGGTCGCATGATTTAGGGGCTTGAGGGAAGTTCAGATTATATTTACATTATGTAATAAAACCCCTCCTCAAACAATCTCGCACCACGGGATAATTTGGGCGGATGAAAGGATCTAAGTGTCAGTAGGTGAGTTGGAAAGAAAGACATTCCCATCGGTACAGATTAGGAATAAGCTTATAGAAGTTGACACTTGGTGACCGCGGTCATAATATTACCTCAGTTAGCGCAATAGGGGTGCGCTGAGCACTGGAGGCGGATGAGGCGGAAGAGGCGGCGAAAGTAATATAATCTTCACGCACGGGGCAGGCGCAGCAGCATACGGGGCAGCAGGGCGGCATCCTAACGGCAGGGTCCGCAGCATATCATCAGATAACCTCGGGCGATGAGAGGCGGGGCTAGGCCGTTCTTCCAGCGGAGCGAGCGGAGAGGAGGGCCATGGCCGCGAGGAGCGCGGACGCGGGCAGCGGCGGCGCTCGGGGAAGGGGGGATGCCGGCATGAGGGCTGCGGACCTGGAGATCCTGGACAACCGCTACATGTGGGAGCTGGTGGCGCCGGGGGACCGCCTGTTCATCTCGATGATCCGCGATTTCGTGGATCGGGAGGTCATGCCCATTCGGCGCCAGCTGGAGGAGAGCACCCGCGGGGACTTCTCCCTGGTGCGCGAGGTGCAGCAGAAGCTGGTGCGCATGGGGTTCCAGAAGGCCTTTCTGCCCGCGGAATACGGCGGGTGGAACCTCACCGCCGCCCTCACCTACTGCCTGGTGCTGGACGAGTTCGGCAGGGGGGAGCCCGCCTGCGTCGCCGCCCTGGGGGGAGGTGCCTGGGCCATGCGCCCGGCCGTCTTCGCCGGCAACCGCAGGGTGCTGGACGACTTCGCCCATCGCTTCTGCGGGGACGAGCTCTATGTCGCCTGCTTCGCCATGACCGAGCCCTCCGGCGGCTGCAACATCGAGAACGTGGATCTGCACGGGCGGGGCATCCACACGCGGGCGCGTCTGGAGGGGGACGAGTGGGTCCTGGACGGCTCCAAGGTCTGGCCCACCAACTCGGGCATCTCCGACATCTACTGCGTGGTCTGCAACACCGACCCCTCTCTGGGGGACGAAGGCATCGCCCTCATCTACGTGCCCGTCCCCATCGAGGGGTTCAGTTTCGGCCGCTTCGAGGACAAAGCGGGCTTCCGCGCCTCCCGCGAGGGCGACTTTCAATTCGACGGGGTGAGGGTGCCCCGCGAGTATAGGGCGGCGGGGCCCGGCGAGGACGCCGAGCTGCTGCACGACAACCTCATCTTCGCCCGCCTCTTCAGCGCGGCCTGGGCGGTGGGCATAGCCCAGGGCGCGTTCGACGACGCTCTGGCCTTCGCCAGGGAGAAGGTGGTGGCGGGGCGCCCCCTGTGCCAGCATTCCCTGGCGGCCAACCTGCTGGCGGACATGGCCATAGACATCCAGGTGGGCAGGGACTCCTACGTGAACGCGGCTTACATGTACGACCATCCCGAGAGCTACGGATCCCGCGTCTCCCCCCAGATGCTCTCCCGCTCCACCCTGACCAAGGTCTTCTGCAGCGACATGGCCGTGCGGGTCACCAATCTGGCCATGGAACTCATGGGCGATGCGGGAGGAGACGCTTCCTATCACGTGGAGAAGCTCTGGCGCGACAACAAGATAATCCAGCTGTGGGAAGGCGGGGTGCAGCTGGGCAAGCTGGACGTGGCCCGCGGATATTACCGCTACGAACAGTTCCATCCCAACTCCCTCTATGAGCGGATGCGGGGAGGCGGTTCGGGATGAAAGGCCCGCTTCAGGCGCACGGGAGGCGAACGGCCAAATGGTCGGGGCGTACAGCGGGGAGGGGGGATTGATATGAGCGCCGTCGAGCTGAAGGGATGGGAAGGGAGCTTCCCCGCGGGGCTGCTCTCTCCCTCCGATATCATGATGCTCCGCAACGTGCGTTCCTTCGTGGAGGCGGAGGTGTTGCCGCGCCGCCGCGATCTGGAGGCGAGCACCCGCAGCGGAGGCCGGGACTACGAGGACATGCTGGCGAGGATGGTCCCTCTGGGGCTGCAGGGGTGCACCCTGCCGGAGGAGAGGGGCGGGGGCGGGGTTTCTTCGGCCCTGACCTTGGCGGCCCTGGCGGAGGAGCTGGGGAGGGGAGACGCCTCCCTGGGCTGGGCGGCGCTGTGCGGCGAAGCGGCCCTGCGCCCCGCGGTGAGGGCGGGAAACGTCGAGGTGCTGGAGAGATTGGCTCCGCCCTTGTGCGGGGACGCCCCTTTCACCGGGGCCCTGGCCCTCTTCGAGGAGAGCGGATGCAGCGGCCTGGAGGAGAGCGGGCAGTGGTATCCGGCCCTGGGCACGCGGGCCGCTCCAGCGGATGGTAGATGGGAGCTCAACGGGCGCAAGGATAGGGTGACCAACTCCATGAGAGCTGGTTTCTTCTGCGTGGCAGCGGCGGCGGAAGAGGGAGAAGGGGAAGGCGGCATCGGCCTGTTCTACCTCATCCCGCCGCTGGAGGGCCTGGCCGGGGCGGGAGAGAGGGACATGGGGGGACTGCGGGGGGCGCAGCTGGGCGATATCGAGCTCAAGGGCGTCCGGGTCCCCTCGGCGTTCCGGGCAGCGGGGCCGGAAGAGGACACCGCGCTTCTGGAGGACGCCCAGGCGCTGGCCCGCTTGCTGGCTGCGGCCCTGGCGGTGGGCGCCGGGTTGGGGGCGCTGCATGAGGCCCTGGAGTTCTCCGCGGAACGGCCGGCGGCGGGCAAACCCATAAGGCAGCACAGCGTGTGCGCGGCCATCCTGGCCGATGCGGCGTCCTCCCTGCAGGCGGCGCGGGACTGCTACGCCTCAGCTGCCGCTTTTCTCGACCGCAATACGGCTGAAGATGCCCCAGGGCATCAGGCCCTGGCCCGGGCTTCCCTGGCCAAGCTGTTCTGCTGCCGGGCCGCGGTGGAGGCCACCAACAGGTGCATGGAGCTGATGGGCTCCTACGGATACGTGAGCGACTACCACATTGAGAAATACTGGAGGGATGCCAAGCTGCTGCAGCTTATGGAGGGAGGCACCTACGCGGCGCGCCTCGACGGTGCGCGGTGGCTCTATCCCTTCGACCCTCTCTTCCCCAATCCACTTTACGAGGAGATGGCGGGGGAGGGGGCATGATGGCGGCCCTACCGGGGAGATGCGGCGGTAAGCCGCCGTCGAAGAGGGCCGGCAAGGCCGCGAGCACTCTCAAGGTTTAGGCAGGGAGAGCGTTTTTGGGAGGTGACCCGACTTGAAGGATCAGGAGCTCTTCCCCTTTCCCCGCGGCCGCGTGCAGGAGGCCGACCTCAGCCTGGCCTCCAGCCTGCGGGAGATGATGGAGAGGGAGGTGGCGGCAAAACGCCTGGAGATGAAGGAGGACTACGAGGGGCTTTTACGGCCGGCGCTGCGCAGGGCGCTCTGCGAGACGGGCTTGCAGAGGATGATGTGGCCACAGCATCTGGGCGGGGAGGGGCACGAGCTGCACCTGGCTCCTTATACCGTGGCAGCCGCCCTGGAACAGTTGGGCCGGGCGGATACGGGATTGGCGGTCTGGGCCGCCTGCGGCATGTCCCTGCAGGCCGTTCTGTGCGGCCGCGCGGAGGGCGACGGGCTGTGCGAACGCCTCGCTCCCCTTTTCCGCGACGAGGGCGATCCGCTGCTCATCTCCTTCATCCTGCCCGTTTACGGCGAGGGCGGGGACGGCGCTCTCTGGCAGGGAAGGCGCCTGCAGGTGACGGCGGAGAGGACGGATAAGGGATGGCGGCTGAACGGAAAGGCCGTCCGTCCCCTCCCCGGGGGCCTGGACGCCGGGCTCTTCGGCGCCCTCTGCGCGGTGGAGGGAGAGAAGGAGCCCGCTTTCCTCATCATCCCCGGGGACGTTCAGGGCCTGAAGAGGGGGCCGCGGCTGAGGGCCACCGGCCTGTCCGCCTGCCGCCAAGCGGAGCTGGACCTCGATGAGGCGGAGGTCCCTGCTGATGCCTGCGCCTGGCGGGGGGACGCGGAGACCAGGCGTCTGTTCTGCTGGTACCGTCTGGGAATGGCCGCGGCGGCCTCAGGGGCCCTGCTGGCCGCCCACGGGATCATCGCCGAATGGGGCGACAACCGGGTCATCAAAGGGCAGGGACGCCTCTTCAAGAACAACCCGCTCACCGCTTCGGTCATGGGGGAGGCGGCCCAGGAGACCGCAGTGGTGCGGCTGCTGGCCTACGACTTGGCGGAGATGCTGGCGGAGGCGGAGATGCGGGGGGAGGCGGGATCGGAGCGCCTCGAGGCGTACTCCCTGCTGTTGGCCCATCAGGCCTTGGCGGCGGCGGAGCGCGTCCTCCATCGGATCATGGAGCTGATGGCCTCGGCCGGGTACGCCAAGGAATGGCAGCTGGAGCGCTACTGGAGGGACGTAAAGACGGTGCAGTGCCAGCTGGGCTGCGTGGAGCTGGCCCGGCACGCGCTGGCCCGCTGGTTCTTCGGTTCCGAGGGGCTGTGAGGGAGGTGGGAGCATGAGGACCATGGACGATTTCAGCCGCCCCCTGGAGTACCTCACCCCCCTGGGGGAGACGGTGGGGGAGATAATCCGCTCCTGGGTGGAGAGGGAGGTCATCCCCTGGCGCCGCGACTTCGATGAGGACTATCTGGAGCATCGGCTCATCGAGCCGCCCATGCGCAAGCTGCTGGGGGAATACGGCGTGCAGCGCATCCTCTTCCCCGAGGACCTGGGGGGATGGGGGCTGGGGCACTCCGACCATCTATGCGTGGCAGCTTTCCACATGTTCGAGGAAATCGCCCGGGCCGATTCGGGGATGGCGGTGGCCTTCGGGGTGGTGTTCTGGCCCCTGGTGATGATCTGCTGCGAGCC
>JACVIY010000080.1 GCA_015711755.1 Candidatus Geothermincola secundus | reverse complement strand
GGCTGAGCTGCGCGAGCGTTTCGCCGAGCTGAGCCGCATGGAGGAGATGCGGAAAAGGCGGGATCAGCTGCTGAGCGAGAGGAAGCGGCGCTATGGGGACCTGGAGGAGGCCCTCAAAGACAAAGGGGAATGGCTGGAGAGGGCGGCCTCCAGGCGCCGCAGCTTGCAAGAGAGCATCGAGCGCTTGGAGGAGGAGCGCTCCAAACTGGAGCGCTCCCCTATGCGTATGCCGGGGGGGCGCGCCTGGCTGACGATCCTGGGAGCGGCACTGCTGCTGGCGGGAGCGGTCGGCGCTTTCTTCCGCCCGCTTTTGGCCATTCTCATCGCCGTGGGAGCAGCACTGCTGCTGGCGGGCTTCCGGGAGAGAAAAGCACGGGAGGCGGAGGGAAGGAGGTTGGCCATCGCTTCCCTCGATACCCAGATACGGGACATGCGGATAGAGATCGCTTCCCTGGAACGCAGCGAAAGAGAGCTGCTCGGTCAGGTCGGAGCGAGTTCGGCAGGAGACCTGCAAGAAGCTCAGGACTCCCTGATAGCCCTGCTGGATGAACAGCGCGACCTGGAGAACCGCCTGGAGGCGCTGGCCCGCGGCCGCAGCCGCGAGGATTTAGAGAACGAGCTGCGGGAGCTGGCCACTTCCATCGGCGTCAAAGAGCGTCTTCTTGAGGAGAGAAGAGGCGAGGGGATAGAGCCGGCGCACGACCAAAGGGCGGGGGTGCGCAGGGAGCGGCTGCAGGCCCGACTCGATGAGGTCAGACGCGAGCTGGTGCGGCTGCAGGTGAGGTTGGAGGAGGGCGCCGGCAGGGAGGAGCGCCTCCTGGAGGTCGAAGAGGAGATGGCGGCGCTCAAGGAGGAGCTGGAGACGCTGGAGCGCAGGGCCCTCGCCTACCGCTTGGCGGAAGAATGGATGGAAAAAGCGCTCGCCGCGGTGGTGGACCGGGTGAAGGAGAGCGTGCAGGAAAGGGTGGGCGAGCTGGTGTCCGCCATGACCGGCGGCAGGTACCGTCGGGTTCGCATCGACGGCGATTTCCGCTTGCACGCCCACTCCCCCGAGAAGGGGGACGAGGTGCCGGTGGAGAAGCTCAGCCGCGGCACCGTCGACCAGGCATACCTGGGGGCCCGGCTGGCCTTACTGGAGAGCATCTGCGGAGAGCGCCGCCCTCCCCTGCTGCTGGATGATCCTTTCGTGACCTTCGATTCTGAGCGAGCAGGCTACGCTCTCTCCATGCTGCGCGAGTATTCCCGCCGCAATCAGGTGCTCCTCTTCACCTGCGGAGACCATTACGACGAGTACGCCGACCATATCATCGATCTGTCGCGATGATAATGCGCAAGGCCCGGATGACGGCAGTCGGAGCGGCCGGTGGAGCGGACCCGAGATGCTTTTTTTCAAGGCATGGCGCACGCAGCGTGAACGGGGGCGCGCCACTGAGATCAGGAGGAGGGGGCGCGGACCGCCCCGCAGCCGCTAAAGGATGAGTCTGAGAGATCTTTACGAAGAATACCGCTCGAGGATCAGGTTCAGCGACCTGGACTTGGCCTCTCGCGGGGTGGCCCTTCTCTGGCTGGAGAAGTTCGAGGGCCGCGTTTTCCGCACCTGCTTCCCCCGAGTCCGCGCCCCCAGCCTGCGCAGGGATCTGGCTGATCTGATCAACCGGGCCTTCCTCGAGGGTTATGTCCTGGCCCGCGCGGCTCACCGCACCGGAACCGAGCCTTTCCTTTTCTCCCAGCCGGACGTCTCAGGATCAGTGGAGGGTAATCTCATCCGCCTGACCTCCCTGTACGAGGGAGCCGACCTGGGGTCCTCTCCCGTCCTGGAAGAACTGCCGGAGGTGGAATCGGTGGCGCACCATATAGTCCTTGAGATGAGCCGCGATCCGCTGCTGCAGCGTTTGGAGGAGCGGGATCTGGTAAAACTGAACCTGGAATACGCCCTGAAAGCCGGCTACTCCCTGGTGATCTTCGAAAGAAGGGTGGCCGGAAGATCGGCGTAAAGGCCGCATGGCCGCGGAAACCGAGCGGTGATCGGGGCGGAGCGGCGCTCCTTGCGTCATGGCTTAACGGCCCCGAGAATGATTCAGAAAGGAAGGTGGCACGGTGAAAGAAGCAAGACGCCCTTCCACCCTCTTCCTGCCGAAGCCGGTGGCGCTGGTGACGTCGGCCGCAGGCGGAAAGGACAACGTCATGACGGCGTCCTGGGTCAACGTGGCCTGCATGGAGCCGCCGATGCTCTGCGTGGCGGTGCGCTCCTCCCGCTTCACCCACGAACTCATCGGAAAAAGCGGCAGGTTCACCGTGAACGTGCCGGGAGAGGAACTCCTCGAGGCGGCGGAACTCTGCGGCAATGTCTCCGGCAGTGAGGAGGACAAGTTCCGGCTGGCCGGGCTGACGCGGCAGGCGGCATCGCGGGTGGAAGCCCCCCTGATCGCGGAATGCCCCCTGAGCATCGAATGCGAAGTCCGACATTCCCTGGAGCTCGGATCACACACCCTCTTCGTGGGAGAGGTGATGGTCGTTTGGGTGGACAGTCGCATCACCGACGATGCCGGCCACCTGTTGGTGGAGAGGATGCGCCCCTTCGTGCTCAACTATCGGGAGTACTGGGGGATGGGGGAACGCTTGGGCACCTACGGCTCAGGAGCGCCTCCGTTCAAGGTCATCCCCTGAGCGGTTCACATCTCCCCGGTAAGGCAGGAAGCGGCATCCGCATCCCGCGCGGGCCATCTGGTATTTCCCCACAGGGAGAGCTGTGCGCCCTCGCTCTCCTCGGAATCGGCGAAGGCGGTTCGGAGGTCACGCCTCAACTCTTCGGGGGAGGGCTCACGGGAGTGCAGACAGCGCCCCCGGCAGGTCACGAAGTGTCTCGCTCTCTTCATGTCGACCCCCACCCCGGCCAGGTCCTCGAAGCCGAGGGAGTGACAGCGGCGCGCCTCCAGGATGCGCTCGGCCGTTCTCGCTCCGATGCCCGGCACCCTGAGCAGGACGTGGCGTTCCGCCGCGTTGACCTCCACCGGGAAGAGGTGGAGGTTGCGTAAAGCCCAGGCGGCCTTGGGATCGAGCTCCTCGTCCAGGAAAGGGGAACCCTCGTCGAGCAGCTCATCCGCTCGGAAACCGTAGCGGCGCAGCAGCCAGTCGGCCTGATAGAGGCGGCGTTCCCGCAGCAGGGGCGGAGCGGTCAGAGGAGGCAGCCGCGGATCGTCGTTTACCCGGACATAAGCCGAGTAATAGACTCTCCTTAAGCCATATCGCCGATAGAGCCCCTCTGTCAGGCGCAAGATGCAGAGGTCGCTATCCGGCGAGGCCCCCACGATGAGCTGGGTGCTCTGTCCGGCCGGTGCGAAGGGATGACGGCGCGGCCCTCTCCCGCGGTCTTCCCGTATCTCCATCCGATACTCGGCTATGCCCGCGGCCAGCTCGCGCATGGGACCGAGCAGCGATCGGCGGTCCTTCTGCGGGGCCAGGAACCGCAGGCTCTCCGGACTGGGGAGCTCGATGTTGACGCTGACGCGGTCCGCGAGCAGGGCGGCTTCGCGCACCAGAGCGGGGTCAGCGCCGGGAAGGGCCTTGACGTGTACATAGTCCGTGAATCCCTTTTCCTGCCGCAGCAGCCTCAGCGCCTCGATCATTTCGCGCATGGTGTGATCGGGGCCGCGGTGCACCGCCGAGGAGAGGAAGAGCCCGGCGATGCTGCCCCGCCGATGGAGGGCGGCAGCCAGGTCGGCCAATTCTCGCGGAGTGAAGGAGACGCGGGGCACGTCCGCGGAGGCACGGTTGGCGCAGTAAGCGCAGTCGTATGCGCAGCGGTTGGTATAAAGCACCTTGAGCAGGGGCACGCGCCTCCCGTCATCCGTCCAGGAAATGTAAATGCCCGGAAATGCGGGGCTTTTACCTTGCCCGCTTCGGGACTTCAGGGCGCCCGCCGCGCAGGATGCGTCGTGGCGGGCCGCCGCCCCCAGTACCCTCAGCTTCCCCAGAGTATCCATGCGTTTCATCTCAGCCTTCGCGCTCGACATGGCCCGCTGCCCCGCCACGGCGCGCGCGACGGGGGACGCCTGGTTCTTTACCCGCTGTTGGGCCTCCCTCCATGCCGCTTAACCCGCCGGGAAGGTCCTGCAGGAGCGTATCCAGCAGCAACCCCGCCGCCTCCTTGTCCAGGGGCTCGTTGCCGTTCCCGCATTTGGGCGAATGGATGCAGGCGGGGCATCCGCGGGGACAGGGGCACTGGCGGAGCAGTAGGGCCGTTCGTTCCAGATGCGGCCCCGCTTTTTCGAAACCCTTTCGCGCTATGCCCGCCCCGCCCTCGTAAGCGTCGTAGATGAAAACGGTGGCGTGGCCGGTATCGGCATGCAGGGTCGTGGACACGCCGCCCACATCCCAGCGGTCGCACATGGCGAAGAGGGGCAGCATGGAGATGCAGGCGTGTTCCAGGGCATGCAGCCCGCCGGCAAGGCGGTAATCGTCGAGATCGAGCGAGGAGAGCCGCTGCAGCGGCAGCTCGAACCAGAAGGCGGTGGTTTTCAGCCTGACCGGAGGGAGGTCCAGTTCCACCAACTCCGCCTGCGAAGGCGAGCGCAGGCTGCGCCTCTGATAAGCGTAAACCTCGGTGACCACTTCCACCCTGCCGTGGTGCAGGCTGCAGGCGCCGCGCCGGCGGGGCCGCAGGGCCTCGTGCCTCTCCAGCACCTTTATCTCGGTGTGGTCGCGCGGCTGGGTGAGGAACTCCTCCTCCACCCTCTCCACTTTCGCCACCCTCCTGCGCAGGTCCAGCTCCAGCACCTCGTAGGATTCGCCGCGGTGCAGGTACACCGCGCCGGGATGAACCTCGAAAAAGGCGCGACCCTCATCCACCGTTCCCAGGAGCGAGCCGGTGGAGCTCTCGATGATGCTGTAAGTGCGGCCGGAGGCGGATCGCAGATTGACCCCCGCCGCCGGGCCGCTCTTCCCACAGGCGTAACGGCCTTTGACGCCGCGAAGAAGCCCTTTATCCTTAAGGCAACGCAACCGCTCCCGCATGGCCTCCCCGAAGTAAACGACGTCCCTTTCTTCCAGCGGCAGCTCGAAGGCGGCGCAGAGGAGATGGGCATCGAGTATGCCCGGGTTCTCCAAGTCGATCACCGCCTCCTCCACCGGCCTTCGGAAAACGGCGTCGGGGTTGCGCATAAGATACTGGTCCAGCGGGTCGTCCCGGGCCACCAGCACCGCCATAGACTCGCCCCGACGCCTACCCGCCCTGCCCGCCTGCTGCCACAGGCTGGCAAGGGTGCCGGGGTAACCGTTGATGATGCAGGCTTCCAGCTCGCCTATGTCGATCCCCAGCTCCAGAGCGTTGGTGCAGCTCACCCCGAGGAGCTCGCCGCTGAACAGCCTTTTCTCTATCTCCCGCCGCTCCTCCGCCAGGTAACCTCCCCGATAGGAGGCCACCCGCCCCGCGAGTTCCCCCTGACCGCTTTTATTGAGGCCTCGCTGCACCGCCGCGTAGACCCTCTCGGCGGCGCTGCGGGAGCGGGAGAAGGCGATGGTGCGCACGCCCCTCTGCAGGAGGAACTGCAGGAGCCGCGTGGTCTCCGCGGTGGAGTTGCGCCGCTCGACGAACTCGAGACCCCCTTCCTCCAGGGGCGGGTTCCAAAGCAGGAACGCCTTTCGACCGCTGGGGGAAGCGTCCTCCAAGACGGCCTCCACTTCCGTGCCGGTGAGCGAGCGCGCGTGTTCCCGCGGGTTGGCGATGGTGGCGCTGGTCAGGATGAAAAGGGGCGCCGACCCGTAATGTCCGCAGAGCCGGCGCAGGCGGCGCAGCACCATGGCCACATGGGAACCGAATACCCCCCGCGACACATGAGCCTCATCCACGACGACGAAGCGGAGGCGGGCGAGGAAATCGCTCCACAGGGAATGGTTGGGCAGCACGCCTTGATGCAGCATGTCCGGGTTGGTGAGGATGATCCGGGCGTTGCGCCGCAACCATCTCCTGAGCTCCGGCGGGGTGTCCCCGTCGTAGGTCCCGCAGGACACTTCCTTCAAGCCGAAGGAGTTGAGCGAGCGCAGCTGGTCCTGGGCCAGAGCCTTGGTCGGGAATATGTAGAGGGCTCTGGAGAGCGGCTCCTCGAGGATGGCGTCCAGCACCGGCAGGTGATAGCACAGACTCTTGCCGCCGGCCGTGCCAGCCGCCACGATGATGTCCCGGCTTTCCTTCAGCGCCCTCAGCGCCATGGCCTGATGGGGATAGAGGGAGGATATGCCCTGCGCCAGCAGCGCTTCAGCCAGCTTGGGGTGCAGGTCCCGCGGCAGCGGCTGCATCCTCGGTTCGCGGGAGGGGATGTCCTCCACGTGGGCCAGACATCCCCGAAACCCCTTCCTGCTCCTCATCTCCTGCAGCAGGTCGTCCACGTCCATGGCCTCATGATAGCGAAGCGCAGTGACGTCGGCTCACTATCCCGCCAAACGCATGCACATATCACGGTCCCTCGATGTTCTTAACGGCCCGCCATCGAAAACGGATGCCTCAAGCCGATACCCGCGAAAGGCCGCACCGAAAAGAGCTCGGCCGCTACGCCGTCTTTTCGGGTTCCGCGCTCGATGGAAGCGGAATGCGAGGAACCGGCCCTGCGCCGGTCCTGTAAAGAAGAGAGATGTTGATGTCTGACCTCGGTAGTCAGTCGAAGAAGCCCTCGGGCATCCCCAAGTCCCGCTGAGGAGGAGGGGACTCCGGCGGCCGGAATGTCCCGGGTGAGGGCTCCGGGGGACCGAAGAGATCATCGGCGGGGCCGGGTTCCTGGGGCTTTTCCCCGGCCAGATCCCCGAAATCGGGCATAGGAGGGGGTGGAGGCGGCGTGAGTGAAGGGGCCGGCTCGGGGGCGGGTGGCGGCGGGGGGGCCGTAATCTCCTGCGTTGGGAGGGAGGCGGGGAACTCTATCTCCTGAGGCAAGGCCTCTATGCCGATGCCCGCCGGCGCGGACGGGGCAGCCGGCGCCGGGCCGCCGGAAAAGAAGTCGGGCCGGGCGGAGGGCATGGGGGGCTGCGCGGCGGGGGGCGCCATGCCCTTTTTCTGCATCTTCCTGAGCTGCTTCTCCTCCAGCTTGCGCTGGCGCTCCTCTTCTTTAAGGCGGCGCGCTTCCTCCTTCTTCAGCTGAGCGAGCTCCTTCTTGCTCAGGGGAGGCGCCCCTGCGGGAACCCCTCCCTCTAAGGATACGGTTTCCTCGAAGGGGGCGGAGGGCATGGGGGGCTGCGCGGCGGGGGGAGGCGGCGGCGCATAGGGCATCCCGAGCGTCTCGGGCGCTGTAGGTGGGGTCGCTTGCGGCGTCACCATGACCGTCTCCGTTGCGGGTGCGGACGGGGGCTGGACGAACGTCGACTCCACCGGAGCCGCAGTCGGGGGCGACGCGGGCATGGGAGCCTGCGCGGCGGGTGCCGTCGCCTCCGGCTCGATCAGCGCCGTGGGGGCCGCGGGGGTACCCGGCTGCAGCTCCGTTTCCCTCTCCCACAGGGACATACCGGTATCCGGAGCGAAAACGGCCTGGGCCGCGGGCACGGTCGGCTGCGCCTCAGGCTCCTTGCCCTTCTTGCCGCGTTTCTTCTCCTTGACCGGCTTGGCCTCGGCCTTCCTCCGCTGCTCGGCCATCTTGGCCGCCGCCGGGCTCAGCTGCGCGGCCAGCTGCTCCACCCTCTGGTGGTAATGGGAATAGCAGAGATGGACCTGATTGGTCTCCGAGGCGCAAAGGGGACATATGGGCGAACCGCAGATGATGCAGGTGGTAACGGCTTCCGTCCCCGGATGAACGTTGCATTCCATAACGACACCTCCCGCCAGCGGAACGGCTCTGCACAAATAAACTTCGCTTTTAAAGCGGCTTTCCCCTCTTACAGGTATCGTTTAAAGTATAATACTTACAGGTTGAAAAGTCGAATGGCGGTTCTATCCCCGGCAACCGCCACGGGACATCGGATGCGGGGGCATCGGAAAGCGGTGAGAGAACATGGCAGCAGGCCTGCTGCCGAAAGAGCGGCGGAAGGTCCTTGCGAGGTTTCTGCTGATCGGCGGAGGGATATCCCTGGTTCTTTTGGCCGTGGAGCTGGCGGGCCTCGCCGTCCTCAAAGGGGAGCCGCCCCGCATCAGCGGAAATGCCCGCTGGCTCACGATTGCGGGACTGCTGGCGGCAGGGTCGGCTTCCTGGGCCTTCTTCTCCTTTCTCGTCTACCGCCGCCTTCTCCGTTTTATCGAGTGCGCGGCCTCCGATCATGATGTATGGGGTTTCGCGGAAGGCGCCTACGGCCTTATCGGAGTGGGCATCGCCCTGAGCCCTGCTCTGGCCTTTTTCTACTACGCCATGGCCCGGGACCTGCTCGGCAGCATGCTCCTCCACGGCTTGGCCTGGATGCTTCTGGTGGTGGAACTGCTGCTTTTCCTGTCCCGCACCGACGAGCTCGAGGACATGGCCGCACGCCTTGGGGGCCCTGATGCGCCTGGAGAGGTCGAGCCCGCAAGGCATGATCGGATCGTCGCCAAGGATCAGGGCTGCGGGGAACGGGGTTCATCGCCGCCGCCGACCCGGGAGGCGCGGTGAGGACAGCGGGGGGTCGCCGGCGGACCCAAGATCGGGGCGGGCATGTAAGCGCCGCGCTCAACGCCATAAACGCCATAATATGGAATGGATCCGGAAGAAGCCGATAGAGGTGGATGCCGTGGGCTTGTTGAGGGACTTCGAGAAAAGGCTGGAGGGGCTGGTCGAAGGCGCCTTCTCCCGCATCTTCAAGGTCGGCGTGCACCCGGTGGAGATTGCCAAACGCGTCCTCCGCGAGATGGAAGCCGAGAAGCAGGTGGCCACCGGGGGAGTGATCGCCCCCAACCTATACGATGTGCGCCTGTCCCCGCCCGACTACGAACGCATATCCCGCTTCCGGGAGACCCTGCTGCCGGAGTTGGAGAAGCTGGTCATGGACCACGCGGAGCGCAATCGGTACGCCTTCCTCAGCAGGCCTTCTATCATCCTGGAAGCGGATGCGGGCCTTCCCGAGGGGCGTTTCTCGGTGGAGGCGGAGGTCGCCTCTCCCGGCGGGATGCAGGCGCCTCTTTCCCAAGCTCTCGGGCCCCCGACGTCCGGATTCCGCCTCAAAGTGACCTCAGGCCCCTTCGCCGGCCTCACCCTGCAGGATCTGCAATGCCCGGTGAGCATAGGGCGGGCGGAGGACAACGACATGGTGCTGAACGACCCCCTGGTCTCCCGCCACCACGCCGTCATCATGGCTGAAGGCGGCAATATCGTCCTGCGGGACCTGGAAAGCACCAACGGTACTTTCATCGGCTCAAGGCGCATTCAGGCAAGGGTTCTCGAAAAGGGGGACGTCTTCCGCATAGGCTCGAGCGAGATCGCTTTCGATATTTCATGAGCCCCGCTCGATAAACCGCATACTTTTCCGCTCGTTTCAGCCGATACTGCGCTTGCCCCAAGGCCCGCGCGACGCAGGCCCGCGGGCACGGAGGCCGCTTATCTCGAAGCCGCGGGCTATTATGTTATAATGTTTTCTGCATAATCTCTTGGGTGGCGAATGCGCCGTCTGCTTGAACGGAGTAAAGGGAAGAGGAGGAGGAGATGAAGGTAACGCTGAGCATCATCAAGGCGGACGTCGGAGGTTTCGTGGGACATTCCGACGTCCATCCGGCGCTGCGGGCCTGTGCCGAGGACAACCTGGCGGAGGCCAAGAAAAAGGGGCTGATCATCGACTACTACCGCGGCGAGTGCGGCGATGACGTGGCCCTGATAATGACCCACGACAAGGGCCCCGACAACCAGGAGATACACAGGTTCGCCTGGGAGACCTTCGAGAAGATGACCGAGGCCGCTCGCGAATACGGCCAGTACGGCGCGGGGCAGGACCTGCTGACCGACGCCTTCTCCGGCAACCTGCGCGGCATGGGGCCGGGGTTCGCGGAGATGGAGTTCGAGGAGAGGGCTTCCGAGCCGATAATCTGCTTCCTCGCGGACAAGACCGAACCGGGCGCCTGGAACTATCCCCTGTTCAAGATGTTCGCCGACCCCTTCAACACCATAGGTTTGGTCATCGACCCCTCCATGCACGAAGGCTTTCGCTTCGAGGTCCATGACCTGCAAGAAGAGACCAAGATCATCTTCAACACCCCGGAGGAGATGTACGACATGTTGGTGTTCATCGGCGCGCCGGGGCGTTTCGTCATCAAGCACGTGTTCCGCAAGGGAAGCGATGAGCCGGTGGCGGTCACCTCGACCCAGCGCCTGTTCCTGATGGCCGGCCGCTACGTGGGCAAGGACGACCCGGTGATGGCGGTGCGCTGCCAGAGCGGGCTGCCCGCCGTGGGCGAGGCCCTCGAGCCCTTCGCTTTCCCCTACACCGTGTCCGGGTGGATGAGGGGAAGCCACCACGGGCCTTTCATGCCCGTGGGCATGGACGACGATACCCCCACCCGCTTTGACGGCCCTCCGCGAGTGGTGGCCCTGGGGTTCCAATTGAAGGACGGCATGCTGGTGGGGCCGCGCGATATGTTCGGGGACAAGAGCTACGACAACGCCCGCCGGCAGGCTCTGGACGTCGCCGATTACCTGCGCCGCCACGGGCCTTTCGAGCCCCACCGCCTCCCCCTCGACGAGATGGAATACACCACCATGCCCAAGGTCATGGAGAAGCTCAAGGAGCGCTTCAAGAAGCTGGAGGGCACGGAGCGCGATCATTAAACTTCTTCTTTTCCCGAAGGGAAGAGATCGTACGGGGGGCGCGGGCCACGCGCCCTCTTTACATATTCAAGGCTTCCGGCCGGAGGAGGTGCCGTGTCGTTAACGCATGGTAAAGTTGGAAGTCGGAGGTGATCGTAGTGATATCCAAGAAGATCGGCGAGATCAGCGGCAAGGTCATGTCCATGAAGGGTATGATGTCCGGCGCTTTCAGCACCATGTCCCCCGAGGAGATCTCGCGGGCCTTCGAGGAGAACCCCGATTTCTTCTCGGAGATACTGAAATATCTCGATCCTCATACCGTGGCGGAGGTCCTCAACCGCGATCAGGATTTCCTGCGGGCGGTGATGGAGGCCATCGAGCCGGAGACCATGGCGGCGGTCATAAACAACTCTCGGGAATGGGTCCCCCGGGTGTTGGAGAAGATAGACGAGAGAGTCATCGCCGGCATCACCTCGGATGCCGCGGAGTGGATGAAGAAGGTCATGGGCGCCTTCGATCCCGCGGTCATCGCCTCCATCTCCAACGCCAACCGTGAGTTCATGGCGCGGGTGTTGGAGCACTTCGACCCCAGGGTCTTCGCCGAGGTGGTCAACGAGAATCCCGCTTTCATCGAGTCCATGATGGGCCATCTGGACGGGCGGATGCTGGGAGAGGTGTTCCGCCGCACCGACTTCCTCAAGAGATACTTCGAGGGGCTGGGGGAGGAGGGCGTTCTCGCCATCCTCTCGGCCGTCTTCGACCGTTCCTTCCCGGACGGGGTGGAGTTCTTCGGCGAGCTGAAGGTCGAGGGGGAAAGCCGGGAGGCCCGCTTCGTCATCCGCGGCCTCGAAAAGCGGAAAAGTGGCCGCCGCGGGTCCCGCAAATAGACAAGGGGTTCACGCCTCGTCTCATGTCTGGCAAAAAGCGCTCATATAGATCCAGGGTCTTGCTGAGAAAAGTTGAAGGTTTGGGCTCGGCCCCAATTGAAGTCATGGCTGTACCCGGCCGTCTTCCTTGCGCTCCCCC
>JACVIY010000079.1 GCA_015711755.1 Candidatus Geothermincola secundus | reverse complement strand
GCACCTTCCGCCTCAACGACTACCTGCGGAGCTGGCACGTCTCCACCGCCGTGACCTCCGACTCACCCCTGGTCTGCGAGCGGGCCGTCTACGGAGAAGGCAGGACCTGGGCCCACGACTCCATCGGATATCCTCCCTGACGAGGTCGGCCCTTCACCCTTCACATCTTCCGCCCGTGTGGCTATGTGGTCTGCCGCGCGTTAGCGGTGTCAGACACCGAAAGTGGCACCGAAAGGGGCAAAGGGAGAGTGTCAGGGCGCTGACCTGCGAAAACCAATTTAATCGACCGGTAGTTTGTAATAATTTGTGATAACGGTGTCAGACACCGAAAGTGGCACCGAAAGGGGCAGGGGGAGAGTGTCAGGGCGCTGACCTGCGAAAACCCATTTAATCGACCGGTAGTTTGTAATAATTTGTGATAACGGTGTCAGACACCGAAAGACATTAAGTGTTGCTCAAGGGTCGCGCTCGAAAAAGTTGAAGGTTTGGGCCTGGCCCCAAATTGAAGGTCAGGGGGTGAAGAGGTGGACGTTGTTGGGCCCTCTGGCCTGGGCCGCGCGCAAGGCGTCCAGCGCCCTTTCCATGAGGGTCCGCTCGTTGTCGGCGTTGGCCGGGAAGGAGGCGATGCCCACGCAGACGCTCAGACGCTCATCCCGCTCGCGGTCCTGGGAGGGGAAGGGGTATTCCTCCACCACGGAGCGCAGTCGTTCCGCCAGTCGCACGGCTCCCAGGCGTCTGGTCTCAGGCAGCAGCAGCGCGAAACGCCCCTCGCCGAGGTGGGCGGGCACGTCCACCTCGCGGGTCCCCTTGCGGAGGATGTTCCCCATATCCGAGATGACCAAGTCGGCCAGCGCCCTGCCGTTGCGCAGGGCATAGAGGTCGAAACCGTCGATATCCATGAGCAGGAGGCACACATTGAGGCTGTAGCGGCGCGCTCGATTGACCTCTTCCTGCAGGCGCGAGTGGAAGAAGGCCTGGTTGAAGAGGCCGCTGACGGGGTCGCGGGTGGCGTTGGCCTCCAGGTCTCCGTAGAGCCTCGCCACCTGAAGCGCCAGGGAAGCCTGTGTGGCAGCCACCGTCAACACCCCCATTTGGTGGGGGGAAAAGGGTTGCTCTCGGCGACGGGCGGCGACGATGGCTCCGGCGGGTGAGCCGTTCACCAGAAGGGGGATCGCCATGAGAAAACTGACTCCCGCTTCCCGCAAAAGGGCGTCGGAGGTCAGGTCCTCCGCAGCGAGCTGCATGATTATGCTCTTGCCCGCCTCCATGACCGCCTCCAGGACCGAGCCTGACACGTTCACGTTCTTCCCCGAGAGCCGCCCGGCGTCCTCTCCCGCCGCCGCGGCCACCTCCATCTCACCGGCTAACTCCCCGGGGAGCAGGATGAGCCCCAGCTCGGCCCCGCAGGCGGGCACCGCCTGCTCCAGCGTCTCCTTCAGCTTGGGGAGAGGGTCGGTGTAGGCCCCCACCACCTGCACGCTCCCGCAGAGGTTGGCGATATCGCGGATGGCCTCGCGCATGCGGGAACTCTGGGCTTCATGGGCGGATGTTAGCTGTTCGAGCAAAAGCGACTCGGCGCTGCCCGGTCCGATGTCGGAGATCTTCCCCGCGTACCCCGTCCCCTCGCGGACCCTCTCTCCTGACTCGCTGAAGAGGATGTCTATTCCCGCCGCCCGGCAGGCCGAATCGAGGTCGGGATATTCCTCCGGCTGTCTCAGGTCCTCCGGCCAGCGCTCTCGCGGGAGTCTCCCTATCCAACCGACTATCTCCACGTCGCTGCCGGTCTCCATGAAATAGCGATAAACCTTTATCGCCAGCTCTCCCGTTCCCTGGAAGGCGATCCGCACCGCCACCTTCCCTGCACCTCCGCATCTCTCGTATCCCGCATCGGGAAGGGGCCATCCCGCTCAGGATCCCCGGTTTGCCCTTTGAAACCCCGAGCATCCTTTGGATGAAGGCCCTTGCATCGATATCAAGTCAATTCTACTACAACGACGGCAGGTCTCGGGCAGCTCGGCTTGAACAAGGCGAAGGGGCCGCGCCGAGCGGCCCCTTCCATCCCCTCCCGAGAGGGAAACGATGCTTTCCTGTTTTCCGTCAGCCAATCAGGCCTTGGTCTCCTGGAACACCCCCGTCCAGATGCCCATGGCCGCCGCCAGTTCCTGATGGTCCTTGGCGTATTCCTCGAGGGGGATGCCCTGCATGGCGGCGTCGATGGCCTGGCGGAAGGCCCTTGCGCCCGCCGCCGGGCCCATGGGGTGGGCGTGCACGCCCCCGCCCGAGCCGATCATGATGTCCGGCCCCAGATCGGCCACGGCGGTGGGCACCATCTGGGGGGTGATGCCGCCTGAGGGCATGGGCATGGTGGGCTTGAGGCCGTGCATCGGGTAGGTCATGGCGTCGGCGCAGGCCAGGAAGCGGTCCTTGAGGAAGGGCGCCTTGCCGTAGGGTGCCGGGAAAACCACGACGTCCGCTCCCGCCAGACGGGGCAGCTTGCCCAGCACCAGGTGTGAGGATATGCCCGAGTAATGCGACTCGTAGAGGGCCCCGGCGCAGTCCATGTGGGCGAGGATGGGCACGTTGATATCCGGGTCCTCGGCCAGCGCCTGCAGGGCCGGCAGTCCCACCGCGAGGTAGTTGACCATGAGGCAGTTGGCCCCCGCATCCACAGCTCGTTTGGCCACCTCGAACATCTTGGGTATGGAGTCGGAGACGTTCACGGCATAGAGGGTGTGCTCGCCGGTCTCCTCGTAAACCCGCTTCTCCAGGGCCATGTACGCCTTGACCCGGTCCTCCACCCGGTTGAACCGCATGTCCGCGATGAGCTCGTCGTCCTTGACCACGTCGCAGCCGCCCCTTGCCGCCTCGTAGAAGAGGTCGGCTCCCACCTGGCAGGGATAACCGGTGCACGGCTTGGTCATGTTGTTGAGCAGCGGCCTGCCCTCCACGCCCAGGGCCTTATATACGCCCTCGATGCCGAACTTGGGGCCCTTGAAGCCGTCGGTGTAGACCTTGGGGAAGTAGATGTCCAGAAGCTTTATCTTCCCCCCCATGGAGATGTTGCCCACCACCGCGGTGAGCATCATGGGGATCTGGCTCTCGATGTTGCGGTAAGGGTAGGCGATCTGGATGACGTAGGTGCGCTCCTCCACCTCCTTGGGCACCTCGAACTCCCACTGGGGCACCTCGTAGATGCCGATGACCTTGGCCACGTGCTTGGCCCGGACCTCAGGGGTCTCGCCGGGCACGGGGGTCCAGGTCCCGGTGGACTGCTCGACGGCCAGGAAGGGCGCCACGTAGTAGGCGATCATGTCCCGCGGCATCACCCCGTAGTAGGTGGCCACGATATGGTCGCCGTAGTCGATGCCCTCCGGCAGCGCCCGCGGCTCCGCCTCGAAATACTTCATCTCTCCTACCTCCTCTTCGCTCTCTCCTCATGCCGGCTCGTTGAGTCTCCTGTATATCCCGGACAGACTCCGGTAGCTCTTCCGGAAGGACCGGTAGAGCTCGTCGTAAATGCCGCGGTTATCCTTTTGCGGCAGGAAGGTGCGGCGCACCTTCACCACTTTTTTCAGCTCACGGTAGTCGCGGTAAATATTGAGGGCCACCGCCACCGCCAGGGCGCAGCCCACCGCCCCCGCCTCCTGGGAGTCCTCCACCGCTTCAATGGTGTGTCCGGTCACGTCGGCGAAGATCTGCATCCAGAGATCGCTGCGCGCGCCGCCGCCGATGGCCCTCACCGTGGGACAGGGGAAGCCCGCGCCCCCCACCGCCTCCAGGAGCCAGCGGAAGTTCATGGCCACACCCTCGTATATCGAGCGCAGCATGTCCTCGCGCGAGCTCTCCAGGCTCAGGTTGAGAAAGGCGCCGCGCAGGGTGGTGTCGGTCACCGGGGAGCGCTCCCCGAACATCCAGGGGGTGAAGATGACCCTGCCGGACCCCGCGGGGACCTTCGCCGCGACCTCGTCCAGCACGGAGAAGATGCCCATCTCCCCGCGGGCCCTCTCCCATTCGTCCCTGCTGCCCAACTGCTCCGCGAACCACTTGAGGCAGGCCCCGGCGGTCTCGGTCTCCCCGATGAGCAGGAAGGAGCGGGGGTCGGCGGAGGCGATGGAGGCGATGCCGTAGCGGCTGAGGCTGCGGGGGCGCGAGACGCTGATGCACAGCCACCCAGAGGTCCCCACGTAGATGTGGGCGTCGCCGTCCTCGAGGGCGCCAGATCCGGTGGCGGCGGCGGGCACGTCGCCCATGCCCCCGATGACCGGGGTGCCCGCGCGCAGCCCCAGTTCCCCGGCCGCCTCATCGCTGAGCACCCCGGCCACGTCTATTGATCGCTTGACGGGGGGCAGCTTTTCCAAGGGTATGCGCAGCAGTCGGGCGAACAGGGGGGACCAGTCGCGGGTGCCGTTGTCCAGAAGGCCGGTGGCCGCGGCGTTGGTCTGGTCGATGACGATATTGCCGGTACAGCGATAAACGAGATAGCCGTTGACATCCACGATCTTATCGGCCTGCCGGTAGACCTGCGGCTCCTCCTCCCGCAGCCACATCAGTTTGCAGATGACGTCCTTGCCGGAGGGAACGGCCCCGGCGATACGCGCCACCACCCTCTCGCCGCCGAGGCGCCTGACCAGGCGGCAGGCCTGTTCTTCCGCCCGGCAGTCCAGCCAGATGATGGCTGGGCGCAGGGGATGGCCCGACCCGTCCAGCGGTACCACTCCCAGCATCTGGGTGGCGAAGCCCAGTCCGACCACGCTCTCACCTTTGACCCCCGAATCCTCGAGCAGCCGGCGGGTCGATGAGCACACGGCCCTCCACCAGCTCTCCGGATCCTGCTCCGCCCAGTTGGGGCGGGGGTATTCGGTGCCGTAGGGCTCGAAGCGGTAGGAGATGATCCTCCCCTCCAGATCGGTCAGCACCGCCTTGCTGCCGCCCGTCCCCACGTCGTAACTGATGACGAAACGCTGGCTCTCGCTCACTCCATCAGCCCCCCGTTGACGCTCTTTTCCCCGTCTCCCCCAGAAAGAGGAGGAAGGACATGGCCAGCTCCATGCCCCTGCGCAGATCGAAGGAGGACGGGTCCTCCAGCCACTGTATCTCCATGCCCTCCACCAGCCCCAGCAGCATGCAGGACAGGTAATAGGGGTCCGCCGGGGGCAGGGAGCCCTCCTCGACGGCCTGCTTGACGATGCCCTCCAGGGCCCGCTTGGTCCTCTTTATGTAGTCCTGCAGCTCTTCCACGTACTGGGGCGAGAAGGTCTCCAGCTCCTCCGCGCGCATCTTCCAGGAGAGCTTGCAGAAATCGCGGTCGCGGTAATAGAGCTCGGTTATCTCCCCGCCCATCCATCCCAGCTTTTCCAGGGCGCTGCCGGGGCGGGAGGCCGCCTCCTCCACCAACTGCAGGAACTCCTCGTGCATCTGGCGGATGAGGGCGAAGTAGAGCTCCTCCTTGGACTTCCAGTACCAGTAGAGCGTGCCCTTGCCGAACCCCGCCTCCAGGGCTATCTCCGACATGGTGGCCCGGTGGTAGCCCTTGGCTGAGAAGACTTTCAGGGCGGCCTGTTTGAAGGCCTGCTCCCGTTCGTCTTTGACCGGGTTTTTCCTCATCCCCAGCGTCTTGGCCATGCCGCTGCCTTTCGTTTGCGCCTACGTGGGTCAGCTCTTACCCTTAGAGTTTTAGACCAACCGGTCGGTCTTAAAATACAACGATGCTATGTCTCTGTCAATACCTTTCTCGCCTGCCGCTTTTTCCCACATCTCCGGGCGCGGTAAAGGTTTCCGGGGGGCGCGGCCGAATTATTACCCGTAAAAGGCAGGAGGAGCACATGGCCAGGTTTCTCAGCGATAAGTGGCTCAAGGAATGCAAGTCGGCGCTATCGCGGTCCGATGAGTTCGCCAGGGAGGCGAGGGGTTTCTCCGGCGATCTCATCTTCGTCTTTGAGGGCGACGATGAGCTGCCCGAGACGAAGCGGCTATTCCTCTCCATCGAAAGGGGTTCCTGCAGGGAAGCGTGCTTCCTCAACGGCGAGCCGCTGCCCGATGCCGACTTCCGCATCTCCGCTCCCTATTCCCTCTGGGTGCGCATGATCAAGGGGGAGGAGGACGCCTTCTCCGCTTTTACCGGGCGCAAGGTCAAGGTCAAAGGCAACCTGTTGCGACTGATGGCGAACACCGGGGCGGCGGCGGCCCTGTTGCGCGCGCTGTCCGAGGTGCCCGTGGATCTCGACTGAACCCCGCTTGCCTTTGCGGGCTCGGAAACCTCTCATGGCCTCCAGATCGGGGCACTCCCGTGCTCAGGAGGGGCCCTCAAAGGTATAATCGCATTGAATCTAGTTCACAAGTGGAGGTGATGGTGAATGGCCTTTAAAGACGGCGGGGGCGAGGGGACTTCAAGCGACGTTCAGGTCTACGGGCCGGTGGAGGGGCTACCCCCCGAGGTCGCGGGGGCGGCGCCGAAGAAACCGAGGCGCAAGATAAGCTGGCTGACCGCGCTGGTGGCCGCGCTGGTGGCCGTGTTCGTGGTGGCGGTGTTGCTGCTCGCCACCCTCTTCACCAACTACCGGCGGGGGGCCAAGCTGTCCAGGATAATGAACGGCGCGGAGAACGTTTACGTGGAGGTGTACACCACCGAGGACACCATGCGTGCCAACGGGGTGGACGTCCTCAACTCCGTGGACCAGATAAAGAAGATAGTGAGGGAGATGGGAGCCAAGAACGTCACCGTGGTGGTGGACCCCTGGCATACCGACCGCGCTCAGGGCGGGAACGGCGGCGGCGAGGAGGAGCGGCGGGAAGAGGGCGGCCAGTAGGGGAGGAGCCACATGCTCGCCAACATGGTCCTCGATTCCTTCCACCGGTTCTACGAGGGGCTGGTGGACCGGCTGCCCTCCATCATCTCCGCCTTCGCCGTGTTCCTGGCCTCCTGGCTGCTGGCCCGCCTGCTGCGCGGAGGGGTGCGCCGGGCGCTGGCGCGGCTGTCCACCACCGCCCATGTGGACGTCCTCATCTCCCGCATGGTCTCCTACGGGGTGATGACCGCGGGCGTGATCATCGCCCTGGGCCTGCTGGGCATCAACCCCGGGGTGCTCATCGCCTCCCTGGGGTTGCTGTCGGTAGGGCTCGGCTTCGCGGTCAAGGACATCGTGGGCAACTTCCTGGCGGGCGTAATCCTGATATTCCAGAAGCCATTCAAGGTGGGCGATTCGGTGGTGGTCGGGGGCATGGAAGGCAAAGTGGAGGACATCCGCCTCCGCGACACCGTCCTGCGCTGTCCCGACGGGCGGCTGGTCTTCATGCCCAACAGCAACATCTTTGTCGCGGCCATCACCAACAACACCGCCTCGGGCAGGAGGCGCAGCGAGTTCGTCATACCCGTGCCCTGGGATGAAGATTGCGAATCGCTTCTGGAGACCCTCCGCACCGCACTGCTCGGCGTGGACGGGGTGCTTAGAGAACCACCCCCGCGCGTGGGGGCGGAGGAAGTCAAGGACGGCGCCCTGCAGGTGAAGGTGGCCTACTGGTCGGATCCCTCCACCGACACCTTCAAGGTGACCACCGAGGCGCTGCTGCGGCTGAGGAAAGAGCTGGACTTCTGCGGCGAAAAGGAGATCGGAGCAAGCGACCCTTGAGCCGTTCATGCCGCGCGGTCACGTGAGGGCCAAAGGGGGAAATAGGCCAGGTGGGCGGCGACCCCGGAGAGCAGCGCAAGAGAGCGGGAGAAGAGCACGGCGGGGCTGGAGCGCGTCACCAGCACCGCCCAGCTCACCACCTGCAGGGCTATGGAGATGGTGGTGAGCAGCAGACGTTTCCGTGCCTCGTCTGAGCCGGCGCGGGGATAGAGATACAGGAGAAAAGCGGCCAGGCTGGCTGCAACAGGGGCCAAGCCGAGGATCGAGTAGTAGAGGATCACGCCCTTACTCTGAAAATCCCAGGTCCCTCCCCAGTTGAATTCGCGGGGAAGCAGGGGCGTTGAGAAGACCAACCCCGCACCTACAGACGCGATCAGCGCCGCCGCCGCAAGGAGATAACGGCTGTTCCTCCGCTTTCCCCAGAGAAGGTAGGACGAGAAATAGAAGTAGGGGAGAAGGACGGCGAAGGCGTTGACGTAATTGATAAGGAAGAACTCTCGGGATAGGGTGCGTTGACCGATGGAGAAGAAGCACTGGGAGAGGCCGGCCCAGAAGTAGGTGAAACCCAGCGCCAGCCAGATGCTCCCGTAAGCGAGGAGGATGTGGCGGGAAGAGCGCGGCCTGCGGCCCATGCGGCGGATATGATAGGCGCCGACGCTGATGTAAATCAGGGAAATGACGAAGGCCGAGACGTAACTGAACATCCACGCCACCACCCATGATCCCCTGACCCGCGGCGGGCGGGCGGGGCAGCTCAGACGATATCGATCACCAGCCGGGTATCGGTACCCTTGATGCCCTCCACCCCGTGCATCTCGCCAAGCACCACCTCGCTGATGTGCCTGGCGTCCTCCGCCTCCATGATGACGATGAGGTCGTCCGGCCCGGTAAGGCAGTTCACCTCCCGGACATGGCGCATCTGGCCGATCGCCTCGTATACCTCCCGGATCCTGCCGGGCTCCACCTTCACCAGCACGAACGCTTTCATCAAGACCTCCTTTCCCCGCCATGCAACGACCTCGTGCCGCCCGCAACGGATATATTGCCGGTTTTCGCTTTCAGTAAACCGCCCTCTCGGAGACATGCCCTATTCCGGGCGGGGGGAGGATGGAGGAAATCAGAAGCGCCGGCGGTGTTTGGAGTCGGTTGAACCTCGCTTGGCTCCGGAAGGTATTACCATGAGCCTCTGCCGCGCGCTCCCCCCTATAGGTCGCGCAGCATGTACTTCTGCAGCTTCCCGGAAGGGTTGCGCGGGAGTTTCTCGGTGAACTCCCAGACGGTGGGGATCTTGAAGTCGGCCAACCTGTCCCGGCAGAAAGCGGTCAGCTCATCCGCCGCCGCCTCTTTGCCGGGCATGGGCACGATGAAGGCCTTCACCGCCTCCCCATGCAGCTCGTGGGGCACTCCCACCACCGCCGCGTCCAGCACCGTGGGGTGCTCCAGCAGCACCATCTCCACCTCTCGGGGGAACACTCTCTCGCCCTCCACCACGACGACCTCGGTCTTGCGTTCCACCAGGGTGACGAAGCCGTCTTCATCCAGCACGGCCAGGTCGTCGGTATGCAGCCAGCCGTCCTCCGTGAGTGCCTCCGCGGTGGCCTCGGGGTTGCGGTAGTAATAGAGCATGTTGCTCTCGCAGCGGACCATCCACTCACCGACCTCCCCCGGGCCCAGTTCCCTGCCCTCGTCGTCCACCACCCGCGATTCGCAGTTGAGCACGGGGAGTCCCCCGGAGCCGGCCTTCTCCACCTGATCCTCGGGGCGCAGGCGCACCCCTCCCGGCCCGCCCTCGGTGAGGCCGCAGAAGCCGAAGAAACGGTCGGTCCCGAACATCTCCCTCGCCCGCAGGATGTCCGCTCTTTTCATGGGAGACGCGCCGTAAGCCAGGAAGCGCAGGGAGCCGAGGTCGTAGGAGGCGAAGTCGGGCACCTGCATGAGCATGAGGTACATGGAGGGAGTCCCGAAGAAGTGGGTCACCTTCTCATCCTGCATCACCTGCAGGACCTGCTCGGGGACGAAGGAGCGCACGACCACATGGGCCGCTCCGACGAAGACTCCCGGCCAGAGGAAGAGGTGGAGGACCGCCGCATCGTACAGGGGGGCGGCGTGCAGGATGCGGTCCGTCTCCCGCATGCCCAGCTCCGAGACCATGGCGGTGGCGATGGCCAGGTGGGAATAGTGGTTGAAGACGGCGCCCTTGGGTTGACCGGCGGTGCCCGCGGTGTAGATGATGGCCGATTCGTCGAAGAGCCCCACCTCCACTTTCGGCTGGGCGGGGTCGCCTTCGGCGATGAGGTCGGGGAGGTAGTCGAAGCCGTCCGCTCTATCGCCGTCCGCCTGTATCCAGTGGCGCAGAGCGGGCAGCCGGTCCCTTATCTCTCGGGCCAGGTCGAGGAAATCCTCTCCCACCACGCAGAAGGTCGCGTCGCTGTTGTCGAGGAGGTAGAAGGCCTCGGGGGGGGCGAGGCGGTGGTTGAGGGGGACCACCAGCCCTCCCGCCTTCATGACCGCGAAGTAGGCGATGACGAAGGCGTCGGAGTTCATGGACAGCACGGCCACTTTGCCGCCTTTTTCCAGACCGCGGGCCATGAGCGAGGAGGCCAGGCAGTTGGCCGCTCGGTCCAGCTCCGCATAGGTATAGCGCCTGTCCCCGTAGACCAGGGCTTCCCTTTCCGGGTACTTGCGGGCGTTGCGGGCGAGGATCTCTCCGGTGGTGATCATGTTCATCCCTCCTCGTATTCCCGCTCTGAGCGGGCTCCTTATTAAGCTAACATTTTTCGCGCTCACGGACAATCGGGGGCGGCAACGGCGGCTCGAGGCGGGTCCTGCTTCAGGAGAGGCGGCGGCGTGGGGGGAACGGGGGGGACGCCTGCCCGCGGACTGCTCTGTGCTATGCTGGAAATATGAGCGGGCTTCATCGGAAAGACCGGCGCGCGGCGTCCTGGTTGGTCCTGGCCGTGGCCTTCCTGCTGTCGGCCCTTTCCTGCGCTTCCTGCGGGCAGGCGGACGGCAGAGGGGGCGGAGGGGGCGAGGCCTGGAGCGGGGCGGAGCCCTTCACCTTCCTGGTCTGCGGTGACGTGAACGGGGTGAGCCCTCAGCTGAGAAGCGTGGCGGAAAGTGCCGAGGAGGCCGATTTCCTGGTCATCGTGGGGGACCTCACGCCCTCGGGAAGCGACGCGGAGTACGGGAAGCTGCACGAGTTCCTGCAGTCCTCAGGAATCGAATACCACGTGGTGCGGGGGGACAACGACAGGGCAAGGGATCCCGACGGCGCGGTCTTTCAGCGATACTTCGGCCCCCTGTGGGGTTCCTTCGAGCACAAGGGGGTCCACTTCCAGCTGCTGGACAGCTCCGACGGTTACGGCGGATATCCTGAGGAGGAGCTGCGGTGGATGGAGGATGACCTGGCTGCGGCGGGCGATGCCCCCAAAGTGGCCTTCACCCATATACCCCCCGGGGCGCCACCGGACCTCTCCGCTCCGTATGAGAGCTGGGAGAGGGCCCGGCAGAGCGCCGAGCGGGCGCTGCGGATATGGCGGGATGGCGGGGTGGGCACCGTGTTCAGCGGGCACCTCCACGCCTATATGGTCTACCGGGAGGCGGGCCCCCGAGTGCTGGTGACGGGAGGGGGCGGCTCCCCCCTGCACCTGCCCGAGGCCATGGGAGGATACTATCACTACCTCAGGGTGACGGTGAGCGGCGGCGGGTTGGAGGCGGAGGTGGTCCGGCTTTAAAGCCGCCGCCAGCTGCCGCCGCCGACCCTCCTTTTCACACCGCCGGGTTCATCCCGGATACGGAGAAGGTGCCCAGCAGGGAGGCGCGGGTCACCACCTCCTCCCCGAACTTGTCCCGCAGGCGGTCCAGGGCTTCCAGCAGCCGTTCCTCGCGGGGGTCCTGCCACTCGGGCAGGGAGAGCTGGCGCCCCTCGCCGCCGCGCCGCAGCTGGGTGACGGACAGGCCCACCGCGGTCACCTTCTCCGTCCACCTGCCGGAGGCGGCCTCCCGCTCCAGCAGGGAGCGCGCCGCCCGGAAGACGGCGCGGGGGGAACAGGTATGTTCCTCCAGGGTGAGGGAGCGCGCGTACCCCCACCCGTAACCGATGCGCAGGCGCAGGCAGACGGTGCGCCCCAGGTAGCCCTGGCGGCGCATGCGCCTGGTGACCGCATCCGCCAGCCCCAGAAGGGTGTTGGACAGCTCCTCCAGGTCGTCGCTGCCCCCGCGCAGGGACAGGCTGTGGCCGAAGGACTTCACCAGCCCTTCGGCTCCCCCGCCCACCACCGGGCTGTGGTCTATGCCCAGTGAAGCCAGGTGCAGGAGGCGCCCCACCAC
>JACVIY010000078.1 GCA_015711755.1 Candidatus Geothermincola secundus | reverse complement strand
GACGGTCGGAGACAACATCGGCTCTGCCTTCAACGCAGCCGAGGATGGCCCGCACCTCGGGATGTTCGGAGGAACCCACCACCAGGAGGCTGTAACCCGAATCGACCAGCTCCACCGCGCCTCTCTGAGCGCGCTTCACGTTGGGGCATGTGGCGTCGATCACGACCGCCCCGAGGACGCGCAGTTTTTCATAGGTGGCGGGAGGAGCGCCGTGCGAGCGGATTATCACCGCCTTTCCTTTAAGCCCCGCTTTCTCCAGCTCCGCCGGGTCGTCATCCAGGATCCTAAGGCCTCTCCCGCTAAGCATCTCCACCATCTGGGGGTTGTGGATGAGCGGACCCAAAGAGAAAGTTTCGCCTCGGAAGTCCTCCAGGGCCTGCTCGGCCAACTCTATGGCTCTGCGCACCCCCGGGCAAAACCCCACATACCTGGCCATCCTTATCTCCATGTCCCAATTATTGATGTCAAGACCTCAAACTTCAATCCGACTTAAGGAGCGGTGTCAGACACCATTATCACAAATTATCACAAACCGCCGTTCAGTAAATCACGTTTTCCCAGTTCAGCGAGGCTTCGCCCTCCGCCCTCCGCCCTCCCATGCCTCCTGCGGTGTCAGACACCATTATCACAAATTATCACAAACCGCCGTTCGGTAAATCACGTTTTCCCATTTCAGCGAGGCTTCGCCCTCCGCCCTCCCATGCCTGACGCCGATATCAAATGGTTTTTCCGGATCACGCACGGGGCTGTTGTATAATCAGGGAGGAGTCGGGGCAGGATGCTGCGAGGTGAGGCGACTTGGAGGAGTTCCGCAGGCGCGTTCGAAAATACCTCATCCTCTTCCGTCTGAAGACGTTGATGATCTACGTATTCCCACTGACGCTGGGGCTGGCCGCGGCGGCTGACAAGTCCTCGGGAGTGCCAGGCTGGAGGATAGCATGTGCCTATCTGGGGTTCCTCGCGGGGTCATTCTTCTCCTCCACCCTCAATTTCTACGCTGATGTGGAGGCGGACCGGATACACAACGACATGTACAAGGATCAGCCCATCTCCATACAGCCTTTCGCGACCGGGGAGATGGGGAAGCTGGAAACGGCCTTGCTCTTCGCCGTGACCGGCTTGGCCAGCGTCGGTTTCAGCGTACTCGCGGGATGGTGGTTCGCCGTCTTCATGCTCGCCGGAGTGGTCGTATTAGGCATCCTCTATTCCCACCCGTGGTTCCGTTTCAAGGAGCTGCCTGTCCTTGACGTGGTAACCAACGCCGCGGGAGCGGTGGTCATCCTCATAGCGGGGTGGAAGTTGGTCTCCCCTGATACCTGGCCGCCCGTGCTGCCGCTGGTCTTCGGCTTCATCTTCTCCGGCACCCTCTATCTTCCCAGCGTGGCCAACGACGTCCCCTTCGACGAGTCGGTGGGCTTCAAGACCTCGGGAGTGGTGTTCGGAGCAAAGCGCCTACTCGATGCGATGATTCCCCTTTGCGCCCTCATGGCCGTGGTGGCGGCACTGGTCTTAGCGGGCCCCTTTGAATGGCAGTTCAAGCTGTTCATCGCCATGGCTCTGCCGGGAGCATGCGTTTTCACCTGGGGTATGCGCCTTCTGTTCAAGCCTCCGCATATACGCTTCAACACCGGCCTGCTCATTTATCCCATCAGCGGCTTGCTGGTTTTCTACTTCGTGTACGCCCTCTCAAAGCTGCTCGCCTGAGGGAACTGGGCTGATATCAAGCATTGTCCCCGGCAGCTCACGCTTCCCGCCCATCGCTGTGCTAAAAAACAAAGATCATCTCAGCCGTATACGAAAACAACCTCGAAAAGAGCGTAAAATACCTGGTAAATGGGCTATTAAGAAAAAGTCCAAAAATTATTATCAAAACTCTTGACAACATTGATATAAATAATTATATTATACCTAGAATCAAGAAAGCACGAAGAATAGCATGCACGGATAAAAAAAACGAGAAGGAGGAAAAAGAAAGATGGCAAAGGCTATCGGGATCGATCTCGGTACGACGAATTCCTGCGTTGCCGTACTGGAAGGAGGTGAGCCGACGGTCATCCCCAACAGCGAAGGGGGAAGGACCACGCCTTCGGTGGTGGCCGAATCCAAGACGGGCGAGAGATTGGTGGGGCAGGTGGCCAAGCGTCAGGCGATAACCAACCCCGAGAACACCGTTATGTCCATCAAGCGCAAAATGGGCACTCGGGATAAGGTGAGGATGGGGGACAAGGAGTATACCCCCCAGGAGATCTCCGCCATGATACTTCAGAAGCTGAAGAGGGACGCGGAGGATTATCTGGGCGAGAAGGTGACCGACGCGGTCATCACTGTCCCGGCATATTTCGACGACTCCCAGAGGCAGGCCACCAAGGATGCCGGCAAGATCGCCGGGCTCAACGTGCTGCGCATCATCAACGAGCCCACGGCCGCGGCGTTGGCCTACGGACTGGACAAGGAACACGATCAGACCATACTGGTGTTCGACCTGGGAGGCGGTACCTTCGACGTGTCCATCCTGGACATCGGAGAGGGGGTCTTCGAGGTAAAGTCCACGTCAGGAAACACCCATCTTGGCGGAGACGATTGGGATCAGCGCATCATCGACTGGATGGCCGACGATTTCAAGGCCAAGACCGGCGTCGACCTGCGCGAGGACAAGATGGCCCTACAGAGGCTGAAGGAGGCGGCGGAGAAGGCTAAGATAGAGCTGTCCACCACGACCTCCACCAACATAAACCTACCCTTTATAACCGCGACGGCTGAAGGCCCGCTGCACCTGGACATGACCCTGACCCGCGCCGAGTTCGAGAAGATGACCGCGGATCTTTTGGAGAAATGCGTGGGTCCCTTCAAGCGCGCTCTTAATGACGCCAAGTTGGAACCCAAGGACATAGACCACGTCATCCTGGTGGGCGGAGCCACCCGCATGCCCATGGTGCAGGAGCTGGTGAGGAAACTCACGGGCGGCAAGGAGCCCCACAAGGGGGTCAACCCCGATGAGGTGGTGGCGGTGGGAGCGGCGATTCAAGCGGGCGTGCTCAAGGGCGAGGTCAAAGACGTGCTGCTGCTGGACGTGACCCCTTTGTCCCTGGGCATCGAGACGCTGGGAGGGGTGTTCACCAAGCTCATCGAACGCAACACCACCATACCCACCCGCCGCTCCGAGATATTCACCACCGCGGCGGACGGTCAGACCAGCGTGGACATCAAGGTGTACCAAGGAGAGCGGGAGATTGCCATGCATAACAAGCTCATCGGCAACTTCCAGCTCGTCGGCATCCCGCCGGCGCCGCGCGGTGTCCCCCAGATAGAAGTGACCTTCGACATCGACGCCGACGGCATACTGCACGTGTCGGCCAAGGATTTGGCCACGGGCAACGAGCAGAAGATAACCATCACCGCCTCCAGCGGGCTCACCCAGGAGGAGATCGAGAAGATGGTCAGGGATGCCGAGGCGCACGCGGCGGAGGACCGGGCCAGGCGCGAGGAGGCGGAGGTGCGCAACAACGCCGACAGCCTGGTGTACACCACCGAGAAGTCTTTGCGCGAGCTGGGAGACAAGGTCTCGCCGGAGGACCGCAAGGCCATAGAGGTAGCCCTGGAGGACGTGAAGCAGGCGCTCAAAGGGAACGATACCGACGATATCCGGCGCAAGACGGAGATATTGGTGCAGGCCTCCTACAAGCTGGCCGAGCACATGTATGCCAGCGCTTCCGCGGGTGCCGGGGCGACGCCTCCCCCGCCGGAGGGTGACGGCAGCTACGGCGCCACCGAGGAAGCCGAGGGAGAGGTCATCGACGCGGATTACGAGGAGATGCGCTGAGAGCGTACATCTAAAGAGGAAAGGAGGTGTTAGGCATGGCTATTGTCAGGTGGGACCCGTTCCGGAATCTGCTGGCGCTCCAGGACGAGATGAACCGGCTTTTCGAGGGCACCCTCTTCGGCGAGACCGGCAGGGCTTCCAGGGGAGGAAGGTCCATAGTCTGGGCGCCCCCCATCGATGTGGTGGAGTCCAAGGACAAGGTCATCGTCAACGCCGAACTTCCGGGCATGAAGCCGGACGAGGTCGAGCTCAGCGTCGACGAGGGCGTGCTCACCGTCAAAGGGGAGCGCAAGTTCTCGGAGGAGGTCAAGGAGGAGAACCTGCACCGCATCGAGCGGGCCTACGGATACTTCGAGCGGCGCATCGCTCTCCCCAAGACCATAGACGCCGAGAGGATAACCGCCACCTACACCGACGGGGTGCTCCGCATCGAGCTGCCCAAGGTGGAGGAGAGCAAGCCCAAGCAGATCCCCATCAAGGTCGAGTCCTCCAAGGTGATCGAGGCCGAGGAGAAGGCCGAGGAGAAGAAGGAGTGACGCGGCCCTGGGATTGCTGTGTCATGACGGTCGGACCGGGCCGCGCGGCCCGGTCCGACCATGAAGAAAAACGATAAGCGGGAGACAGCCGAAGATGGATGACGGTAAGGGAAAGAGGCAGGGTAAGGAGCAGGAAGAGAAAAAGGACGCCCTGACTGGCAGCGGGGGCACCAACGAAGCGGAGGATGCTTCCCGGAAGGAGGCGGCCTACCCGGGCAAGGCCGGGGCTGCGGCGCCCGACGTCGGTTCGGAGGAAGTGGACGCATTGAGAGAGAGGCTGGAAAAGGCCGAGGGGAGGGCAAGGGAATATCTGGATGACCTGCAGCGCCTCAAGGCCGAGTTCGAAAACTACCGTAAGCGCATGATCAGGGAGCAGACCTCCCTTGTCGAGACGGCCAACCAGGAATTGATAAGGAAGCTGCTGCCGGTCCTGGACAATCTGGAGCGCGCTCTGGAGTCTGCCGGTAAGGAGGCCGGCGGAGGGCTGGCCGAGGGTGTTCGCATGGTGTATGCGCAGCTGCGGGACATACTGGGCCAGGAAGGGTTGGAGGAGTTGAACCCTCAGGGGCATCCCTTCGATCCCCGGGAATGCGAGGCGGTGAGCGCGATAATAAGCGACGACCACGAGGACGACACCGTGGTGGAGGTTCACCAGAAGGGGTACCGCTTCAGAGGGCGCCTGCTCCGACCGGCCATGGCCACGGTCAGCAAATGCTCGGATGGAGAGGACGAGAGCGAAAGCCGGGGATGATGGGACGATCGAGCGGCCGACTCGGCGGGCGGGCGAACGCCCCATCGGGCGGCGCGAATAAAACGGACGCGAGGCGAGTGATTTGAACGGAAAGGATTATTACAAGATCCTCGGAGTGAGCAGGGGGGCGTCGGAGAAGGAGATAAAAGACGCCTATCGAAAGCTGGCGCGCAAATATCACCCCGATGCCAACCCCGGCAACAAGGAGGCGGAGGAGAGGTTCAAGGAGATAGCCGAGGCCTATGAAGTCCTCTCTGACCCCCAGAAACGGAAGGAATACGATTCGGGGGGGATGTTCATGGGGAGTCCCGGCGGGGCTGGAGGCTTCCGCGATTTCGGCGGCGGCAGGGCTTACACCTTCCGTTCCGGCGACCTCGGAGATCTCGGCGACCTCGGTGACATATTCAACCTATTCAGCGGCCTGGGCGCGGGAGCGGGCGGCGGAAGGCGCAGGGCCGCCCGCAAAGGCGAGGACGTGCGGACCTCCGTGCAGATCTCCTTCGAGGACAGTTTGCGGGGGGTGAGCGTCCCCGTCTCGATGAGGGGACATGTCGCCTGTCCCACCTGCAAGGGGAGCGGAGCAAAACCCGGCACCCTGCCTCGGACCTGCGATACCTGCCAGGGGCGCGGCACCGTATCCCAGAACCAGGGGCTTTTCGCCTTCTCCCGCGCCTGCCCCAAATGCGGGGGGAGGGGCACGGTGATAGACCAGCCCTGTTCAGCCTGCGGTGGCAGCGGGTCGGTGGAGGAGACCAGGCGCATTACCATAAAAATACCTCCGGGGGTAAAAGAAGGGCAGAGCATCCGTTTCGCCGGAAAGGGGGAGATGGGGCCTCCCGGAAGCGCTCCGGGCGACCTTTACGTGAAGGTGAACGTGCGCCCCCACCCCTATTTCCGGCGCAAGGACAACGACATCTACCTGGACCTCCCCCTCACTTTCACCGAGGCGGCCCTGGGGACCACGGTGGAGATACCCACCCCTCTCGATGGGCGGGTGAAGCTCAAGGTGCCCGCGGGGACCCAGGAGGGACACAGGTTCCGCATAAAGGGAAAGGGAGCCCCGCAGACCCGGGGGAACGGGCGCGGCAACCTCTACGCGGTGGCGCGCATACAGGTGCCCCGCAAGCTGTCGGCCAAGGAGAAGGAGCTCCTGCAGAAGTTGAAGGAGCTGGAGAAGGAGGACCCCCGCCGCCATCTGGCGGGATGAGGCGATAGGTGATGTGAGATGAAGGGCAAGCGCGAAGAGGCAGGGAAAAAGGACCGCGACGAAGCGGTTTACGTGATCAGCGTGGCGGCGCGGCTTGCCGACGTGCACCCTCAGACCCTGCGCATCTACGAGCGCAAGGGGCTGCTCAAACCGGCGCGGGTGAGGAACCGCCGGCGTTACTCGGAGGCGGACATCGAGCGCTGCCGCCTGATCCAGGAACTGACCCAGGAGATGGGGGTCAACCTGGCCGGGGTGCGCATGATCCTGGAGATGCGTGACCGCCTGGAGTCCCTTCAGAGCGAGATGGAGCAGGCCAAGAGGGCCCTGCAGGAGGCGCGGGAGGACGCCGAGCGGAGGTTGGACGACCTGCGGCGCAGCTTCCGCAACGAGATAGTGCCCCTGCCGCGCGGAGGACTGCTCCCGGCGGTGCCGGCGGATCCCCTGCGGCTGCTTAGGGGAAAGCGGAAGGAGCGTTGAGATGGCGCGGAGGACTATTATTACATATTGTAAATAAGATGCGTCATCAGAAGCATGAATGAGATCGAAAGCGCGTCCACGAAAAGGCGCCTTAAGCATAGGTCTTACGAGAGGTGATGAGGATGATAAAACCGGACAAGTTGACGGTGAAAGCTCAGGAAGCGCTGGTCGATGCCCAGGGCCTGGCGGGCGAGCTGAACCAGCAGCAGGTGGAGCCGGAGCATATGCTGCTGGCCCTGCTCCGCCAGGAGGGCGGCACGGTCCCCTCCCTTCTGAACAAGCTGGGGGCGGATCTGGATGCCATCGCCGCTGAGGCAAGCGCTGCCCTGGAGAGGATGCCGAAGGTCTACGGGGCCGCGGGACAAGCTTTCTTCTCGCGCCGCACCGCCGCTCTGCTGGACCGCGCTCTCGAGGAAGCGGATTCCCTGAAGGATGAATATGTGTCCACCGAACACATATTCCTCGCTCTGAGCGGGGAGAAGGACGGTGATGCCGCGCGCATACTGAAGGCGCACGGGATAACCCGCGAGCGGGTACTTAAAGCCATGGCCGAGGTCAGGGGCACCCAGCGGGTCACCGACCCCGAGGCGGAGGAGCGCTATCAGGCGTTGGAGCGCTTCGGGCGCGACCTCACCGAGCTGGCCAGGCGGGGCAAGCTGGACCCGGTGATCGGCAGGGACCAGGAGATACGCAGGGTGATCCAGGTTCTGTCGCGCAGGACCAAGAACAACCCCGTGCTCATCGGCGATCCCGGTGTGGGCAAAACCGCCATAGTCGAGGGTCTGGCCAACCGCATAGTTCAGGGGGACGTGCCGGAGGGGCTGAAGAACAAGCGGATCATCGCCCTGGACCTTGGGGCCCTGGTGGCCGGGACCAAGTACCGGGGCGAGTTCGAGGACCGCCTGAAGGCGGTGCTCAAGGAGATAATCGGTTCGGAGGGGGAGATCATCCTCTTCATAGACGAGATGCACACGCTGGTCGGAGCGGGGGCCGCGGAAGGCGCCATAGACGCCTCCAACATGCTCAAGCCGGCCCTGGCCCGTGGTGAGCTGCACGCCATCGGGGCCACTACCTTGGACGAATACCGCAAGCATATCGAGAAGGACGCCGCCCTGGAACGCCGCTTCCAGCCGGTGTTCGTGGGAGAGCCCACCGTGGAAGACACCATAGCCATACTCCGCGGCCTGAAAGAGCGCTACGAGGTACACCACGGGGTGCGCATACAGGATTCGGCCCTGGTGGCGGCGGCGGTGCTCTCCGACCGCTACATAAGCGACCGCTTCCTTCCCGATAAGGCCATCGACCTGGTGGACGAGGCGGCCAGCCGCCTGCGCATCGAGATAGATTCAATGCCCACGGAGATAGACGAGGTGGAGAGGCGCATCAAGCAGCTGGAGATAGAGCGGCAGGCCCTGAAGAAGGAGAAGGACCGGGCCTCGCGGGAGCGCCTGGAGAAGCTGGAGGCCGAGCTGGCCGAGCTCAAGGAGCGCAGCTCGGAGATGAAGGCGCACTGGCAGGCGGAGAAGGAATGCATTTCCCGCATCCGCGAGCTAAAGGAGCGGCTGGAGCAGGCGCGCTATGAGGAGAGCACGGCGGAGCGAGTCGGCGATCTGGAGAAGGCGGCGCGGCTGCGTTACGGCGAGATCGTCGAACTGGAGAGGAAGCTGGACGAGGAGAACCGGCGGCTGGCCGAACTGCAGAAGAGCAGGGCCATGCTCAAGGAGGAAGTCGACGACGAGGACATCGCCGAGGTGGTCTCGGCCTGGACGGGCATACCCGTGGCCAAGCTCCTGGAGGGTGAGGTGGAGAAGCTCATCCATATGGAAGAACGCCTGCGCCGCCGGGTGGTCGGTCAGGAGGAGGCCCTGGAGAAGGTGTCCAACGCCATCCGCAGAGCCCGCGCCGGCTTGCAGGACCCCAACCGGCCCATCGGTTCCTTCATGTTCCTGGGGCCCACCGGGGTGGGCAAGACCGAGCTGGCCCGAGCCCTGGCCGAGTTCCTTTTCGATGACGAGCGGGCCATGGTGCGGTTGGACATGAGCGAGTACATGGAGAGGCACACCGTCAGCCGTCTCATCGGGGCGCCCCCGGGCTACGTGGGTTATGAGGAGGGGGGTCAGCTCACCGAGGCGGTGCGGCGGCGGCCTTACGCGGTCATCCTGCTGGACGAGATAGAGAAAGCGCACGGCGACGTGTTCAATCTGCTTTTGCAGATATTGGACGAAGGCCGGCTCACCGACGGCCACGGTCGCACGGTGGACTTCAAGAACACCGTGATAATCATGACATCCAACGTGGGCAGCCAATACCTGCAGGACCTGCGGGGCAAGGGGCCTGAGGAGATACGCGACCTGGTCATGGAGGCGCTCAAGGCCAGCTTCCGTCCCGAGTTCCTCAATCGGCTGGACGAGGTGATAATATTCAACCCGCTGGGCATGCAGGAGATAAAGCAGATAGTCGACATACAACTTGGCTATCTGAGGGAGAGGCTGGCCGACCGCAAGCTGGACATCGAGCTCACCGAGCGCGCCAAGGAAGTGCTGGCGGCGGAGGGCTTCGACCCCAACTACGGGGCCAGGCCGCTCAAAAGGGTGATACAGCGAGAGATCCAGGACCGGCTGGCCCGCAGGCTTCTGGAGGGAGAGTTCGCCGAGGGGGACACCGTCCTGGTGGATGTGGACCCCCAAGGCGATTTCTCCTTCACGCGGGCCGTGGTCCCCGCGCTCTGAGCGGCCCGCGGCCGGGCAGGAGATTCGCGGCCGTTAGGATAAAAGATGCGGAATGAGGGGAAGACCCCACTCGGCGATGTTTACAGTTCGGGGTGGGGGGCCTAATATGGTCGCATGGATCTCTCCCGTATAAGGTCGCTGCTCTTCGATTTCGACGGGACGCTGGCGGACACCACCGAGCTCATCCTGCGCTCCTTCGAGGAGAGCTTCTCCCTCGCGGGGCTGCCCTGCCCGTCGAGGGAGAAGCTGCTGGCCCAGGTGGGAAGGCCGCTGGCCCGGCAGATGGCCGATTTCGACCCGGAGCACGCCGACCTGCTCTACCGCCTATACCAAGAGACCTACGACCGGATGCACGATGAGCTGGCCCGCCCCTTCCCCGGGGTGAAGGAGGCGCTGACCGAGCTGCGGGTGCGGGGGTACCTGCTGGGCGTGGTCACCTCCAAGCGTGCCCGTACGGCGGAGCAGGGGCTGGTATATTTTGCCATGCGGGACCTCTTCGAGGTAGTCATCAGCGCCGACGATACCGAAAGGCATAAGCCCGAGCCCGACCCGCTGCTGGAAGCGATGCGACGGCTTGGTGTGGGTCCCCGGGAGGTCGCTTACATCGGCGACAGCCCCCACGACCTCAAATGCGCCCATGCCGCGGGCGTGACGGCTGTCGCGGTGGCCTGGGGTCCCTTCGACCGGGAAGTCCTCGAAAGGGAGAAGCCCGATCTGTGGTTGGAGACACCGGAAGACCTGCCGGCGCTGTTCCCGGGGCCGGGGGGCTTGAACGGATGCTGCCGCCTCCCTTTCAGCAAACAGACCGACGCTCCGCATCCCGGGGGAGATTGACATCGATATGGCGTCGGTTCTTTAATGAGTGATGCTGGGGTGAGACGCGGCGATGCGAGGAGGAGAGGCCTATGGGGATCAGGACGATGGCTTTCGACCACCTGTTGAGGTTGCTCAAGTACAAGGACGCCCTCTTCAAGCTGACCAAGATCCCCCTGGTCAGCAAGGTGGGTAAGAAGCTGGTGGATCCGAAAGGCGTCAGTCTGACCTATATCCCCGTGACCGAGCGTATAGAGGTGCCTCCGGGTACCGCCGTCCCCGCCTCCATCGTCGAGGACTTCATCAACAAGGCCTCCCATCACGTCATCCTGCATAAATGCCCCTGCCGCACCGCGAACGAGTGCGAGGATTTCCCCCGCGATTTCGGATGCACCTTCTTGGGGGAGGCGACCAGGGGCGTGGACCCCAGGTTGGGCAGGCATGTCAGCAGGGAGGAGGCGCTCGAGCATTACCGCCGGGCCCGGGAGATGGGGCTGGTCTCGGTGGTGGGGAAGTTCAAGGGAGACGCCCTGGCCTTGGGGGTCAAGGACCACGACCGGCTGCTCACCCTGTGCCACTGCTGCCCCTGCTGCTGCATTTCAGGTGGGCTGCACAATGCCGAACGCGAGTTCCGGGACAGCATTGTCAAACTGGAGGGTCTCAGCGTGGAGGTCACCGACGCCTGCAACGGATGCGGGCTCTGCGTGGAAGCATGCATATTCAAGCAGATGTCCCTGGTTGACGGGCGGGCGTCCGTGGGCGAGGAGTGCAAGGGCTGTGGCCGCTGCGCCGCCGCCTGCAAGAGGGGCGCGATCCGGATCGCCGTGGACAACCCCGACTATATCCGGCGTTGTATCGAGAGGATCTCCGCCTTTGTCGACGTGACCTGAGCGGGCGCAACCCGGCCCGGCCGGCCTTGGGAAAGCGGGGCTCCATGTCCTTATTAGCGCCGCGGCCCCGACCGGCGAGCGGGACGGAGATGACGCCCTTCAGCGTTACCCCCCGAGTTCCGCGGGAAAGGTCGGCCGCAGGAGGTGCGGGCGTTGTTCAAGGTGGGCCCGCCCTTGAAAGAGGGGCCTGAGCCTCTTTTCTCGGATCGGTCACCCCTCCCCGCGGAAAAGATAGAGGGTGTTTACTCCGAAGGCGATGAGATTGTCGTCGCCGTCGCGTATCTCCCCTTCGGAGACCGCTGTGCGCTTACCCTTATGGATGGTCCTGCCTCTGCCGTAGAGGACTCCCTCGCGGACATTGCCGATGTAGTTGATGCGCTGGTCCAGGGTGTAAGAGAACTCGCCCGGTTCGAGCAGGCTGGCCACCGCGATCGAGCAGGTGGAGTCGAGGATGGTGGCGATGACCCCGCCGTGCAGGATGCCGTAGAGGTTCTTGAAATCGTCCTTCACCCTGAGCCGGAAGAAGGAACGCCCGTCCTCGGCGTCCAGAGCCTCCATCTGCATGTAGCGGTAAAAAGGCGAGGCGTTGAGAAAATCGAGCAGCTGCTTCTTCTGCTCCGGCGTGAGCTTGCTCTTGTCATTCTCGATCATGCTAGCCCTCCCTTGATACGACCCCTTGACCTTATCGAACCGGCGGCCTTCTTCATGGTAAACAAGACCGCTCGGTCCGGCAACGTCCGCGGTGCCCGCCGGGCGGTGGCGGTCGGCG
>JACVIY010000077.1 GCA_015711755.1 Candidatus Geothermincola secundus | reverse complement strand
GGTGGATTACGCCGACTCCCTCAACCGCAGGGTGTCCGAGGGTTGATTTGAAAGAGCGAGTTCGGGGCCGCGGTTCTGGGTTCGCGTTAAGAAGCCGCGCTCCCGCATCGCTCGCCGATCGGCGCCAAGGCGTCGATGCTGAGTAATACCCGCCCCACCTCAAAAGCCTTGCGGCAAAAGAGCGTGAGCGTGTGATGTGAAAACCTGACCTCGATAGGTCGCTGTTATAATAATCGCAGCCGACGGAAGGCGAGTGGGGGAGGCAAGGTGCAGAAGAAGGTTCTGGTGGTTGACGACGAGCCTCATATCGTCAAAGCGATCCGTTTCTATCTGGAGGACGAGGACTTCGAGGTGCTCACCGCCACTGAGGGAAGCGAGGCCCTGGACTTGGCCGAGAGGTATCAGCCTGACCTCATCATCCTCGACGTCATGATGCCCTGCATGGACGGCTTCGAGGTCTGCAGGGAGCTGCGCTCCCGTTCCCGCACCCGTCTCATCCCCATCATCCTCCTAACTGCCCGCGAGAGCGTGGAGGACAAGGTGCGCGGTTTCGACCTTGGCGCCGACGACTACATCACCAAGCCCTTCAACAACCGCGAACTCCTGGCGCGGGTGAAGTCCCGCATACGCAGGAGCGAGGCCGAGCTGTCCTCGCATCCCCTCACCGGGCTTCCGGGCATAGCCCTGCTGGAAAAGGAGGTCAACGAGCGGCTGCAGTCCGCGGTTCCCTTCTGGGCGGCTTTCTTCGCCGTTGAGGGATACGATCACTTCCGGCGGGCCTACGGGCTGCAGCAAGGGCGCTTGTTCCTGCGCTTTGTGGCGAGGCTTCTGGGCAAGGTGACGGAGGAGGCAGGGGAGCCGGACGATTTCCTGGGACAGCCGGCCGAGGACGAGTTCGTGCTGCTCACCCGGGCGGCCGACGCTCCCGGACAATGCCGGAGGGCGGCCGCGCTCTTCGAGGACGGCAAGAGCTCCTACCTTCCCGAAGCGGCGCTCTCGCAGGGGGAGATGGTCTACTACGACTTCAAGGGAAACGCCGTCCATGCCCCTCTACCCCGCCTGTTAGGCGCATGCCTGAGCACGGGAAACCGCTTCCTGCCGAGCTATTCCGCCCTCTCGGCCTGGGCGGCTCAAGCCCTCATGAAGGCGCGCTCTCTCAAAGAGAGGGAAGTGGTGGTGGAGGACTGAGGGATGGCCGGCGAACTGATCCTGGTCGTCGACGACGAGGCCAACATAGTCGAGCTGGTACGGGCCTATCTGGAAAAGGATGGTTTCCGGGTGCTGGAGGCCCAGGACGGCCCCTCGGCCCTGCGGGCGGTGGAGAGCCACCGTCCCGACCTGGTCATCCTGGACATAATGCTGCCGGAGGTGGACGGCTGGGAGGTATGCAAGCGCATACGGTCATTCTCTCGGGTACCCATAATCATGCTCACCGCCCGCGACGCCGAGGTGGACCGCATCGTCGGGCTGGAGCTGGGCTCCGACGACTACCTGGCCAAGCCCTTCAGCCCCCGTGAGCTGGTGGCGCGGGTCAAGGCAGTACTCAGGCGCTCTCGGGCCTCAGCGGAGGAAGAAGACCGTCCGCTGGTGATCGAGGACATGGTCATAGATCCGAGCAGACGCAAGGTAACGCGTGGCGGCGAGGAGATATCCCTGACCACCAAGGAGTTCGACCTCCTCTACGTGCTGGCCTTAAACCGGGGCATCGTGCTCTCCAGGGACCGCTTGCTGGAACGGGTCTGGGGCTACACTTACGCCGGCGACACCCGCACCGTGGACGTGCATCTGCGCCACCTGCGGGAGAAACTGGAGCCGGACCCCTCCAACCCGCGTTATCTGCTCACGGTATGGGGCGTGGGCTATAAGTTCACCGAGTAGGTGCGCCGCCTTGAGCAGGAAGAGGACTGGGGGGAAGAGAAGGAATCCGCCCGGCCTGGGGCTGCGAGTGGGGCTCTCCTTCCTGGCGATCACCCTGCTCAGCATCCTCATGGTTGTGCTGGTGTTCGGCTTGTTCCTGGCCAGGCGCAACGCCCGCGACCTGGAACGACAGAAGGAAGAGCTTCTGGGTCAGGCGCGGGCAATGGCCGTGGAGCTGGAGAACCTCATACGCCTGGAGGGGGCGAGGGACGAAAGGGCTCGGCTTTCCCTGGACCGCGTCGCCGTCTTCCTCACCGCCACCGGCAGGCTCCTCAGAGCCATGCCGGTGCTCGCGGACGCCGAGGGGAATGTCATGGAGCCGAGGGCCCGCCTGGAGCCTCGCCTGCCCCTCAAATTCACCTTGCCCGGGGAAGCGCTGGTGGAAACGGACCCGCGCATCACCGAGCTGGAAACCGAGAAACTGGGCAGGGTGGCGGTGGCCGGGGTCCCCATGCGCCGGAGGGAAGGCGGTTTCCACGCCCTCTACCTGATCAAGCGGATCGTGGACTTCAACGGCGACCTCAACCGCGGGCTTTTCCTGTACCTGGGGGTGGCCTGCGCCGTCGCCCTGGCCCTCTCCCTGGGGCTGGGGCTGCTGCTGCGGCGCAGGATAACCAGGCCGGTGGAGGAGCTGACCGGGGCAGCCCGAGAGATAGCCCACGGCCGCTTGGACCGGAGGGTGGAGGCGGGCGGCGACCGCGAGATGGTCGAGCTCTCCGAGGCCTTCAATTACATGCTGGGGCGGCTGCAGGAGAGCATGGAACTGCAGAGGGATTTCGTGGCCAACGTCAGCCACGAACTGCGCACCCCTCTGACCAGCATCGAGGGCTTCTCCCTGGCCCTGCAGGAAGGGGTGGCGCGGGATGAGGAAAAGAAGCGGCGCTATTTGAGGATAATCACCGACGAGAGCAGGCGCCTGATGCGCATCCTCAACGACCTCCTGACCCTGTCCCGGCTCGATGCCGGAGAGTTCAGCCTGAATCCTTCACCCGTGGACCCGCGAGAGATGCTGTCGGCGCTCCAAGAACGATTCGCGCCCGCCGCGCAGGACAAGGGCCTGGTACTGATGACTGAGACCTCTCCCGGCCTGCATTCCGTCCTCGCCGACCGGGACCGCCTGGAGCAGGTGCTCATCAACCTGTTGGACAACGCCATCAAGTACAGCGGGCCGGGCGGGACCGTTACGGTCAGCGTTAAGCGTGGTGAAGCGGGGCGGGTGGTCTTTGAGGTGAGCGATACGGGCCCGGGCATACCGCCGGAGGACCTGCCGCGCATCTTCGACCGCTTCTTCCGGGTGGAGCGCTCCCGCTCCCAGCAGCACGGGGGCAGCGGTCTGGGCTTGGCCATCTGCAAGCAGCTGGTGGAGGCCATGGGCGGCGCCATCTCAGCGGAGAGCCAACCCGGCCGGGGCACCGTCTTTCGGGTCGAGCTCCCCGCCTGAAGATCTTTTACGATATGTCATTATCTACATAAAGTAAATATTATAGGGGGCCGCAAGGGCCCCCCGCGTAACGCGAACGGTATCTCAGAACTTGCCCAGCAGCATGCGGCTGATGATCATGCGCTGTATCTCCGAGGTGCCTCCCCCGATAAGCCCCAGCTTGGTGTCGCGCAGGGTGCGCTCCACCGGGTACTCACGCGTGTAACCGTAGCCGCCGAATATCTGCACCGCCTCGCAGGCGACCTTGAAGGCCGACTCGGTAACCCACAGCTTGCAGATGGAGGCCTCCATCATCGCCTCCATGCCCTGGTCCTTCATCCAGGCCACTCGGTAGACCAGCAGGCGGGAGGTGTCCAGCAGGCACTTCATCTCCGCCAGCTTGAAAGCCACCGCCTGGAAGCGGGCTATCGGCTGCCCGAACTGCTTGCGCTCTTTGGCGTACTGAATACAGCGCTCGAGGTTGGCCTCCATGCCGCCCACCGCCGGGGCCACCATGATGGCCCTCTCCCATTCCAGGGTGGCCTTGGCCACTTGATAGAAGCCGTACCCCTCCTGCCCCAGCAGGTTCTCCGCCGGCACCCGGCAGTCGCTGAAGATGAGCTCGCTGGTGGGCGAGGTGCGGTTGCCCATCTTGTCCAGGTGCTTCCCCACCGAGAACCCCTCGAAGCCCTTTTCCACGATGAAGGCGCTGATGCCGCCGTTGGCGCCCTTCTCCTTGTCGGTCACCGCTATGACCACGCAAAGGTCGGCGATGGGTCCGTTGGTGATGAACATCTTTGTGCCGTTGAGGATGTACTCGTCCCCTTTCCTCACCGCGGTGGTCTGCACGCTGGCGGCGTCGGATCCCGCATCCGGCTCGGTGAGGCCGAAGCAGGAGATGAGCTCGCCCGAGCAGATGCCCGGCAAGTACTTCTTCTTCTGTTCTTCCGTTCCCATTATCCAGATGGGTACCGCCCCGATGATTCCGCTGGCTCCCCAAGAGAGGGCCAGGCCGGCGTCGCCGCCGCCCGCCCCGAAAGCGTCGTGGGCGATGGCGGTGTCCAGGGCGGATGCCCCCGAGCCGCCGTACTCCTCGGGGAAGGGAAGGCCGATGAGGCCCATGTTCGCCATCTTCTTCCAGCCCTCCCAGAAGAAGGTGCTCTCCCGGTCGTACTCCTCCGTGTAGGGGGCGATCTCCTTGGCGGCGAACTCCTTTACCTCCTTGAACCATGCCTTCTGTTCCGCGCTCAACTCGAAATCCATCTCGCCGTCCTCCTCCTTCGTCGATCCTCTTAGCGCGTGTACTGCTGCTTGTCTTAAGCTGCCTCTCCTGGCCCTCACGAGGTGATGATGCGGCCGATGACCATGCGCTGGATCTGGTTGGTGCCGTCCCAGATCTGGTTTATCTTGGCGTCCCGCATATATTTCTCCACGGGGTACTCGCGCATGTATCCGTAACCGCCGAAGACTTGGACCACGTCGGTGGTGACCCGCATGGCCACGTCCGAGCAGAAGGTCTTGCAGATGGCCGCCTCCTTGGTGAAGGGGAGTCCCTGCGTCTCCAGCCAAGCCGCCTTCATGTACAGGAGTCGGGCCGCCTCTATCTGTATGGCCATGTCCGCCAGCATGAACTGCACCGCCTGGAACTCGGCCACCGGCCGCCCGAACTGCACTCGCTGTTTGGCGTAATCGACGGCCGCCTCCATGGCCGCGCGGGCGATGCCCACCGAAGCCGACCCCACGGAGACGCGCGCCTTGTCCAGGGTCATCATGGCGATCTTGAAGCCCTGGCCCTCCTCTCCCAGGAGGTTCTCCGCCGGCACCCTGCAGTTGTCCAGGATGACCTCGTAGGTGGCGGAGGCGCGCACCCCCATCTTCCTCTCCTTCTTCCCCGGGGAGATGCCCTCGCCTTTGGGGACGATGAAGCAGGACAGACCGCGCGTCCCCTTGGAGCGGTCGGTGGAAGCGAAGACGGTGGTGACGTCGGCCAGACCGCCGTTGGAGATGAAGCACTTGGTGCCGTTGAGGACGTAGTGGTCGCCCTCCCTCACCGCCGTGCTCTGCACCGAGCCCGCATCGGACCCCGCCCCCGGCTCGGTGAGGGCCATGGCCGCCAGCGTCGGCCTCGAGGTCAGCTCGCCGAACCACTTGCGCTTCTGTTCCTCGGTCCCCGCCAGGAGTATGGGGGTGCTTCCCAGGTTGTTGGCGTTGAGGATGGTGGCGAAGCCGCAGCACCCCCAGGCCAGTTCCTCCCCCACGATGCAGGCGGTGAGGAAGTCCATGCCCTGCCCCCCGTATTCCTCCGGCACGTAGGGATAGGTGAGCCCGGCCTTGAACGCCTTTTCCACGAACTCCTCGGGGAAATGCTCGGTCTCGTCGTACTCCGCCGCCAAGGGTCGTATCTCCTTCTCGGCGAACTCGTGGGCCACCTGCTGGATGGCCTTCTGTTCATCGCTCAGGCTGAAATCCAACAATATCCGTCCCTCCCTCTAAATCGATCGCCAGCGTCGATCCGATGCTTCCACCTGCAGAGAGCCGGACTCGGCGCTATCTCGCTGACGCGCCGCGGGCGGCTCATCTTCCCTTGAACTGCGGCTTGCGCTTCTCCACGAAAGCGGTCATGCCCTCCTTCTGGTCCTCGGTGGAGAAGAGCAGGGAGAAGCACTTGCGCTCGTAGGCCAGCCCCGTGTAGAGATCGGTGTTCATGCCCTCGTTCACCGATGCCTTGGCGCAGGCCAGGGCCACCGCGCCGTGGCGGGTGCATTTGCGCAGCAGGGCCTTGGCCTCATCCATGAGCTTCTCCACCGGCACCACCTTGTTGACCAGCCCCATGGCCAGCGCCTCCTCCGCCTTGTAGAAAGAGCCGGTGAAGATCATCTCCTTGGCCCGGTTGGGGCCGACCAGACGGGGCAGCCGCTGCGTCCCGCCCGCCCCGGGGATGATGCCCAGGGTTATCTCGGGAAGGCCGAAGACCGCGGTGTCCGAGGCCACGATCATGTCACATACCAGCGCCAATTCACACCCTCCTCCCAGGGCGTAGCCGCTCACCGCGGCGATGACCGGCTTGGGTATGCGCTCCAGCTTCTCGAAGCCGGAGAGGTCAGCCCCGTAGGCGGTGAGCATGTCCGGGGCGTATTTGGTGGCCATCTCCTTGATGTCGCCCCCAGCCGCGAAGTCCCCCTCCCCGCCGGTGACGATGACCCCCTTGACCTGGGGGTCTCGAGCCACAATGTCGGCAGCCTCGCCCAGCTCCGCGATAACCTGCAGATTGAGGGCGTTCTTGGCCTCGGGGCGGTTCAGCCGGATCACGGCTATCTCCTCGTCCCTCTCGATCAAAACGTAATCCATGCGCGACCTCCCTCTCTCATCCAGGATATCCCTGCCTCCCGGCACAGCGCTCCAACTTTTTTCAGGGCTCCGCTCCGGGAATAGCTCACTCGAAGAACTCGTCCAGTGAGGGCTTTTCTCCCGCCCCAGACCGCCTTTCCCCTTCAATCCCCCTATCAGCGCCTTCCGCTGGCGGTGAGGGACCTGCCGCCGAAGAGGAGGAGGCGGTGCTCCCGCGCTCCATGTAGGCTTTCAGGCGCTCGCCGAACTCGGGAGTGGAGAAGCAGGCCAGAAGGCACTCGGCGGCGTAGTCCTGCGCCGCGGCCTGGGATATGTCCCCCTCCCGGCTGAGAAGCTTGCGGGCCTGCCAGAGGGCCACCCTGCCTCCGCGGGCCATCCTCTCCTTCCACTGCATGGCCCTCTCCAACAACTCTCCCGCGGGGGCCAAAGCGTTGATGACTCCCGCCTGCAGGGCCTGCTCCGCCGTCATGAGCTCGCTGGCCAGCACCATCTCCCTGACCCTGCGTCTCCCCACAATGGCGGAGAGGCGGCGCGTCCCACCCCATGAGGGTATGAGGCCCACTCTTACCTCGGGGAAGCCGAAACTCGCCTCGGGCACCGCCACCACCAGGTCGCAGGCCAAAACCAGCTCGAATCCGGCTCCCAGGGCCATGCCGTTCACCGCGGCCACCGTCGGCTTGCCCAGACTCTCAATGCGGTTGACCAGGGCCTGCCCGGTACGGGTGAGACGATGCGAAGCCAGGGGCTCCATGCCCGCCAGCGAAGCGAGCTCAAGGCCTGCCGAGAAGGCGCGCGAGCCGGTCCCGGTCAGGCACAGAGCGTGCACCTCACGATCCGCCTCCAGCACGCCCAGGGCATGCAGGAGCTCCTGAAGCATCGCAGGGTTTATGGCGTTCATGCGGTCGGGCCGGTTCAGGGTTATTATCCCCAACCCCTGCCTTTTTTCCGTGAGGATGGTGTTATAGGGCATCTGCTCCCGGCCTTATCTCGCCTAACCCCGGTACCGCGGCGCGATCCCCTCCCTTGGGCTGCCACCCTTCACAGCTTCCAGTAGCTGACCTGCTGACCCGAGGAATAATCGTAGAAACCCTTGCCGGTCTTGCGCCCCAGCAGGCCCGAGGCCACCATGCGCCGCATCAAGGGGGCGGGCATATACTTGGGGTCGCCGGTGTCGTTGTAGATGGCCAACATGGCGTTCATGGCCACGTCTATTCCAGTCATGTCGCTGAGCTCAAGCGGGCCCATGGGAAGATTGAACCCCAGCTTCATGGCTTTGTCGATATCCTCGGGCGAGGCCACCCCCGCTTCCAGCATGCGCATGGCCTCGGCGCTCATGGCCAGATAAAGCCGATTGGCGATGAAGCCGGCGTGGTCCTTCTGAACCACCACCGTCTGCTTGCCCACCTTCTGCGCCCATGCGACGGCCGTTTCCACCGTCTCGTCCGAGGTCTGCACCCCGCGGATTATCTCGCAAAGGCGCATGAGGGGCACAGGGCTGAAGAAATGGGTGCCCACCACCTTGTCCGGACGCTTGGTGGCCGCCGCTATGGAGGATATGGGAATGGCCGAGGTGTTGGTGGCCAGCACCGTATGAGGCGGGCAGACCTCGTCCAGCTTGGCGAAGACCTCCTTCTTCACCTCAAGGTTCTCGAAGACCGCCTCACAGGTGAAGTCGCAGTCGGCCGCGTCCTCGAGGCTCGTGGTCAGGGTGATGTTGGACAGCGCGGCGTCATGCTGCTCCTGGGTTATCTTCTCCTTGGACAGGAACTTGCCCAGCGAGGACTTGATGTTCTCCAGCCCTTTCCGGACGAATTCCTCCTTGACGTCGTGCATCTTCACTTGATAGCCGGCGGCCGCGCACACCTGAGCGATCCCCGAGCCCATCAGGCCTGCGCCCACGATGAAGACCTTTTCGATATCCAATGTCTGCTCCCTCCTTTTACTGCCGCTGAACCGCATGTCCTCCCCGGCGAAAAGCAGTAAAAAGTATATCATAGGGCATGGCTCGCTCGACAACTTATCGGGATGGGCAAAAAGATGCTCTGAGCCGACGGGGGCAGATGCCCCGACCCGCCCTATCCGAGGGCTCATGCTTTTTCAGGTGCTATAATCAGCGTTAAGAGCGTGCGGGACGAGCGTTGACGCCGTGTTACGGAGGAAGAGCGGGGATGCTGGGTCTTTATTTCGACGGAGAGCTGAGGCTGCGGGACGACCTCCCCATACCCGAGCCGGCGCCGGGGGAAGCCCTCATCAAGGTGCTGGCGGCGGGCATCTGCAACACCGACCTGGAAATCGTCAAGGGATACATGGAGTTCCGGGGGGTGCTGGGCCATGAGTTCGTGGGGGTGGTGGAGAGCTCGGAGGTCGAAGAGCTCGTGGGGACCAGGGTGGTTGGCGAGATAAACTGCTCCTGCGGATGCTGCCGGCAGTGCCTGGAGAACCGGCCCCATCACTGCGAGGAAAGGACCACGCTGGGCATCTCCGGAAGGGACGGCGCCTTCGCCGAGTACCTCACCCTTCCGGTGGAGAACCTGCACGTGCTGCCCGACTACATCCCCCAGTACTCGGCCATCTTCATCGAGCCCCTAGCCGCCTGCCTGCGGGTGTTGGAGCAGGTGCACATAACCCCCTACACCCGGGTGGCGGTGCTGGGGGCGGGAAAGCTGGGTCAGCTGATGGCGCAGGTAATGCGGCTCACCGGCTGCGAGCTTTTGGTCGTGGGGAAGTTCCCTTCCAAGCTCAAGATCCTCGACCGGATGGGCATACGCACGGTGATGGCCGATGAGGTCGATGATTCCCTCCACGACGTGGTCATAGAGTGCAGCGGCAAACCCGAGGGTTTCGACCTGGCCAGGCGCATGGTGAACCCCGCCGGGACCATCGTCCAGAAGAGCACTTACGTGAACAAGATAGTCATGGACATATCCAAGCTGGTGGTCGACGAGGTCACCATAGTCGGCTCCCGCTGCGGTTCTTTCGAGCCGGCCATCCGCACCTTGATGCGGGGCCTGGTGGACGTGCAGCCGCTCATCGACAGGCGCTTCCCCCTGGAGAACGGCGTCCAGGCCTTTGAATACGCCGCGCGCGACGATGTCCTCAAGGTGGTTTTGGACATGGGAACCTCTCCGGCGGAGGGCCTGCACGGGCCGGGCGAGCTGGAGGAAGAGCCGGTCATCTGATTTCGGACATCAAGGGGACCCCCATAGGGGCGGATCATGGGGACGAGGGGAGGAAAAAGAATGGCGGTTAATAGGATCGGCGCGGCCCTGGACGGTCTGGAAGGCTCACTCGACGGGGTGAGCGAAACCGTCAGGGGCATGGGAGAAGCGGTGGGAGCCGCCAGAGGGCAGCTGGCCCACGCCTCTCATTTCTCCGGCGAGCTCATGGACGGGGTGGCCCGCGTGAAAAAATACGCCTTCCGCCTTGCGGATACCCTGGAGAGGCCGGCGGTGCGCAGATCCATAGCTGCCGGGTTAGTCCTATTCCTCATAGCGGCCAATGTCCTGCGCGCCGCCCTCGATTGAGATCCCACCTTCACTTTGGGGCCAGGCCCAAACCTTCAACTTTTTCCGAACATCCCTCAGCAGCCCTTCATCATGAGAACGAGGGTTCCCGGACATCAAGCCCGGCCCGACCCCCGTTTCGAATCAGGCGAACAGGGGCACGTGGCTGAAGGAGGCCACATCGAACAGCCCCCGATCGGTCATCTTCAGCTCCGGGATGACCGGGAGCGCCAAAAAGGAAAGGGCCATGAAGGGCTCGGCCACGCTGCATCCCAAACTCGCGGCCGCCTCTTTAAGGCCGCGCACCCGAGCGGCCACCTCCTCCAGGGGCAGATCGGACATGAGGCCGGCGACGGGAAGCGGCAGTCTGGCGATGACCTCCCCTCTCCTGACCACCGCCTGCCCGCCTCCCATCTCCTCCACGGCCCGCGCCGCAGCGAGTATCTCGCCGTCGTCCGCCCCCACGGCTATAAGGTTGTGGGAATCGTGCGCAACGGTTGAAGCCAGGGCCCCCTCCTTCAGTCCGAAGCCCCTGACGAAGCCCAAACCGACATTTCCCGTATCCTTGTGCCTCTCGAACACGCATATCTTCAGGAGGTCCCGGGAGATGTCCGTTACCGCCGTGCCCTCCTCGACCCGTGGCTCCAGCAGAAGCCGCTCAGTGATTATCTGGTCGGGCACCAGCCCGATGACCCGCATGCGGCCGCTCTCGGCCTTCACCCCGATGTCCCCGGCCCTCTCCCAATCGATACGGACGGTGGAGCGCAGGGGTGGGGGCTTGGGCAGGTCGTCAGCGAGCAGGCGGCCTCCCTCGGCCACCCACCTGCCTTCCCTCATCACCCTGAGTGCCCGAAAAGAGGAAAGATCCTGAAGCACCACCAGGTCCGCCCGATACCCCGGCGCCAAGGCCCCTCGGCGCTTGAGACCGAAGCGCTCCGCGGGGTTGAGGGTGACCATGCGCAGAGCCTCCACAGGATGCGCTCCAAGGGACACCGCCTTGCTCAGGAGCGCATCCAGGTGCCCTTCCTCCAGCAGGTCGGCGGGGTGGCGGTCGTCGGATACCAGCAGGCAGCGGCGGGCGGCTGCCCCACGGGCCAGGGGGAGAAGCGCCTCCAGGTTCTTCGCCGTGGAACCCTCCCTGATCATCACGTACATGCCCCGCGCCAGCTTCTCCGCCGCCTCCTCAAGGGTCACGCACTCATGGTCGGAAGAGATCCCGGAACCAGCGTAAGCGTTAAGGGGCAAGCCCGAGAGCCCCGGGGCATGACCGTCCACCGGGAGGTCTCCCGCCAGATCCAGCACGGACAGAACCTCGGGAAAGCCGCCGACCACGCCGGGGAAGTTCATCATCTCTCCGACTCCCAGCACCTGGGGGCGAGACAGCAGCGGCCTCAGCTCCTCCGGACCCAGGGAAGCTCCCGCCGTCTCCATGGGTGTGGCCGGGACGCAGGAGGGCAGCATCACCCATATCTGAAGGGGAAGGCCCTCATCGGCGGCGATCATGTACTCGATGCCCTCCACCCCCAGCACGTTGGCAATCTCATGATAGTCGGTGACGATGCCTGAGGTCCCGCGGGGGACCAAGGCCCTGGCGAGTTCGGCCAGCCCCACCATGGAGGACTCCACATGGATGTGCCCGTCTATATAGGCGGGGGCGACAAAAGCCCCGCCGAGATCGACCACCTCGACCGCACGGTAGCCTCCCCACCCCAGGATGACGCCGTCCTTCACCGCCAGGTCGCACTCCTGCAACTCACCGCTGAACACGTTGATCAGTCTGCAGTTCTTCAGCAGCAGGTCAGCCGGCCGGCCACCCCTGGCCGCCTCGACAAAATCGCTTCTTTTCATCTATCCCCCTTTCTCCGCACGCGGATCTCCTCCAGCGGAGGCCCGGCGCCCGGCTCCCCGTCTTCCGCCGCTTTCGACACGGGTGATTATATCCCCTATCCCTCGGCGTGCGTTCCGAATCGGCCGGCCGACGACCCCCTCCAGCGCGCCGCGGTCGCGAGCCGCCCTTTCCCCGGACACGGCATAATCCCCCGGCCGTTCATCCGCGGCATGACGAATA
>JACVIY010000076.1 GCA_015711755.1 Candidatus Geothermincola secundus | reverse complement strand
GGGAAGGGGCGGAGATCGCCACGCTCCGGCCTTCGGCCTCCGCTCGCTATGACCGGGTGGAAATATCAGGGGCGAACCAAAAGATCTTCCGCGCAGGTGAGGAGACCTTCAGGTCTGATCTAAGATTCCTGGCATATTTGAACTGATGCCCAAGGGCTGACACGAAGAAAGAGTCAATTGTCATATCGTGCTTTTCATGGCCCTATCTATCAATGTCGGCGCTAAGTCTGAGAACCCGATGAGGTATTGTTCCCGTCCTCTCTCCAGCCCAGCTTTTCCAAGGCTCTCCTGGCCGCCTCTCGCACATCCTCATTCCTATCCCTTAAGGCTCGGAGGAGAGGCTCCACCGCCCGGGGGTCACCGATCTCCCCAAGGGCCTCCGCGGCCGTCATTCGCACAATAAAATATTCGTCATCCAGGGCCTCCATGAGCGCCTCCACTGCCCGGGCATCACCGATCTCGCCCAGGGCCCATGCGGCCGCTCTCCGCACATCCTTGTCCCTGTCCCCCATAGCCCCTATAAGGAGCTTTACGATCCCCGATCCTATTCCTGCCCGGGCCATCTCGCATACCTAAATTCCTGGAAACCTTAAGACGTCTGAGTGCCCTTGAGGAGGTCCGGTATCCCGGACGCGTCCCCTCTCGCCCTCAGCCCGTCCACGCGCCTCTCGAAATCTTTATCCACCGTCTCTGCCCCCTTATCTTCTCACCGGCGCAGACCCTCACTGCCCCTGGGGAGAACCGGCACCCCTCAGCCCCTCATTTTATGATACGCGGAGCGAGCGAAGCATCCCCTGCCCCATCTGACCGCATCCGCAGGCGGGGCTTTTGGGGTTTGTTCCGTCTCTCTCTGTGTCCTTTCCATGCTTGCAGAAGTGAATACAGCATTGGCTGGACTCCCTTCTGTCGCCCGGGGCGAGGGAGCCGGGCCTCTTCGTCCTAAAAGGAAATATTGTGGTCAAACCGAGATTTCCAGCGCCCGGGTAGGAAACTTTCGGGCCTGATCCCTAAATCACTTGGGCAGGCCGAGGGAGCGGGCGAGCTCCAGGCGGGCCAGCTCGCGGGTGCCCCAAAGCAGCCGCAGGCCCTTGGAATCGCGCCACAGGGAGGAGATGCGGCTGTCCAGGGTGTAGCCGAAGGAGCCGCACATCTCCACGGCGCAGGAGGCGGCCTCCTCCAGCCAGCCCGCCGAGTGCAGCTTGAGCATGCATATCTCGGCGTGGACGTCCTCGCCATCCCGCAGGCGGCGGGCCGCCGGCAGCAGCGAGGTGCGCAGAAGCTCAAGGCCGGTGGCCGTGTCCGCCAGGCGGAAGGCCGCGGATTGATGCCCGGCGAGTCGGGCACCGCCCTGCTCCCGCCTCCGCGCATAGGCGGCGGCCTCCTCCAGGCAGGCGCGGCCCATTCCCGCCGCCAGGGCCGCCGCCAGCAGCCAGGCGCCGTCCAGCATTCCGAGCAGATCCTCCCTCCCCAGCCCATCGCGAAGCACGCCGCCCGCGGGGACCCGGCAGTCCTGCAGGACCACCGCGTGGTTGGGAAGCCCCTCCCAGCCGCTGAAGCGGTAGAGATGGGCCAGGTGCAGGCCGGGCGCCTCCGAGGGGATGAGCAGGGCCGCCAGCCCGCTCTTAGACCGGGCGAAGGTCAGCAAAGAGAAAGGCGTTTCCGCGGCGGCGTTGGTGACGAAGCACTTATTGCCGCTGACCGCGACCTCGGCCTCGCCCCTTACCATCAGAGCCGCCCGCGGCCGGTCGAAGTCGGTGCCCGCCTCCGGTTCGGTCAGCCCCAGAGCCCCCAGCCGCTCTCCCCGGGCAAGCGGCGGAAGGACCTCCCTCAGCGCGTCCTCCCGTCCCCACATCTCCGCCCCGCGGCAGCAGGTCAGGTGGGAGGCCATCATCAAGGCCAGCCGCGGCTCTCCCGCCGCCAGTTCCTCCACCACCGCCACCGCCTCCGGCCATCCGGCGCCCTCTCCCCCGTAGCCCTCGGAGGTAAGCAGGCCGGCCCATCCCAACCCGGCCGCCTCGCGGAAGCGGCTCAAAAGCCCGGGCGTGTCCGGCGGCTCCCAGCCCCCCGCTCCCGCCCGGCAGGAGGCGAAGCCGCCCGCCTGCTCGCGCAGCAGGCGCGTCAGCTCGCTCTCTTCACATTCCCCCAAAGCGCCCCCCCGACCGCTCCCTAACCTATCTCCACGCAGGCTTCCTCGTCGAAGGGGTTGGTGCGTACCGCCAGCGAGAAGAGGTAGGGATAGTTGTTCTTCAGGTGGACGAGATAGTGCAGCCACTCGAAGATGAGCAGGTGGAAGACCCTGCGGGCATCCGCTTCAAGGTGATCGAAGTCGGGCCGGCTGATGTCGTCCAGACCCCGGCGGAAGAGCAGCTCCTCGGAGAGATGGTCGGTGGCCCAGAGCAGGTCGGTGAAGGTGTCGTGCTCCAGCAGGGTGGGGTTCTCCAGCATGCGCAGGAAGAAGTCGCGCTTGGAAGTCAAAAAGGAGCGCAGCTCGTAGAGGTCAGTCCTCTCGCGGTCCAGGACGTAATCGAAGCCCTTGACCCTCTCCGCCGCCCGCCGAAAGTCGGCGTCGCTCCATCTCGCGTTGAACTTGAGCCCCGCCGCCATCTCCGCCGGGCAGCTGCCGCTGCGGATGAGCCGGGTGAGCAGATCCAGCCCCATCTCGCTGAAGAAGGCCCCGATGACCATGTTCATCTTCTCCATGGTCTGCCGCTTCTCCCGCGCCCCCAGCAGGCGGTCCACGATGAGGGTGACCAACAGCACCTCGATGGGCATGAAGGCGAGGTCGCCCAGCAGATAAATGAATATGTGATGGGCATCGCGGAAGACGAGGTAATGGATGAAGTAGAGGGCCACCGAGAGCAGCAGCAGGGCTGCCCCCAGCAGCAGCAGCCAGGCCGAACGCCTCGCTGCCTCCGCCAGTCTCCTGCCGGCGCCCATAAAAGATCCTTCCCTGCGGTCGGGCCGCCCCCTCGGCCTGAGGGAACGACCGCCCTCTTCCTTTGCCTTGACAAATGAAATGATATTACAGAAAACGCCCGCGCGCCCGCCGGTAGCGTCGTCGGCGTAAGGCATCCCCCGCCGCATCGGATCCCGCATCCTCGATTTGACCGGCCGACCGGTTGATAAATAGAATAGGCGGTGGCGCCGCACGGCGCCGCGCGGCGCGGCTGGGGAGAGGCGAGGCGAGAAGGGATGCGGGGCCGGCGATCATCTTCCGCGGGTGCCGGCGCAAGAAGGAGGGATGCTGCATGGAAGGGCTGATGGGATCCTATTTCACCCCCGCGGTGCCCATGGACTTCGGCTACAACTACCGCCTGGGGGCCTACCTGGAGAGGTATCTGGACGGCCTGAAGGAGAAAAAGATCCTGGGGGTGAGGTGCAGCGGCTGCGGCAAGGTCCTGGTCCCTCCGCGCATGTACTGCGGCGGGTGCCGCCTACGGCTGGAGGAATGGGTGGAGCTGGGTACGGAGGGAGAGCTGGTCGAGTTCACCGTGGGCCACGTGAGCATGAGCAAGGGGCGGCTGAGCCAGGCCGAACCGTTCACCATCGGGCTGGTGAGGCCGGACGGCGCCGCCTTGCCTTTGCTGGCGAGGATAAGGGGCGCGGACCCCGCCGCCCTGCGGCCGGGCATGCGCATGCGGGCCGTCTGGGACCCGGACGCCGAGAACGAGTACCTCGTCCTCAGCCACTACGAGCCGGCCTGAGGGGGTGGGAGGAGCATGGACGACAAGGTCGCCATAGTCGGCATCGAATACAGCCAGGGAGACGATCTGGGGCTGACCCGGGAGCGCCTCTGCTTCCGCACGGTGAGAGGCGTCCTGGACAAACTGGGCATAGACCGCCACGCCATCGATTGCTTCATCCTCGCCTCCAACGACTTCCTGGAGGGGCGCACCATCTCCAACGTCTTCGAGGACGGGCCGGTGGGCGCCTACCTCAAGGACGAGACCAAGGTGGAGATGGACGGCATCAACGCGGTGGTCTACGGTGCCCTGCGCATACTGGAGGGCAACTACGATACCGCCATGGTCATCGCCCACAGCCTCTGCGGGCATCAGGTCAGCCCCTACCTGCAGGTGCAGTACTCCCTCGATCCCACCTACGACCGCCAGCTCGGCCTGCTCAACGAGCTTTCGGGGGCGGCCCTGCAGGCGCGGGCCTACCTCAGGAGCCGCGGACTGGATGAGGGATGGCTGGACCGGGCGGCGGCGGCGGCGCTGGCCAACGGCGCCGCCAACGACATGGTCACGCGCTCCCTCGACGGCGCGGACGAGAGCAAGGTCGCCTCCTCCTCCTACCTGTACGAGCCGCTGCGGGAGATGCACTGCTACCCGCCCACCGACGGCGCCTGCGCCATCGTCCTGGCCTCGGCCGGCCGGGCGAGGGAGCTGACTGACAGGCCGGTGTGGATAAGGGGCTTCGGCTCCAGCATAGACTCCTATTACTTCGCGGGGAGGGATCTCACCCGCTCCGCCTCCGCTGCGGATGCGGCCAGGCGCGCCTTCGCCATGGCCGGCATAAGCGACCCAGCTTCCGAGATAGGGTTGGCCGAGGTCTCCGACCTCTTCGCCTATCAGGCGCCCCTGCTGGCCGCCTCCATGGGGCTGGCGGACGCGGACGAGGCTCCCCGCAGGTTCGCTGAAGGGGGCTTCGGCAAAGATGCCCGCCTCGCGCTCAACCCCTCGGGAGGCGCTCTGTCCGCCCATCCCGTCTGCGCCACCGGGGCGGTGCGGGTGGCGGAAGCGTTCCGGCAGCTGCGGGGGGAGGCGGGCGCCGTGCAGGCGGGAGAGCCGCGGCTGGCTTTGGCGCACGGGCAGGACGGGCTCTGCCTGCAGCAGAACACCGTGGTCGTTCTGGGGATATAGGGGGTGGAGGGCATGCGCGACGTGGCCATAATCGGCGTGGGCTACTGCCCGGTGTTCGTGAGCAAGCGCAACGACGTGAGCATCCCCGAGATGATCTCCGAGGCCGTCTGGAGCGCCTACCGGAACTGCGGGCTGACCCCCGAGGACATGGACGCCTTCACTTTCGGCAACATGCACACCTTCGAGGGGGTGAACATGCCTCATCTGTGGAGCGCGGATCACATCACCGCCCTGGGAAAGCCGATCATGCGCATCGCCACCGGGGGGACCACGGGCATGAGCGCCTTCCACTGCGCTTACTACCACGTGGCCTCGGGGCTTTACGACACGGTCATGACCGTCACCTTCGAGAAGCACTCCGAGGGCGACGCCCAGGTGGGGCTGGCGGGCATCATCACCCCCGAGATAATGACCATGCTCTCCCTGGGGATCGACCTCACCGGTGGTTCGGGCATGTGCGGGCTGGGCGGGGGGAGCGCCGGGGGCATCTCCTTTCAGGCCACCTCCTACCTGCACCGTTCCGGAGCGGGCATAGAGCACATCGACGCCCAGGCGGCCCTGGAGAGGCGCAACGCCGCCAAGAACCCCTACGCCCACCTCAAGGACCCCGAGTGCACGGCGGAGAAGATAGCCGCGACCCCCATGGTCTCCTACCCCATCCGCTTCGGCCACATCTGCCCCACCACCGACGGGGCCACCGTCTGCATCCTCGCTTCGGCGGAGAAGGCGGCGAAGGTGGCCGATAAGGCGGCCTGGATCCACGCGGTGGCCAATTGCACCTCCGACCCCACCACCGGCAACCTCATCGAGGGCCTGATCACCGACCCGGCCGAACAGATGTCTTGCCAGATAGCGGCGAAGAAGGCCTACGAGCGGGCGGGCATCGAGGACCCCAAGAAGGAGATAGACCTGGTGGAGATATACAACGGCTTCGCCCATCAGACCCTGATGTATCTGGAGAAGCTGGGGCTCTGCGAGGCGGGCGAGGCCCACAGGATGCTGGAGCGCGGCGAGACGGAGATAGACGGGCGCCTGCCGGTGAACGCCTCCGGCGGCGTGGTCAGCACCAACTCCATCGGGACCTCCGCCCTCAACCGGGTCACCGAATGCGCCCTCCAGATCATGGGAAAGGCGGAGGGAGGGCATCAGGTCCCCAAGAAGGTGAGGAAGGCGCTGGCCCACGGCTGGGGCGGGCTCATGCAGTACAACACGGTGACCATCCTGGGGGACGCCCCCCTGAAGCGGTAGGGAGGTGCGGTCATGGGCGAGGGTAAAAAGGACTTCCGGGTGGTCTCGGGTGCCTGGGAGCTGTCGGGTTTCAACTTCCGCGTGGAAGGCAGGGGCATGCGGCTGATGATGCGGGGCATGAAGGAGGGGAAGTTCACCGGCATCCGCTGCGGCAGCTGCAACATGGTCTACCTCCCCGGCCCCTTCTACTGCCGCAAGTGCCTGGTGGAGATCGACGAGCCGGTGGACGTCTCCGACCACGGGACCATAAGATCGTTCACCGCCACCATGTCCGACATCCGCGGCAACCCCCTTGCGGAGCCGCAGATAGCCCTGATGGTGCAGCTGGACGGCTGCGATTCATGGATAATGGGGGTCCTGCGGGACGTGGACTGGCGCGAGGTGAGGATAGGGCAGCGGGTCAAGGTGAGGTGGAAGCCGCCCGAGGAGCGCACCGGCTCCCTCCAGGACATGGACTGCTTCGAGTACGAATGAGACCGCCGGGCCGCCGAAAGGCGGGCCCCGGTCGGCCGGCGCTCGCCCCGCCGGCTCAGGCGATGCCCATGATCATGGCCAGCCCGAAGACGATGAAGACCACGCCGGCCACCGCGCGCATCTTGCGCGGAGGGATGAGGCGGAGGAGGCGGCTGCCCAAAAGCAACGCGGCGGCAGAGGTGGTCCACAGGGCCGCGGTCCCGCCGAGGAAAACCGAAGCGGGCAAGCCGTAGCGGGCGGACAGGGCCACCAAGGAGAGCTGGGTCTTGTCCCCCAGCTCCATGGCCGTCATCATCAGGAAGGAGGCGAGGAAGGGGCCCGCCATCCCCGCCGCTCCTCTCGCCTCATCCCCGCTTTCCCCCTCGCGGAGCAGGGCCAGCAGCCCGAAAAAGGCCATAACGGACCCCGCCGCTATCTGCAGGGCGCGCAGCGGCAGGAAGCGGTAGACTGCGGAGCCCGCCAGCACCGCCAGCAGGTTCAGCAGGAAAAATGCGGCCATGGCCCCGGCCAGGACGCGTTTACAGGGAAGACGCGACCCCATGGCCAGCAAGACCAGCTGGGTCTTATCCCCCAGCTCCGCCAGGAAGATGACCGCGAAAACGGCGGCGATCACGCTTAAATCCACGGCTATATGATAAACCGAATAGCATGCGTAGCCCTGACGTCTTCCGCGAGTTCCCCCCCCTCGGAAAAACCGAAGATGGCGGAAGCGGGGCGCACCCCCTGCTTTATAATGGAGATGCGGGACGTCCGGCTTCCCGGGCCGGCCGGGTTGCAGATGAGCCCTGAAAGGGGGTTGTGGGTGAGCCGCCGTAAGACCGAGAGGCAGCTGAACCTCATCGTGGCCCTCCTCGACTCGCGCCGCCCGGTGACCCTGGAGGAGATACGCAACAACGTGCAGGGTTACGGGCAGGAGGACATCGGCGCTTTCAAGCGCATGTTCGAGCGGGACAAGAAGGAGCTGCGCGAGCTGGGCATCCCCATCGAGCTGCAGCCCACCGACGCCTTCGGCGAGGAGATGGGCTACCGGATCCCCAAAGAGGCCTACTATCTCCCGGAGATAGACTTCGAACCGGAGGAGCGCATGGCCCTTTGGATACTGCACGGCCTGGTGCGTGAAGGCGGCTTCCCCCTGGGCGAAGAGGTGTGCCGGGTCATGTACAAGCTGGCAGCCGACCTGGGGCGGGAAAGGGCAGAGGCGAGGCTGCCGGTGGGCTGGCAGTCGGCCGAGGAAGGAGCAGCGCGGGCCAACCTGGCCTTGCTGTTGCGCGCGGTCATCGAGCAGAAGAGAGTGAGGATGCGCTACCGCTCCCTGCACGACCGCAGTCCCCGCGAACGGGAGGTCGACCCCTACGGCCTTTACTTCAAGCACGGCTGCTGGTACCTGGTGGGATACTGCCATCTGCGGGAGGAGATGCGCAGCTTCCGGGTTTCCCGCATCCACGGCGAGGTGGAGCTGCCCCGCGCCGCCAAAAAGGGCCCCGATTTTCGGAGGCCCGCGGGTTTCCGCGTGGAGGATTACGCCAACCGCCTTCCCTGGGAGTTCGAGGAGGGGCCGGAGTTCGAGGCGCGCATCCGCTTCTCTCCCAAGGTGGCCTGGTGGATAAAGGAGAACATGACCCCCCGCTGTCCCTTTCAAGGGCATGAGGACGGAAGCGGCACCCTGACCGTGAGAGGGCGCAACCGCGACACCCTCCTGGCATGGGTACTCTCTTTCGGGGAGGACGCGGAGCTGCTCTCCCCCGCCGAACTGCGAGAGGAGATGCTGGATAGATTGAACAGGATGAAGGCGGCGATGACGAAGGGGAGGAGTCGGGATGCCCGCGAGTGAGGCCAGGACGCTGCGGCTTCTCGGCCTGATACCCTATCTGGTGAAGAACCAGGGGGCCACGGTGGACGAGGTGTGCGAGGCCTTCGGCCTGGCCCGCAAAGACCTGTTGGACGACATCCAGCTTATCTTCCTGTGCGGCAGGCCCGATTACGACCCCGGCGATCTCATCGACGTGAACATCGAGGGCGACCGCATCTATATCAACATGGCCGATTACTTCTCCCGACCCCTGCGCTTCACCTCCCAGGAGCTGGTCTTCCTCTATCTGGCCGGACGGGCTCTATCCGAACTGGCCGGATTGAGGGAAGCCGCCACCTTCCAGGCGGCTCTCTCCAAGCTGAGGGAGGCGCTCCTGGCCGAGGAGAGGAAGGTCCTCGACGGGGCACATGAGTTGCTGACCATCGAGCCCGAGCACCGCGACCAGCCCCGGCTGCGGATGCTGCGAGAGGCCATCGAGGATGGGCGCAGGGTGGAGATGGAGTACTACAGCTCGGGGCGGGACGTCATCACCAAAAGGCGGATCGATCCGCTGAAGCTGCAGTTCGCCGAGGGCAACTGGTACCTGCAGGCATGGGACCACCGCTCCAAGGAGAGGCGCGTTTTCCGGGTGGACCGCATTCGGGAATGCAGGATGCTCAAGACCCGCTTCAATCCCGACGATCACGCGGCGCGGGAACGGGGAGAAGAGATGCCGGGAATGGGCGATTTCTCGGGGCGGGAGGTCCGTCTGCGCTTCAGTCCCTACTATGCGAATTGGATAATGGAGCAGGGAATCTTCTCCAGCAAGCGGCTGGAGGAGGACGGCTCGGTGACCTGCACCCTATATGCGGAGAACTTCGCCTGGCTGGAGAAAGAGCTGCTGCGCTACGGGACGGATGTGGAGATACTGGAGCCGCCCGAACTTAGGAAGGCGGTCCTCGCCAGAGTCAACAACCTGCTGCGCATCTACCGGAAGTGACGGGACGTCTGATATGAACATGCGCGGCCGCCGGGGGCGGGATCGCTCCTATGATCCTCGGTGGAGATCATGGGAAAGCAGGACAAGCGGGCCTGCCTCGGGGGCTCAGGCCTTCTTCCTCGCATATGACTGCAGGAAGCGCTCCATGCTCATGCTGTCGAGATCGGCCTTGATCTCCTTTTCCCGTCGCCGCGCCCTTTCCAGGTCGTGGAACCTCTCGCCGTAGACGATGCGCTGGGAGCGGTAATCCCACACCTCCACCAGGAAGCCCTCTCCGAAATCGGCGTCCACGAAGCCCTTGCTGATCCTGACCTTGTAGGCCTCTCGCGCCGGGCTGGATGCGTTCCTGCTCATGTTCTCCGCTCTGCCTGACTTCACGGCGAATCACCTCCGGAAGCAGGCACCCTCCCTTAACCGTATATATCAAAACAATACAGTTACATAATAATATCACGCATTCAGCCGTCGGGCAAAAACGGGCAGTCGCGGTCAGCGCTGAGCGCCCGCGTTGAGAACGGCGGAAATGGGGGGATGCGCTCTTACGGAATGCCTTGGACCAGCCTTGTGCTATGATTGTCTCACCCATGATCCCAGGTGCCGGAAGCGTAGCGAGCATGGTGCGGATGAGGGCGGCAGGCGCCGTTATCGCCGTTTGCTGCCTCTCCGCCCTTCTCTCCGCCGCGCTGTGCGGCTGCGGGAAAATGACCACGGAGGATTACTCCAACGCCATCTACTCCATAAACCTCAGGGTGGAGGAGGAGATGAACGCCTTGGCCGCGCGCATGCAGGAGCAAGCGGAAGGAGGTATGAGGGAGATCTCCCTGGACGGCATGCGCGTCTCCCGCCGTATCGAGGACGTGTTCCGTTCCTCGCTGGAGGAGGCCCAGGGTATGAGCCCCCCTTCCGAAGCCCGTTCCCTGCACGCCGATATCCTCGAGCTATACCGCCTGGGCATGGAGCTGGGAGAAGACTTTTCCGCCGCCTACGAGTATCTTTACGAGATATCCGACGTGCTGGACGGTTTTTTTTCGAGGGGTCTGGAGGTCTTTAAAGTGGGAGTCCTCGGCGGGGAGCGGGCCTCGCTTCTTTCCGCGCTCGACCGCGACATAAGCACGGCGAAGGATGGCCTGGGGGCGGTGGATGCGGAGTCCGGAGACGCGGCCCCGGCGGCCCGGGATTTCTTCCGGGGGATCTTCTCCGGATTGCTGGACATTTTGGAGCGTGCCCGTACCTCTCTGATCTCCGAGGATCCCGAGGCGCGGCAGCGCCTCAACCAGGAACTCAGCGACCTCTTCGCCGGGATCCTTTTGGAGCAGTCGCAGGGAATGCCGGGCTTCGCCGAGCTGTTCGAGCGCCTGCTGGAACTGCGGGACCGCTACCATGAGCTGGCGCGCATGGTCAATGATCTTTAACAAAACCGGCCGGGAACTGACGGAGGTAGTGAATAAAATGGCCGCACCGTGCTCTGAAGAAGCCGTAAGAGCGCTGTTCGAACCGCGCAGCGTCACCATCATCGGGGCCTCGCGCAACGCCAGCAAGTGGGGGAACATCATCCCCGGCAACATCATCGGAGGCGGGTACCGCGGTCCCCTCTTCCTGGTGAACCCGCATGGCGGAGAGATCCACGGCATGCCGATATACCGCAGCGTCGAGGAGGTACCCGGCCCCCTGGACCTGGTCATGCTGGCCATACCGGCCGACAGGGTGGAGGAGGAGCTGCCCGCTTGCGCTCGAGCGGGGGCGAGAGTGGCCATCGTCATATCCGGGGGCTTCAGCGAATCGGGGCCGAAGGGTAAGGAGATGGAGCGCCGCATGGTGGAAAAGGCGAGGGGGTTGGGGCTGCGCGTGGTGGGACCCAATACCATGGGGATATACACCGCACCGCTGAGTTTGACCGCCCTCATGCCCGCGGTGCGGCCGCTGCCCGGTTCCATCGCCTTCGCCGCCCAGAGCGGCAACCTGGGCACCCAGATGCTGGGATTCGGGGCTTACCGGGGCGTGGGCTTCTCCCGTTTCGTGTGCATAGGAAACGAGAGCGACCTCGACTTCGTGGACTACCTGCGTTATTTCGCCGAAGACGAGGCCAGCCGGGTCATCCTCCTCTATGTGGAGGGCTTCAAGCGTCCCCGCTTTTTTCTGGAGGAGGCGCGAAGGATAAGCCCCCGCAAGCCCATAGTGATCTACAAGGCGGGCGGGACGCGGGCCGGCAGGGCCGCGGCGGCCTCGCACAGCGCGGCCATGGCCGGTTCCGAGGAGCTCTATTCGGGGATGATCTCACAGCTGGGTCTGGTCAGGGCGCGCTCCACCGAGGAGATGCTGGATATCTCCGACGCAATGGTGAAGCTGCCCCTGCCGCGCGGCAACCGCGTGGCCGTCCTCACCTGGGGCGGCGGTTGGGGGGTGGTCACCGCAGACCTATGCGAGCGGGAAGGGCTGGAAGTGCCCCCCCTGCCGTCGGGGATAAAGGAGAAAATGGACCGCATCCTTCCCCCTTACTGGAGCAGGGGCAATCCGGTGGACCTGGTGGGCGTCTTCGATATCGAGGCGCACATCAGCTGCCTCAGAGAACTCGCCTCGAGCGATGCCTTCGACGGGATCATCTCCCTGGGGACGGTCAACGCCAACATCTCCTTCAGAGAGATGATAGAAAGGGAATGGGCCCGGGCGGACGAGCATTCCAAGCTGGAGGTACGCAAGCACATGGAGAAGATGACCGAGGCCTTCGTGGAGGCGGTGGTGGAACTGACGGAGAGCCGTCGAAAGCCCATCGTTACCGTGGGCATGCCCCAACGAGAGAGCGATCTGAGCCTTCTGCCGGAAGGCAGCCGCCGCATGTGCATATTCTCCACCCCGGAGAGGGCGGTCAGGGTGATGAGCGCCCTGGCGGAGCGGAGCCGATTCCTGCGGGAACGCGGGGCGGGGGAAGCAGGGGCCTGATGCCCTGGTGCCGAGCGCTCCTCCTCGGCGGGGTGCAGGGGCTGACCGAGTTCTGGCCCGTGTCCTCCTCGGCCCACATAGCCA
>JACVIY010000075.1 GCA_015711755.1 Candidatus Geothermincola secundus | reverse complement strand
ATAACGCTGTACTCATTGAGGGGCGCCCCGCCTCCCCGCACCATGAGCTCGAGCCCCAGTCCTTCCCGCACGGAAAGCCAGGTCCCCAAGTCGGTCAGGGTATAGGCCTCCATCTCGGAAGCCACGCGCAGGGTGTCCCCCATGCCCTTTCCGCTCTCCGCGTACCAGCTTCCCGAAGGCGATATGCCCGCAGCCGACCACACCGACATCTCCTTGATGTGGGTGCCGGAACCGTCTCCTCGAGAGACGAAGGAATGGCTTCCCGCGGCTATCCTGCGGAAGGCGTCGATCGCATCGCTCGCCCCGCGTATGCCCGCCGGGTCGGCAGGTGGGCCCACCACGATGAAATGGTTGTGCATGACCGCGGCTCTCTCGATGCCGTATCCCTGACGCATCAGCTCCATCTCGCCTTCCGGGCTGTGTACCAGCAGCACGTCCGCCTCTCCCTTGCGGGCCATCTCCAAGGCCGCACCGGAGCCCACCGCCACCACCTTCACCGAATAGGGATGCCCTCTTTCGAACATGGAGACCAATCCCTCCAGCAGTCCCGAATCCTGCACGGAGGTGGTGGTGGCCAGGATGAGCTCACTACGCCCTACGCCCGAGCAACCTGACGGCAACGCCGCAGCCACCGCTGCCAGGGCCAGCGAAGATAACAGAAAACCCAAAGCGGCAGCCGCTTTTCCCTTTCTCCGGATGCATGGGGGGATCCTCTGCGACCTCATAGCGCATCCGGATGGTAAAGTGGCGTTCCGTACCGCTCCGCACCGAAATCCCGGATGATGCGCTGCGCCTCCGGGCCGGTGAGGAAGTCCGCGAAAGCGCGGCTTCCTTCCTCATTAACATCAGGGAAGGCTTCGGGGTTGACCCGCATGACCACGTAAGGATTGGTCATGCGGTCTTCCGGCCCCACGAGCATTTCCAGTCCGCTCTCCCCTCCCCTCACCAGCCAGACCGCGAGGTCGCACAGGGTGTAAGCCCCGGACCTTCCCGCCTCCAGCAGGGTATCGGCCATGCCCTTTCCCGAAAGACGGTACCAGGATGCGTCCTGCGGCTGACTGAACCCCGTCAAGCTCAGCCAAGCTTGCTGCTCCGCAGCGTGGGTGCCCGAGCCGTCTCCCCGAGAGAGGAAAGGCCCCCTCGCCAGCATAATGCGCTTGAAGGCCTCGTTGGGATCATCGAGGCCCCTTATGCCCGCCGGGTCAGCAGGAGGACCCGCGATGATGAAGCGGTTGTGCATGACCTCGCGCCTGTCCACGGTGAGAAAAGCCGTCAGCGCCTGCTGCTCGTCGGCGTAGCTGTGGGTGAGGGTCACGTCGCATTCACCGTCCAGGGCCGCCTGTACGGCCAGCCCGCTGCCCAGCGGTTCCACCCTCACTCGGTAGGGATGCGAATCCTCGAAGGCGGGGATGAGAGCGTCCAGCAGGCCGCTGTCGACGACAGAGGTGGAAGTGGCCAGCACCACCTCGCCCCCCTGAGAAACGCCTTCGCCACAACCTGCGAGCGCCGCCGCGAGCAGTATCAGCAGCGCCATCCATGCTGCCGCCGCGGCGCTGGCGGCCTTGAGCGTCCGCTCAGAAGCATCCGAGCGAACAACGGACGATCTTGATGTTGAGTTCATTGGCCGCTTTCCCCACCTCCAGCGGCGGCACTCCCAGCTCCTCGGCCAGCTTGAGGGCGTCGGCGCAGGCGATCCGCCCGTCTTCCGACCGTTCCTTCAGGGCATCGGCGACCCTCTCATCGCTCTGTCCCATGAGCCGTTCACCTCCGATCCTTCCCGCGATCCTGCTGATTATGATGGAATATGCCTCTTCTTCCCCCCTTTCGGCGGCGAAGACCAACTTGGCGCGAGGGTTGATCGCCTTTATCTCTTTCTCCAGGCGAACCGCCTCCTGGCCCTCAGGGCGACGCGGCCCGTTCACCAGCACGCTGTCCGCCCGCCGCAGGGCCGTCCAGGCCGACGGCTTGAAACCCTCGAACCCCGCCCCCATGATGAAGACGGCGTAATCGCATCCCAGATGCTCCAGTACGCTGTTGCCCTCAAGCACCAGCGGGCGGCCTTCCGTTCTCCGCAGGACCTCATCCACCAGCAGAGGAAGCGTGGCGGGGGTCGCTCGCACCCAAAAGACGGGGCGCGCCCCCGCCCGCAGCATGCGCGAGGTGTCGTTATCCATGTAGGGATCTGCTTCCTCGATGATGAGATCTGCCGACGGTTCCTCCTCATGGAGGGTGAACTTGGCCGCGGCGCATTCCCGGAAGCGGCCGATGACCCGGGCCGCCAGGGTGCTCTTCCCCACATCCTTGCTGGCCCCGGATATGACCACCACCGGCCTTTCCCACTCCATCCGGTTCTTCCTTCCTCCTTTCTCGCGCTTCCCACCCGCTCTCTTCCACAAAAAAACCCGCCCGATGGAAAGGGCGGGCGGGCGCCTTCCGGCGCCGTCCCCTCTCCTTTCCAAACACGGGAGGCAAGGCCGTTTCCCGCCTTACCCTATCGGCCCCGCCCCATGGCCCGTGACTTTAGGGGCAAGGGCTCGGAGAGCGTACAGGCAGACCTATCTTACCGCCAGAGGCCGCCAAGGTCAAACGCGCATCACGGCTGGAGATCACGGAAACAAAGAAGCCCTTTTGGCGGCCTGGGTTTGTGATAATTTGTGATAATGGTGTCAGACACCAAAAAGGGGGCATCGGGGGTGGGGAGGTAAGGGCATCGCGCTGACCAGGAAAAACTCCCTTTGGAGTCCGGGGTTTGTGATAATTTGTGATAATGGTGTCTGACACCAGTTGTAGGAGGGGGGCACGTCAGTAGCCGATGACGTTGTGGCCGCCCGCCCACTTACCCATATAGTTGAAATAGATGGGGCGTTCGGAGACCACCCCCACCCCGTTGATGCTCTCGACCACCGCGGAGACCTCCTTGTCCGGGCCCACCTCCGCGTTTACGCTTAAGGTGAGGCGGGAACTCGGGGGTACCTCCCGGGTGACCTGCCTGGTCTCCCCTCCCCGCATCATGAAGGTGACCCTTACCTGCGCCGCCTGGCTCGGAGAAGGGTTGAAGACGCACATCCATTCCTCGAAGCCGGTCCCCGTGTAGCCCTCGGCGAAGTAAGAGACCGTGGAGGGAGACGTTGCCCCCACCACGTCATGTCCGCCCGCCCACTTCCCCCCGTAATTGAAATAGATGGGGCGTTCGGCCACCAGCGGGAGATCGGAGCGCACCACGGTGGCAATATCGTGACCCGGCCCCGCGGCCGCGTACACGTTGACGGTGAAGCGCGACTTGGGAGGCACGCTGACAGTGGGGTAGGGCTTTACCTGGCCCCCCTCCAGATAGAAAGTGATGTCGGCCCGAGCGGTCCCCTCATTGGGGTTGGCCAGGCACAGCCACTGGCTGAAACCGGGACGGGTGCAGCCCTCGGCGAAGTACCATTCCTCGGCCGGCTCCACCGCCCCGATAACGTCATGGCCGCCCGCCCAATAACCGCCCGCCAGGAAGTACATGGGGCGCTCGGCCACGATGGGGGAGCTGGATTCCAGGTTAACGGACACGTCCTTATCCGGCCCCACCTCCTGGTTGACGAACCAGGTGGATCGGGAATAGGGCGGGAGGTCGTACTCTTTCTCGCGGGGCGGCTCCCCGCTTATCAGATATGTGACCTTGACCCGGGCAGCCGCGGATCCCGGGTTCTGCAGGCAAAGCCACTCCTCGTAGCCGGAGCGGGTGCAGCCCTCGGCGAAGAACCACTTGGTCGAGGGGGAACGCGTCCCGATTACGTCGTGGCCGCCCGCCCAGATGCCGCGATAGCTGAAATACATGGGGCGCTCGGCCACCACGAAGGCGTTGGAGATCACCCTCATGGACACGTCTTTATCCGGCCCCACTTCCTGGTTGACGCTGACGGTATGGCGAGAGCGCGCACCCACCGTGTAGCTCCGCTCCAGCACCGAGGAACCCGAGGTCATGTACTGCACTCTCACCATCGCCGCCGCTTCGCCCGGATTGAGCAGGCACAGCCATTCCTCGAACCCGGGACGGGTGGTCCCCTCCGCGAAGTACCACACCGTGGACATCCCCAGGTGCCGGGGGGCGCTGGCTCCCGCGGAGGTGGTGACGACGACGTCCCCCGCCTCCGCGTCCTGCGGCAGCACCGCTTCTATCTTCATGTCGCTCCAGGAGATGACCGACGCGGGCGGCGCGCCGCCGAAGGTCACGGTGCCGCTGCCGCGGGTGGCGCCGAAGGTGGTGCCGGTTACCGTCACCCTCTCCCCCGGCACCGCCGGATCGGGGTTTATACCGCTGATACGGGGCAGAACGGTGAAGTCTATGGTGTTGCTGCTGCCCTCAGGCGTGGTCACTCTAACCGGCCCGCTGGAGGTGAAGTAGGGGACGGTGGCGCGGATGAGGGAATCGCTCCAGTAGAGTATCCCCGCGGGGCGCCCGTTGAAGGTCAGCCGGGATGATCCCTGCCGAGCGCCGAATCCCGCTCCGTACACCGTCACCTGATCATCCACGCAGCCCGACACGGTGGAAAGGTTGGATATATGGGGCGGGGCGGGATCGGCCCTGACCTCCCTAGTGTCCGTGACGGGCGGGACGGTCAAGCAAACGGCCGTCAAAGCCAGCAAGGCAAGCAGGAATAAGGGGCGCCTGGCGCTGACTCTCATGGAAGCTCAACCACCGTATAGACGGCGGGAGCGTCCAGGGGAGGACGAAGTTCGGCTCCGAACGAATGGAAATCCGCCCTCATCTCCACCTCGAAGCGCTCACCGCTTTCCTTTATCTCCAGCAACATCATACTATAGACCCTCAAGGGCAGGTAATCCATCTCATCAACCCAGACCTCGGAGCGCGCCTCCAATATCTCCGGAACCTCTTCCGCCCCCTGCAGACGTTCTCTCAGGAGGGGATCGTCGTCCAGCTGTTGCTCAAGCATTTCCCGAAAGTCAGGGCTGATGAGCAAGCGTCGGCACGGCCTGCCGTCCACCGTCTCCCTCTCGCCCTCCTTCACCTCCAGGACCCGGCCGACCGTGCTCTCGAGCAGCTGCAGAAAATCGAGGTACTGCGCCTTGCCCTGGACCTCCCGCAGATAAAGCCATCCGCCGACGCCGAACTCCCTCTCCAGCCTGCCGCTTCTGATGTAAGCGCTCTTCCCGCCGTCCAGGGTGACCAATGAGAGCTCATCGGCGTCAATCCCGCTTTCCAGAGCGCTGCCGCTCCACTCTTCCCTCAACTTGTAACGCTGGGCATCGGGAAAGCGGATCTCCCCTTCCAGCGACAGGGACTGGACCAAGTCGCCCGCCGGCGTGTACAGCCGAAGGGTTATTGACTGGCGAAAGGATAGGGTGCTCCCTTCCCTGACCAGCGAGCGGGCTCTATCCAGGGTCCTCTGCAGGGCATCCCCCGCCCCCATCTCCCCCTGAGCTCCTCCTGCGCATGAGGAGGCGAGCAGCAAAAAGCATGCGGCGAGAGAAGCCGGGAGGGCTTTTTTCATGCGGCGGTGGAGATCTCTCGGTACCTTACGGGTACACTCCCTCACCCGACTCACCTGGATATCTTGCCGCGCCCTCCGCAGGTGGGGCAGGTGATCTTGCCCGTGCCCCCGCAGGTGGAGCAGGTGGTGGTCGCGGTCACCCGTCCGCTGCCGCCGCAGTTGGTGCAGGGCAGGCCGGTGGAAGGGTTGATGCCCGTGCCCCCGCAGGTGGAGCAGGTGCGGGTGGTGGTGACGGTTCCCCTGCCTCCGCAGGTGGGGCAGGTGATCTTGCCCGTGCCCCCGCAGGTGGAGCAGGTGATCAGCTGGGGGCCGCTGGGGGCTTGGGGGCCTAGGGAGATGATCAGGGAAACGGCGGTACCCGGAGGGCAGGCGACCCCCGGGAGCGGGTCCTGGGAGCTAACGCATCCCGCCGGTACCCCTTCATCATTGGCCTCCGTCACTGCCGCTACGCTGAACCCGGCCGCCTGCAGCGCGGCCACCGCCTCGTCCTTGGACATCCCGGTCAGATCGGGCACGACCGCTTCCGCGCCCTTTTCGGGCGGCCCCAAGCTGACCAGCAGCACCAGCTTCTGCCCCCCTAACAGCGGTTGACCTTCCTCGGGTGAGCTCTTGATGATCCTGCCCTTCTCCACGATGAGATCAGGTTCTTCCTTTACCTCGTAATCTATCCCTAGGGATGCCAGCAAGGCGGCCGCTTCCTCGAGCGTGAGCCCTTTGAGGGCGGGTATGTTTGAACCGGTCGACATATTTTGCTTTTCCCGCCCGCCGCCTCTCCCGCCGAAAAGCGCGAAGGCGGCCGTGCCCGCGATGACCAGCAGCAAAACGGCGGCGGCGGCAACGGCCGTAAGCCGCTTTTTCCTGCCGCGGGATAGCTTTAAAGGCCCTCTCTCCGGCAAGGGAAGGGCCGCTTCCTCTGCTTTTTCCTCATCATAAGACGGAAGTATGTCCGCTCTCATTGCCCCCGATCTTGCCCGCGCGGTCATCGGGGCAGGGGGCGCGGCCGTCTTTTCCTCCAGGGTGGCCGCTCCGCTTACGGCAACCGCCCCGGTCACAGGCGGCGGCCCGCCCTCGGGCGGCCGCATCACCGAATGCGGTTGTGCCCGGCCCTTGTCCGCGTCCGCCGGGAAAGGCGCGGTTTCGGGACGCTGCGGCGTATATTCTTGTAGGTGCGCCGCATCGTCCATTCGGGCCGTCGAGGGCGCTGCCTGCACGATTTCAGCAGGTGCGGCGGACTCAGGGGGTACAGGCGCGGCTATATGGGAGGTTGGGGGCACTTGCTCCGCTGCGGGTTCGGGCGTCTCTTCCCGAGCGGCTGTGGCGGCAGCCGGGGGTGGAGGGGCTTCCATGGCCGTCCCCCTTCCGTCCACGCCCGCCGTGGGAACGTCCGCCGATGCCGCCTCCGCCTCCCTGTTGCCCTCCTGCAGCTCTCGCTCCAGGGCCATATCCATCAGCCGCTCCAGCTCCTCCACCCCACCGGAGGCGGCCATGCCCTCGAAGATAGACTGATAGGACAGGGCGAAGCGGCCTGTGCCCGCGGCCGGCGCCGCCGCACTCTCCTCTTCCTCTTCCACTATCGGAGGGACCTCCAGGGGCATTTCCTGGAGGTCTCGAGCCTCCCAGACAACTGCGGTCACGTTGTCGCTGGCCCCCATGGACAGGGCCGCTTCCACCAGTCGGCGCGCCGCCTCCTCCGCTCCGACGCTCTCCTCCAGGATCCGAGCGATCTCCTTCTCCTCGAGATCGCGGTAAACGCCGTCGCTGGCCAGGAGGAAAACATCCCCTTCTTCGAGATCCAGGCGGTAGATGTCCACCTCCACCTCCGGCTCCGCGCCAAGGACCCGGCCTATGAGCATCGGCTCCTCCTCGAAGAGGGCGAAGCGCTCGTCCACCTCTTCCCCGGAGGCCTCCTCGACGAGGTGGTCGCGGGTTATCTGGAAGATGCGGCCCCCCCTCTTGATGTAGGCGCGGGAGTCGCCGACGTGGGCGATGGTCACATTGTCCCTGGTGGCCAGCAGGCAGGTGAGGGTGGTCCCCATGCCCGCATAGCGGGGATCGGACGAGGCCTTGCTGTGGATGTTGGTGTTGATGCGGTAGAAGATCTGCCTGAGCAGTTCGGGGAGGTTCTTGGGGGCGATTCCCGAGGATCGGCGCTGGAAGAAATCCTGCAGCACCTTCACCGCGTAGGAGGATGCAGCCCTGCCCGCCACCTGCCCTCCCACGCCGTCGGCCACAGCGCCCAGGAAGAGCAAGCCGGATGGACCCGCCGGCAGGGACGCGGCCAGGAAGGCGTCCTCGTTGAAGGACCTGCCCCCGCGGTCGGTGAAAGCCCCTTGCCGCGTCCTGGTATCCATGCCGTCCATTTCCCTCAAAGCCGTACCTTAGAACGCATCCTTCGAGCGACCCACGGCTTTATTCTAAATCACACCCGCCCGGCGGCGAAAGGAAAACGGACGGGCCCCCGACGCCGCGAAACCCCCTTGCTTCAAGGAGAGACATTGGGATAGTCGGGGAGGTTGGACTGCCAGTTCCGGTATTCCCACCAGGCGGGATGGGGGTTGCCCAGGTAATCGAACAACCCGTAGTAATCATAATCCCAAGCCTGTCCGGGAGGGTCGTCCACGTCCTCGAAAACCCAGATCTTGCGGCACCCGTTCTCCCACAAAGAAGCGATCCCTACCTCTCCTATGGCCGCCCGCTGATCCTCCTCGCTGTTACGGGGGGGGTTCAGTGAAAGATTCGGCCAGCCGATCTCCGTGGCCACCAGCTCGCGGTCGCACCCTACCGAGTCCAGGGCGCCCCTCACCGCCCGGTAATTCCTCCCCCAGTACCTGGGCTCTTTATAAGGATGAACGGCCACCCCGTCGCAGTTCCCGGAAAAGCCAAGGACCCGGTTCATGCTCACGGTGAGGCGGGAACGGGCCGGGACGACGACCTGGCGGGTGATGACGTGTCCCGCCTTCATCATGCAGGTGATGTCCACGGTAGCGGAGGAGGTGCCGGGGTTCTGCAGGCACAGCCATTCCTCGATACCCCAGCCGGTGCATCCCTCAGCGAAGTACCAGTCGCGGCCGGGCACCGTCGCTCCCATCACGTCGTGGCCGCCGGTCATCCAGCCGCGGAAGCTGAAGTACATGGGGCGCTCGGCCACCACCGGCTTGCCGGAGGGGGTGGTCACCTTCAGGGACACCTCCCTGTCCCGGCCCACCTCTTCGTTGATGTTCAGGGTACGGCGGCTGTTGGGCTGCAGCGTGTACTTTTTCTCCAGCGGGGGGGAGCCGTCGGCGAAGAAGTAGGTGACGGCGGCCTGGAAGGGTTCACCGCCGTTGGGGTTGAGCAGGCACAGCCATTCCTCGAAGCCGTCCCCGGTGTAGCCCTCGGCGAAGTACCACGACTCCCCGGCTCCCGGCGCGCCCATCACGTCGTGCCCTCCCGTCCACACCCATTTATAGTTGAAGTACATGGGGCGCTCGGCCACCAACGGCTTGCCCGAGGGGGTTGTGACCTTCATGGACACATCCTTTCCCGCGCCTACCTCGTCGTTGACGAAGACCGTGCGGCGGCTGTTGGGCTGCAGGGTGTACTTTTTCTCCAGCGGGGGGGAGCCGTCGGCGAAGAAGTAGGTGACGGCGGCCTGGAAGGGTTCACCGCCGTTGGGGTTGAGCAGGCACAGCCATTCCTCGAAGCCGTCCCCGGTGTAGCCCTCCGCGAACAGCCAGCTTTCGCGGGGCTCAGCCGTGCCCATTACGTTGTGCCCGCCGGTCCAGACGCCGCGGTAGTTGAAATACATGGGGCGCTCGGCCACCACCGGCTTGCCGGCGGGAGACCGTATTTCTATGGAGACGTCCTTTCCCGTGCCGACCTCGTCGTTGACCTTCACGGTGAAGCGGCTGTTGCGCTGCAGGTAGTACTGTTTGGTAAGCGGAGGAGAGCCGTCGGCGAAGAAGTAGGTGACGTCGACGTTGAAGTCGGCGCCGTTGGGGTTCTGGATGCACAGCCACTCGTCGAAGCCGTCCCCGGTGTAGCCCTCCGCGAACAGCCAGCGCTCGCGGGGTGCGGCAGCCCCCACCACATCGTGGCCGCCGGTCCAGGCTCCCATGTAATTGAAGTACATGGGGCGCTCGGCGATGATATCGCGATTGGAGCGGAGGTAAAGGGAGACGTCCTGGCCGGGGCGGCCGGCGTCGTCGAAGAGCATGCTGTAAAGGCAGGTGCCGGTGTCGGGGGAGGAATCGGTGGTGCAGGGAAGCGCCCCGCAGATCACGTAGGAAAGGGGATCCGCTTCCTTGATCGCGGTGTAGGCCGCCTGGAGCATGGGCAGGTAGTCGGTCTCCACCTGGCCGCCGAAATGGCGGACATCCAGTTGGGTGGCCGCCTGGGAATCCACGTCCCATCCCGGCTCGTTCCATATCTCGTAGAAATGCACTTTGGAGCCGTAGCGCTCAGCGACGTCCCCGCAGAAATCGTACCAATCGGCCATGTTCCGGGGAGGGGCTTTGTCCCAGTACACATAGGATGTGTCGCGAGCCCAGCGGGGGGTGTATCCGCCGATGAGGAGCATGATGCTGTCGGTGCCCCCCGCGAGGATGGCCCCTATTTCCGCATCCAGCTTGCTCCAGTCATAGGAGTCCCGGCTGGGCTCGGTCAGGTCCCACCGCACATGCACTTTATGGTTGCGCACATATTGGAACTCGGACGGATTCACTTTGGCGAACATGTCTTTTTTAAAATCATGGCTGAAGAGACCCAGCAGCCAGCGGTCATGAAGCTCCTGCATCGAAAAGGCGTTTTTATTGCCGAGGCGAGGCGCCACCGCCTCTCCCCTTCCAGCGGGCAATAACGCCATCGTCAGCGCCAGCGCTAAAGGCAACGCCGAATGCCTCACCCTCGCGCGGATATTCCTCTTCCGGGCCAAGATCTCCTCCTTGCCGCTAAACCTCCGAGCGGTCAATGCCGCTTTCATCCTACCAAGCGCGCCGATCCGAAGCGGCTCGGGCCGTACCAGCGGGACGTTTTTTCCTTAAGACTTTGACGATCTCCCTCTCGTATTGTTCCGCCACATTCTCCCATGTGTAACGATCCCTGACCATCGCGCGGCCGCGGCGGCCCATCTCCTCCGCCAGCCCGCGGTCCGATATGAGTTTCTCCGCCGCGTCGGCCAGCTCCTCCGCGCTCCCGCATAGAAAACCGTTCTCCCCATGTCTGACCAGGTCTCTTGTGGCCGAACAATATTTCCATCCCAGAACCGGCTTCCCCGCCAACCAGGCCTCGCAGAAAGCGATGCCGAAGCTCTCGTCCCTGGAGGGGAGCATGAAGAGGTCGCATTGGCGATAGGCTCTCAGGAGCTCCTCTCGGGGCAAGGGGCCGGCGTAAACGACGCCTTCGCCCGCCAGCGGTTTACCGTCATCGTCGCTGCCCGCCATGAGCAGGGTCGCCTGAATTCCCCTGTTCCGCAGGATGCGGACGGCCCTAACCGCCTCGGGGTAACCCTTCCTCGGGTTCTTGCGCCCCACCCAGAGGATGAGCGGGCCTTCGCCCGCGCCGTACTCCTGCCTTATGGATCCCCTCCCGGAAACTCTATCGAACTCCGCGGGTTCCAGGCCCACCCCGGCGGCAAAGGTCTTCGCCCCCGCCCTTTCAAGCACCCTCGCCAGAGTGGGGGTGTTGGCCTCAACCGCGTCGGCCTTCCGCACGGCTTCGAGCAGGTGCGGCCAGTAATGGTAGCGGTCACGCAGGTGGAACAGGGGCACGGCGATGCAGGGAGTCCGCGCCGCGTTGGCCGTCTCGACCGCCAGCGTAAGGGTTGTGTGGGGAAAGTGCCCGGCGATGACCGCGTCGAATCCCCATACTCTCATTCGCAGAGCTTCGCTCAGACCGGGTGACACCGGTCCCACCATCTTTTCCAATTCCTCTCGTAAGGAAGGAGCTCGGCGGCCGGCAGCAACGCTCAGCGTCTCGAAAACCGCTTCCTCCGGACCCGTGTCCACGAACCACTGCAGGTCCCGAGAGGGATCCAGCGCCCGTTCGCCTCCTTCGTCCACGAACCGGGACGGGCGCAGGGCCACTCCCAGGCGGCGGCGGTCCCTTTCCGGCCGGAAGGTGCGCCCCGCCTCCACCCTCAACTCCAAGAGGTCGTGCGGGGGCACCTGCAGAGCCACTCGCCCTTCCTGATTCTCTCCCAGTTCGCGCGATGACGTCCGTCCGCCTCCCCTCACCCTCACCTCTTGTTCCCGCGGGGAGTGAAGTCGAAGCTCCACCTCCCGTATCCCTCTTCCGCGCAAATAGATGCATGAGCTCCCCTCGTTCCATCGGGCCGCGCCGTCATCCCAGCTCTCCAGATGGTACCAGCCGGGGCCCAGGACCGCGGAGCCGGGTTCCAACAGTCCGGCCAGATGCCGGAACAGGAATGGGTCGCCGTTCTCCCGCTGAATGGCCCTATCCAAACGAGTGCGCGCCCTCCTGGCCCTAAAAGGGCCGGGGTTGCTGACGGGGAAGCGGTGGATGATGACCCCGTTTCGATCCTCCCCGCCGGCCGGGTAGCGGTTATCCCAGACGATGTAGCCGCTGGAGGCCGTGAAGACTTCCCCTGCGCAGGTGGTCAAGACCTCCACTTCATGTCCACGGCCAGCGAGGGAGCGGGCCAGACCCCAGGCAAGGTATTCCGCACCGCCGCGGCTCTCCACCGTCAACCTCGGTGTCACCAGGAGGATTTTAAGTTTGTCTTCCAAATAACGCACCTCTTAAATAACCGCTTTCGCAGAAAAGAAGTGTTGAGACGGCGGCAGCTCCATGGAGAGGACTTCGCGTTCGCCCTGCGATATGCCGCCCACCGATCACTCCAGCGCTATGCGGGACACCGCGACACCCAGGATCCGGTCATCCGAGCTTCCCCGCAGGACGTCCCGCGGCCTGAAAGTGTCGAGAGTGCGCAGCTCCACCGTGAGGCGCCCGTTGAAAGACGCTTTGTCCAAGGGCAACGCATGCCGCCCAGGCCTGTTGGGCACCACTAAAACACCCGCCCGCTCTCCGTTCACCACAACCTCCACCCGGCTTGAGCCGGAGGGATGGGCCATCAGCGTCTCGATGACCAATCTTTGCCCCCTGCCGTTGCAATGGATGGTCGCCTCCGCCCGGCTCCCGGTCCAGCGGAAGGGGATGCGGTCACCGCGTGCTGCGTGCGATTCCGGCAGATGCCATCCTTCTCCAAGAGCTGACGCCGCCCCGTCAGCAGAAAGGCCCGGCATTATCTCCGACCTTTGGCCGAAAGCACGATCTTCCGCGCTTCCTTGAAGGTAAGTCGCCCGCGTCCCCGCCGTACCCGTGGGACGTTCGATCCTGCCCACCAG
>JACVIY010000074.1 GCA_015711755.1 Candidatus Geothermincola secundus | reverse complement strand
CTCGCCACCATGGACCGCGCCCCGCGGCTCTTCGGCCTGGCCCGTCAAGCCGCCGCGCAGCGAGGCCTCCCTGAGGGGCAGCCGGCCCTCTACCTGCAGCCGATACTGCAGGGAAGGGCCTGCCACCTGGAGCTGCTGTATTTTTACAATATGTCAGAAGTGAGCGAAAGGCGGGAGGCATGGGAGGCGGCGGGGGAGGCCGCGGAACGGCTGGCCGCCGAAGGCGCCTTCTTCTCCCGACCCCACCCCCCCTGGGAGGACATCGCCTATGCGCGTTGCCCCGATACCGTGCGCGCCCTGCGGCGGCTCAAGCTCATATTCGACCCGGACAACGTGCTCAACGGGGGACGCCTCTGTTTCGCCGGCGGCGGGGGGAGGGATTGAGATGGCCCTGACGGACTACCGCGAGGACATGACCGCCTGTGTGCGCTGCTCCTCCTGCAAATGGGTGCCCTTCAACCAGATGCGCAGCGCCCGCTTCTCCCACAACTGCCCGTCCATCGACCGATACAACTTCCACTGCTACTCGGGGTCGGGGCGCATGAACATGGGTCTCTCGATCCTGGAGGGCCGCAGCTCCCTCAACGAGAGGGTCAGCGAGATCATCTACGCATGCCAGCTGTGCGGGGCCTGCGACGTCGCCTGCAAGACCTACCGCGAGGTCATCGAGCTGACCGAGGTGCTCCTGGAGCTGCGGGCCGGATGCGTGGAGCGCGGGGAGATGCCCCTGGAGCACATGGCCGCCGTAGACGCCCTCAAGCGGGAGAACAACATGCTGGGGGAGCCCAAGGCGGAGAGGGGCGCCTGGGCCGAGGAGCTGGGGCTGAAGGACGTCAACCGCGAGCGGGCGGAGGTCATCCTCCATGCCGGCTGCCGCTACTCCTACGACCGCGAGCTGTGGCCGGCGCTGCGCGGAACGGTGCGCCTGCTGCGGGAGGCGGGGGTGGACCTGGGCATCGCTTACTCCGAGGAGGGATGCTGCGGGGGGCGCGCCTATGAGCTGGGCTATCGGGGCGAGGCGCTCAACTTCGCCGAGGACCTGGCCTCCAGGGTGAAGGCATCGGGCGCCTCCGTGCTGCTCACCGCCTGCTCCGACGGCTTCGCCGCCTTTCGCTGGCTCTACCCCCGCATGGGGGTGCGCCTATCCGCCAGGCCCGTGCATCTGGTGCAGTACCTGGATCTGCTGGTGAGGCAGGGGCGGATCCGTCCCCGAAAGAATCTGGACCTGGCGGCGACCTGGCACGACCCCTGCCATCTGGGCCGCATGGGCGAGCCGTGGATGCCGGAGTGGCCCGGGGACAAGCGGGAGCGGCTGCGCTGCTGGACCCGGACGGGGCGCCGCGGGGTCTACGAGGAACCTCGCCGACTGCTGCTGGCGGTACCAGGGTTGGAACTGCGGGAGATGGAGAGGATCCGGGAATGGTCCTGGTGCTGCGGGGCGGGCGGAGGGGTCATCGACGCCTTCCCCGATTTCGCCGCGTGGACGGCGCGGGAGCGTCTGGAGGAGGCCGTTTCCACCGGATCGGACGCGCTGGTGACCGCCTGCCCCTGGTGCGAGCGCCTCTTTCGCGACACCGCCGGGGAAGCGGGCCTTCCCATAAGAATCTACGACCTGTCAGAAATACTCCTGGCTTCCTGCGGGGAGGAGGTGGAGGGGCTTTGATCGGCGACGAGGCCTTCCGCGAACTGGTGGAGGCGGTGGGCGAGGAGAACGCCACCCGCGAGCCGGCCATGCTGGACAGTTACGCCTGGCAGCCCTTCCTCAACATGAGCGGCGAGCTCTGGGTGAAGCGGCCGGGGGCGGTGGTCTTGCCCGCGTCCACCGAGGAGGTGCAGGAGGTGGTGCGGGCCTGCAACCGCCACCGCTTGACTTTCAAGGCGCTCTCCACCGGCTGGGGGGCGCACAACGGGCCCACCCGCGAGGACGTGGTCCTTCTGGACCTGCGGCGCATGAACCGCATTCTGGAGATCGACGAGAGGAACATGTTCGCGGTGGTGCAGCCCTACGTCTGCGGGGGGGAGCTGCAGGCGGAGGCATGGAAGCGGGGTCTGAACACCCACATCGTGGGGGCGGGGCCGCATTGCTCCCCTCTTGCCGGAGCCACTTCCATGCACGGCTGCGGAAACGACAGCATCCACATGAGCACCTCCTCCCGCAACCTCCTGGGGGTGGAGTGGGTGCTCCCCGACGGCGAGTTGCTCAGGGTGGGCTCGCCTGGCAGCGGGTGCGGGTGGTTCTGCGGCGACGGCCCGGGCCCTTCCCTTCGCGGCATCATCCGCGGCACTTCGGGCGCCTTCGGCGGGTTCGGCGTGTTCACGGCGGCGGCCCTGAAGCTCTACCACTGGCCTGGACCCCAGGTCATCGAGGGGCGGGGCCTCATCCTCGATTCCACTTGCGCCCTTCCCGGATGCTGTCGGCTATACCAGTGCGCCTTCCCCAGCGAGAAGGCCTGCGACGATGCCGTCTACCGCATCGGCGAGGCGGAGATAGGGTACCTCTTCGTGCGCATGGTCGCGAGCGAGTTCCTGCTCCTGCTCATGCCCCACCTTTTCCGGAAGATGGTGGCTAAGGGGCGCAAGCTGCTGGAGCTCATCAACCGGGCCCTCCCCCATCCCTTCATGATAACCCTGGCCGCGGACACCCCCGAGGAGCTGGAATGGCAGGAGAAGGTGCTCAGGGAGATCGCCGGCTCGCTGGGCGGGGTGGCCCTGAACATGGGGGACGTGGAGGCGGTGCGCCGTCTGATGGGGAGCAACCTGCTGCGCTGCACCGTCTTCGCCACCGTCTTCCGCAACGGCAACCTCTTCGCCACCAACCTGGACGGGAACGAGGCCACCGACTCCCAGTACGCCTGGACCCACGCCATGCAGGGGCCCAAGGAGGAGCACATCAAACGGGGCGGCCTCCTGGAGGACGGGGGGGAGAATCCCTACATCGTCCAGTATGAGAACAACCTCTACGGGCACTGCGAGACCATCTACTTCTACGACCATCGACTCCCCGAGCATCTGCGCACCCTGGAGGAGCTGGCCTTCGACACCACCTTGGCGGCCATAGAGCAGTGCAACGTCCCCCTGGCCGCCTTCGAGCCGGTCACCCGCGGGCTGATGTCCCCTCTGGCCTGCGACTTCAATGAGTGGCAGAAGCGCATCTCCGCCGCCTTCGACCCTGCCGGCGTCTCCGACACGGGTTACTATACCGATGAGAGGGAGCCCGACTGGGAGAGGATCCCGGCCCGCAAGGCGGAGCGGCTGCGGCGCCTGCAGGAGCGCTTCGGCAAACGCGGGGAGGCCGAGGCATGGAAAGGCCGCGAGCCGTGAGGCAGTGTTCGGCGGCGGCTGGACTCTGTGCTTTGCGCGAAGGAGGCGAGGCCCGAGATGCCTGCCTGCCGCCCTCTTTCATAGGTGTCAGATGCCGATATACGGTGTCAGACGCCGGCATCCCGAATTATCACAGACTGGCGGTATCGCGAAGTCGTCCCGGAAGTGCTCGCTGGCTACCTCGGTTCGAGCTCGACCTGAGTCGGTCGCGCCGGCGAAGATGATCTCCGATATCTCGAGTCTTATCGGTTTTCCGTCACCGGCCGCCGCTAACATGGTCTCGTGACGACGGAGGTGAGGCGGTATGAGAGAAAAAGAGACCGGAGAGGAGACCTCGTCCGGCGAGAAGATCGCGCTCGGAGAAAGCGCGGCTGCCGTGAAGGGCCGCGGCCTGGTCCGCCCGCCCCTGGAGGAGGCCGATCTGGTGGAGCTGGAATCCATACCCCTCGTCGATATCGATCTCCGCGGTGTCGACGCGGGGGACTGATCGGGCGACACGCATGACCGAAAGAAGCGGCCTTACATTCCGCTCCCTGCCCGTAGGGGGGATAGAGCGCGAGTATGTCTGCTTTCATCCCGAAACGTATGCCGGGGAGTTTCCGAGCGAGGAGTCCGAGGAAAAGCCGCCCGATCCTGAGGAGGACATCCTCCATTTCCTGCACGAAGAGATAAAGCGGGGAGGCGGCTGGGTGAATGCGCTGGACACCGCCTCCTGCTTCTCCGCGAGATTCATGGTCGACGGCGGTCGGGTGTCCATTGAGGGTGCGCTCCCGTTGATCCTGGAATACGCCGGTCCGGAGTCGGGCGACTGCCTGCGGGCGGTGGAAGCGGTCCTCGGGTTCGAGAGGATGGCGGCGGCGGCCGCGGCGGAGCTCGAATCATCCTGTTCGCGCCGCTGCCTGCTCTTATACGGACCGGGGCGGCTGCCCCGCCTGGGGTTTGAGGGTGATTTCCGCCTCGGCACCCATTACAACTTCGGGGTGTTCCTGCCGACCTCCCTCCTGCGCGAGCTGGAGGGCTGCCTGGTCTGCCTGACCCCCTTCCTGGCGAGCGGAGGCCTCTCTCCCGACGGGTTCTGCCTCTCGCCCACCGGCCTCGCCGCAGCGGGCCTCTACGACGAGGCCGACGGCTTCAGCGTGAGGGAGATGCCCCTGCTGGAACAGAGGAGCTGGCCGTTGGCGGCAACCCGCGACTACGACCGGCGGCTGCATGTGGGATTCATCGACCCCCCTTTCACCAGGAGGCAGACGGCCCGGACTTTCTTGAACATACAGCTGCTTATAGCGCTTCTGGTGAAAGGCCGCCGCCTGCTCCCCTCCGGCGGCAGGCCTGATGCCCGCGGCCTGCTGGGTAGGGCTTCTGGAGGCGGCGGGCCCGACTTGGGCCATAACCGCCTGCTCCGCTGCCTGCGCGCCTCATTTGCCGAGGCCTTGAGGGACAAGGTGATGTCGCCTGAGCTGAGTCCCCACCTCGAGGAGCTCCACGATTCCGTCGGCGCGTGGCTGCGCGGCGACGAGGACTATCTCTCCGCGCGTTACGACTCCTTCCTGCTGAAGCGGGTTTTCGAGGAGATGTGCGGGGTCTTCGGCGTGACCCTCGCTTACTTCAACCGCGTTGTCATGCCCGTAGTCCGGCTGGCCTGTTCGGGGACCTTAACGGAGCCGTATGAGCTCTCCCGCATGGAGGCGCGGGAGGTAAAACGCCTTCTCCGCAGGTCGGCGGAAAGAGGCAAGCGGGCCCGCGTCAGGCTTCGCGGCCTGCTGAAGAAGAGCGGCATCGCCGCCGAGGAGATACCGGCACTGGCGGGGATGGCCCATTATTTCCAATCCCTTCTCCTCCGCCTCCATTCCGTTTATCCTCCGCCTCCCCTCGGGCGTCTGGAGAGAAAGGGCTGGGAGGATTTTCTCGCCGGGCTGGGGTCACCGCCCCCCCGCCCCACCCGGGCCGAGTTGCGCGGCAGGATGGTGGGGGAGCTCTACAGGGAGGGGCTCGCAGAAATCTGCCGTGCCGATTTCGCCAATCTATACATGTTCCGGCCGGGTTCCGCCGAGATATACAGCCTGCCCTCGCCCTACCTGGACGAGGCGGTGAGCCGGGACCTGAGCCAGGCGACGATCGCCGAGGAGCTCGCGGGGCTGGAGCTCAAGGGCAGCCCCTATGCGGCTTACGTCGAGCTCAATTGGGACCTGGTCCGACTGGGTTACCCCGGCCGCGAGGACGCCTCCTATCAGCGGGACGACTTCCCGCTATATTGCTGGTGCGGCGAGGACGGCTGCGGCCTTGATGATGATGAGTAGTCGGGACGGGTACCGCGAAGGGCGGCGCGAGCGACGCGAGGATCCGCCGCTTTAAGAGGCTTTCTCGCCAAAAACTCTTCCTCACTGTAACCGATGGCCGCGAAACCCGTTATTGGTGATGAGCGCTACGGTTATTAATAAAGCTGTATAACTAGTTATAACAACATATAAATAAAGCAGGGAGGGAGAATGCTTACGGGCGGCTATGCCTGGCATGCCGTGCTGTCCGCGCGGGACGCGGCGAGGCCCGCATCGCGGGACTATCTGCAGATAATCCTGGATTATTTCTTCGAACTGCGCGGCGACCGCTGCGGAAGAGACGATCCGGCCATCATCGCCGGCCTCGGTTCCTTGGACGACTTTCGCGTCGTCGTGGTCGCCCACCGCAAAGGCGGGGACGCGGCTTCCCGCGCCGCTTGCAATTTCGGCATGCCCCAACCCTGGGGATTCCGCAAGGCGCAGCGGGTCTTCGATCTGGCGGCCCGCCTGAAGCTGCCTCTGCTCTGTCTGGTGGACACGCCCGGCGCGTATCCGGGAAAGGAGGCCGAGGCGGAGGGACAGGCCTGGGCCATATCGCAATGCCTGGTCGCCCTGCTGGGCCTGACGGTGCCGATCATCGCCGTATATATCGGAGAGGGAGGGAGCGGCGGTGCGCTGGCCCTGGGAGTGGGGGACGTGGTCCTGGCCATGGAGGGGGCGGGGCTCTCGGTGATCAGCCCGGAGGGATGCGCCGCCATCCTCTGGAAAGACTCCTCTCGCGCTCCCGAGGCCGCTTCCATGCTGCGCCTGACCGCCCGGGACCTCCTGGAGATGGAGCTGATAGACGGGATCATCCCCGAACCGCGGGGAGGGGCCTCGCGGGATCCCCGGGGGGCGGCGCTCCTCCTGCGCGATCGCGTGGCGGAGAACCTGCGCTGGCTGGAAGGGCTGCCGACGGAAGCCCTGCTGCAGAGGAGGCGGAGCCGCTACCGAAAGCTCGCGTTCTTCACCGAAGGTGCATTTATCGGAGAAGGGGTTGAGCGGACGTGATCGAATTGGAGGGCCTGTTGATGCGCCTCGGCGATGCGGGACTGGAGTCGTTGGAGTTCTCCTCCCCGAAAGGTTTGCTCCTGCTCAGGACCCCGCATGCCGCTGAAAGGGCAGGGGATCCCCCCGACACGGATCCGGCCGATGGCGATGGAGAAGTCGATCTCGTCACGACCTTACTCATCCGTTCTCCAGCTGCGGGGGTCGTGGGCGGGATGCTGGCCGAGGAAGGAGGAGAGGTGCGGGATACGGGGGCCCGCCTGGGCGAGGTGGTCACCCTGATGGGAGGGAACCCCCTGAGGGCGCCGAGCGGGGGGAGACTGCTGAGGTGGCTGGTCCGAGAGGGGCAGGCGGTGGGATACAGGGATCCCCTGGCTTTATTCGAGGTGTCCTGATATGGGACGGAGGACGTTGGCCGCTGCGGTGGTCTTCCCCGGCCAGGGAAGCCAGTTCACGGGCATGGCCGAGGCGCCCCTGCTGGAGAACCCCGCCTCCCTCGAGGTAATGCATGCGGCTTCCCGGATCGCGGGGATCGATCTTATAGGACTCTGCAACGAAGGCCCCGAGGAAAAGGTGGCCCGCACCGACCTGTGCCAGCTGAGCGTGGCCGCCGTCTCCCTGGCCTGGTGGGCTCTCCTCAGAGAGGCGGGGCTCAAGGCGGCGGCGGTGGCGGGTCACAGCCTGGGGGAATGGTGCGCCGCCTGCGCCGCGGGCTCGCTGGGGCTGGAGGACGCTCTGGTCCTCATACGGGAGAGGGGAAAAGCCATGCTCAAGGCCTCACGGGAGAAGCCCGGGGGGATGCTCGCCCTGCTGGGACTGACCATCGGCGAGGTGGAGGATCTGCTGGAAGGACTGGAGGGCGAACGCCCGGCTCTGGCCAATCACAACGCCGAACGCCAGGTGGTCCTGGCGGGAGGGATCGATCCTTTAAAGAAGGCCGCCGAAGCGGCGGCGGCGCGGGGGGCTCGCTGTTCCTGGCTGAAGGTGGGAGGCCCTTTTCATTCGCCGCGCATGCTTAAAGCGCGTCGGGAGATGGAGCGTCTGCTCGCGCAGACAGGCATCGACGACCCTTATCTGCCCTTCTACACCGGGCTTACGGGCGGAAGAGCGACGAGCGGGGGGGAGGTGGCTGCGTGCCTGGCCGAGGGGATGACCTCAACGGTCCGCTGGCACCGCCTGCAGCGCGAGCTGGCTTCGCTGCCGGTGAGCGCGCAGGTGGAGGTGGGGCCGGGGAAGATCCTGGGGCGCATGGCCTCGCGCGATCACCCGCAGAAGCGTTTCCTCTCCTCCCCGGAAGCCCTCGATATGCTGGGAGGAGCCTGAGCGTGTTCCGCAAGGTCATGGTGGCCAACCGAGGGGAGGTGGCCCTGCGCGTCCTCCGCACGCTGCGGGAGATGGGCATACGCAGCGTGTTGGCCTGCTCGTCGGCTGACGCGGAACATACGCCGAGACTGGCGGATGAGGTCATCTGCATGGGGCCGGACGGCCCCGGGCGCTCTTACCTCAGCACCTTCGACATCATCAACGCCGCACGGGCGGTTGGGGCGGACGCCGTTCATCCCGGCTACGGGTTCCTCTCGGAAGACCCCTATCTCTGCCGCCTCTGCGGGGAGATGGGGCTGGCCTTCATAGGCCCGTCCCCCGAAGCCCTGGCCCTGGCCGGGGAAAAGGCCGCCGTCTGCGAGATCGCCCGGGGATCGGGCATACCCGTCCTTTTTCTGGGAAGGGCGGGCTCCGCGGAGGAGGCGGAGTCTCTCCTTGAAAGAGAGGATTATCCGGTGGCGCTGAAGCCGGTCGCGGGGGGAGGGGGACGCGGTATCCGGGTCGCTTGGGGGCCGGGGGAACTGCGCCGCTGCTGGGGGGAAGCGGAGAGGGAAGCCTCTCTTTCATTCAAAAACGAGGGCTTCTATCTGGAACGCTACCTGCGCGGTGCCCGCCACCTGGAGGTGCAGATGCTCCTGGACCGGGAGGGCAGGAGCGCCTCCCTTCCTCTGCGGGACTGCTCCCTGCAGTACCGCCGGCAGAAATGGGTGGAGGAGACGCCCGCTTCACGGCTGGATCCGAAGACGGAGGAGGCGATGCGCGGGGATGCCGACCGTCTGTGTCGGGAGTGCGGGATCCGCGGCCTGGCCACCGTGGAGTTCCTCGTCCTAGAGTCGGAATATTTTTTCCTGGAGATAAACCCGCGCCTGCAGGTGGAACACACCATCAGCGAGATGGTCACCGGGATGGACCTGGTGAGGGAGCAGCTGCGACTCGCCGCGCGCCTCCCTCTGGAGGATGTCCCCCGGCCGCGCGGCCATGCCGTGCAGGCGCGCGTCTGCCTCAGCGGCGCGGCCCGGGGGACCTGCCTCTACCTTAGGCTGCCGGGAGGGCCGGGCGTGCGCGTGGACGCCTGCGAAGCGGAAGGAGCGGCGTCATCCTCATACGATCCGCTGCTGGCCAAGGTCTGCGTCTGGGCCCCCACGCGCAGGGAGGCGGTGGCGCGCCTGGGACGCGCATTGGGGGAAACGGAGCTGCGGGGAGCGCCCGCCAATCTCCCCTTCCTGCGCCGCCTGGTGGAGAGCCCCGCTTTTCTCGACGCGTCGTATGATACGGGAACCCTGGAGGAGGAGATGGGCCGATTCTCGGCGGAGAACGCCGACCGCATGAGGGAGGCGGCGGGGTGAACCTCGGTTTCCTCGAGGGCATCGGCGAGCTCATGCGCCGCGAAGGGCTGGAGGAGCTGCTGGTGAGGGACGGGGAGCGCCTTCTCCGGATCAGGAGGGCGGGCGGGGGCGGCTCGGTATGCGGAGAAGGAGCGGAGGCATCCGAGATCAACGCTCCCCTTACTGGCATCCTGCTGCTGCGTCCCTCGGCGGAAGGGCGGCCCTGCGTCGCGCCGGGCTCTCGGAAGCGGCGGGGGGAGACCCTCTTCTACATCGAGGCCATGAAACACCTCAACGAGGTCTGCGCCCCCCGTTCCCTGACCGTGCTGGAGGTGCTGGCGGAGGACCGCCAGTCGGTGGAGGAGGGAGCGCCGGTGCTCCGCGTCTCCTGGGAGGAGGAGCGATGAGCGCCGCCATCGTCTCTCTGGGGAGGGGAATACCCCGGCACATCCTTCATAACCGACAGCTGGAAGAGCTGCTGGACACCACCCATCTCTGGATAAAAGAGAGGACGGGCATAGCGGAGAGGCGGGTGGCGGGACCTGACGAGGACAACCTCTCCCTCTCCCTGGAGGCCTGCCGCCAGGCGCTGCGCCGGGCGGGGATGAAGGGCGGGGACATAGGCCTGATCGTGGTGGCTTCGGCCACCCCCGACCGCCTGGTGCCCGCCATGGCCTGCACCATACAGGGGGAACTGGGCGCGAGGGGACCGGCCCTCGACCTCAACGCGGGCTGCTCTGGCTTCCTCTACGCCCTGGCGGTGGCCAAAGGTTTCCTGGCTGAGGGGTTGGCGGAGCGCGCCCTGGTGGTGGGGACGGAGACGCTCACCCGCATAGTCGACTGGCGGGACCGCGCCACCTGCGTGCTCTTCGGGGACGGAGCGGCGGCCGCGCTGCTCGCCGGATGCCCCGAGGGGGAGGGGATACTGCGGGTGGTCCTGGGGGCGGAAGGCCGGGGAGACGGGCTTATCCACGCGGCGGGGGGAGGGGCGCGCATGATGGCCTCATTGCGGGGAGGCCTGGCCGGGGAGGCGGGAGCCTTCGCAGAGGCCATCCCCTTCCTGGGCATGGAGTGCGACGGCATCTATCCCTTCGTGCGCATGCAGGGCAGAAAAGTATTCCGCTTCGCCGTGGAGACCATGTGCGCCACCCTGCGGGAGTTGTGCGCGGCGGAATCCCTGTCGCCGCGGGAGGTGGACCTGGTGGTGCCCCATCAGGCCAACTCCCGCATCGTGGAGGCAGCGGCGGAGAGGATGGGGCTGCCCCTGCAGCGTTTCTATCTGAACATCGAGAGGTACGGCAACACCTCCTCCGCCTCCATCCCCCTGGCCCTGGAGGAGGCCGCCCGCCGAAACGCGTTAAGGGAAGGGGATCTGGTGGCCCTGCTGGGCTTTGGAGCCGGCCTCACCTGGGGCGGCGCTCTGCTGCGCTGGGCCGACGGCTGCGACGGAGGAGATCCCGAGGAAGGCGGGAGAGGGAGGTAGCATGAGCGACGGATCCGCTGTGAGGGTGGCCCTGGTTACCGGGGGATCACGGGGCATCGGACGGGCGGCCGCCCTCCGATTGGCGGATATGGGGGCCGCGGTGGCGGTACTCTATAGGGAAAACCGGGAAGCGGTCGAGGAATGTATAGAGTCGCTGCGGGAGAAAGGGGCCGACTGCCTGGCGGTGCGGGCCGACGTCTCCATCTCCGGGGAAGCCGCGCGTTCGGTGCGCGAGGTGCTGGAAAGATGGGGGCGCCTGGACATACTGGTCAACAACGCCGGAATACGCCGCGACGGTCTCTGCCTTCGGCTGGATGAGTCCCATTGGGGAGAGGTGCTGGCCACCAACCTCTCCGGCGCCTTCTACTGCCTGAGGGAGGCCTTGCGGCCCATGCTGCGCCGCCGCTGGGGCAGGATCATCAACGTCGCCTCTGTGGCCGGCCTGACGGGCAGCCCCGGTCAGGCCAATTACTGCGCCTCCAAGGCGGGGCTTCTGGGCCTTACCCGCAGCGTCGCCAGGGAGGTGGCCTCCCGCAACATCACCGTCAACGCGGTGGCCCCGGGGCTCATCGAGACGGACATGACCTCGGATCTGGACCCCCGCATGCTCGGCGACCTGGGATCGCGCATACCCATGGGCAGGATGGGGAGGCCGGAAGAAGTTGCGGAGGTCATCGCCTTCCTCGCCTCCGAGGAGGCCTCTTATCTGACCGGGCAGGTGATATGCGTTGACGGCGGCATGCTCTCCTGAGGCCGCGTTGCGGGATGCTTTCGGCAGGGCCGCTCGGCTGTGGGTGGGCTGTCCGGGCTGCGGGGCGTTCCTGGAACGCGAGGTCCTGCGGCGGCGCCTGGGCGTCTGCGAGATATGCGGGCATCATTTCCCCCTGGAGCCGCGGGAGCGCGCGCGCTTCATCTTCGATGCCGCGAGTTTCGTCCCCAGGGAGGTGCGGCTGCGCTCCGCCGACCCTTTGCGTTTCGCCAGCGGCGGATATGCCGAGGAACTCGACCGCTTAGATCGCGAATCGGTCATCTACGGCACCGCGGCGGTCCTGGGAGCGCCCTGCGTGGTCGTGCTCATGGACTTCGGCGCTTTCGGCGGGTCCCTGGGGGTGGTGGCGGGCGAGCTCTTCTGCCGGGCTTGCGAGGAGGCGGCGGCAGAAAGGGTCCCCCTGCTGGCGTTCACCTCCTCCGGGGGGGCGCGAATGCAGGAGGGCACTCCCGCGCTCCTGCAGATGGCCAAAACGCTGGCGGCGCTGGAATCCACGGCGGGGCGGCGCCCCGGATACGTCGCGCTGCTCTGCCATCCGACCTGCGGCGGGGTGACCGCCAGCTTCGCCACCGCGGCCGATGTGATCCTGGCCGAGCCCGGGGCGCTGATCTGCTTCAGCGGGCCGAGGGTGGTGGAGCAGACCACGGGGATACGCCTGCCCGAGGGTTTCTCCAGGGCGGAGGAGCACCTGGAGCGGGGATTGGTGGATATGGTGGTGCCCCGGGGAAGGCAGAGGGAGGTGCTGGGCGGGCTGCTCGCCTACCTCGGCGGGGGAAGATCCCGAAGGGGGCTGAAGGCGCCGCTGATCCCTGAGTCTGAGTGAGGGAACCGTAAAGGACAAAGGAGGTAAGAGGAATGGACAGGACGGAGGTCTTCGAGAAGGTCAAGGGAATACTGCTTTCCAAGGTGGCGGCGGCCCCCGATGCGGTCACCCCCGAGGCGCGCCTGAAGGAGGATCTGGAGGTGGACTCGCTGGACATGGTGGAGATGGCCATGGCCCTGGAGGATCAGTTCTCCATAAGCGTCCCCGATGACGCTATCGCGGTCATCCTGACCGTCGGCGACGTCGTCGATTTCGTGTGTGAGTGCCTGAGCGTCAGGGACTGAGGGGCTGCGGGCGAGGGCGATGAAAAGGCGGGTGGTTATAACCGGGATCGGCGTGGTGACCCCCGTGGGCTCGGGGAGGGAAGAGTTCTGGGAGGCGCTCCTGCGGGGGCGTTCCGGCATCTCGCGCATCTCCTCCTTTGACGCGGCGGACTTCCCCTGCCGCATAGCGGGCGAGGATCGCGGTTTCCGGGCCGAG
>JACVIY010000073.1 GCA_015711755.1 Candidatus Geothermincola secundus | reverse complement strand
CGACAACACCGAGATGGAAGTGGAGCTGCTGGTGCCCATCGCCATGGAGGAGGGCCTGCGCTTCGCCATCCGCGAGGGCGGCCGCACCGTGGGGGCCGGCCGGGTCATCAAGGTGATCAAGTAGGCGAGGGGCCCTCCGAGCCCATCCGCATACACCGCAAGCGCGGAAGACGCCGCGCGGACGTCGTTTGACACCGCCGCCTCCCGGGTGATAGCTTATTCGCTTGGCATTTGAAAAAGGAAGGCGGATGAAGCGGAGATGAGAGTGATAATCACGCTGGCATGCACGGAGTGCAAGCGCAGGAACTACTCCACGAAGAAGAACAAGCGCAACGACCCCGACCGCGTGGAGCTGAAGAAGTACTGCCCGTGGTGCCGGTCCCATACTTTGCACCGGGAAACTCGCTGAATTATAATCGCATAAGAGTAGAGTAGGCCTGTAGCTCCAATGGTAGAGCGCCGGTCTCCAAAACCGGAAGTTGGGGGTTCGAGTCCCTCCAGGCCTGCCATTTATTATGGAGAGGAGGGGTCTTGCCCAGCCGGGAGATCCGTAGGGCCCAGCAGAAGCTGGGGCTGGAGAAGAAGAGGGAGCAGGTAAAGAAGCGGGCTTCGGGCCGAAAGAAAGGCGGGCCGAAAAAGCAGCGCATCACCGTTAAGCAGTTCCTCACGGAGGTGCAGGCGGAGATGAGGAAGGTCACCTGGCCCACTAGACAGGAGGTGACCTCCTACACGGTGGTTGTGCTGATGGTGGTAATACTGGTGGGGAGCTTCGTGTTCGGCTTCGATCACCTCTTCACCTGGCTGGTCAAGGTGATCATCCTGAGGTAGAGGGGAGCGTCGTGGAAGGCAGCTGGTACGTCATCCATACCTATGCGGGGTATGAGAACAAAGTGAAGACGAACCTGGAGAACCGCATCATCTCCATGAACATGCGCGACCGCATCTTTAAAGTCGTGGTTCCCATGGAGGACGTCATCGAGATTAAGGCGGGAAAGAAGGAGGTCGTTCAGAAGAAACTGCTCCCCGGGTACATCCTGGTGAACATGCTGCTGGACGACGAGAGCTGGTACGTGGTCCGCAACACCCCTGGGGTCACTGGCTTTGTGGGCTCGGGAGCCAAGCCCACCCCCCTGTCCGAGGCCGAGGTGGAGAAACTGATCTATAAGCCGGCGACCGAGAAGCCGCGCCCCTCCACCGAGTTCCAGGAGGGCCAGAGCGTCAGGGTCTCCTCCGGCCCCTTCGTGGATATGACCGGCACCATCGCCGAGATAAACCTGGATCAGAGTAAGCTCAAGGTTTTGGTCTCCATCTTCGGCCGGGAGACGCCGGTGGAGTTGGGCTTTGACCAGGTGACCAGGCTATGACGGAAAGAGGTAAGGAAGATGGCTAAGAAGATCGTTGCCAAGGTGAAGCTGCAGATACCGGCGGGCCAGGCCAGCCCTACCCCTCCGGTCGGCCCGGCCCTGGGCCAGCACGGCGTGAATATTATGGAGTTCTGCAAGGCCTATAATGCCATGACCCAGCCGCAGATGGGGACGATCATCCCCGTGGAGATAACTATCTTCGAGGACCGCAGTTTCAGCTTCGTCACCAAGACCCCCCCGGCGGCGGTGCTGCTGAAGGAGAAGGCGGGCATCGACAAGGGTTCCAAGGAACCCAACCGCAACAAGGTGGCGCGGCTCACCCGCGAGCAGGTGCGGGAGATAGCCCGGAGAAAGATGGAGGACCTCAACACCGACGACGAGGAACAGGCCATGAAGATAATAGAAGGCACCGCCCGCAGCATGGGGATCGTTATCACCGGCTGAGTCCGGCGGCTGCCCCGCGCCCCCGAAACGTCCGGGGGCGCGGGGCGGGCCATGGTGGGAGGACGTAGTTCCGTTAAGACCACGGAGGTAAAAGATGAGGAAGAGAAGCAAGCGCTACCGCGCACTCGCCGAGAAAGTCGATCGCGGGCGTCTCTACACCCCCCTGGAGGCCATCCGGCTCATCAAAGGACTGGCCACTGCCGGCTTCGACGAGACGGTGGAGGTGGCCATGCGCCTGGGCGTGGATCCCCGCAAGGCCGATCAGATGGTCAGGGGAACCGTCAGTCTGCCCCACGGCACCGGCCGCGAGGTGCGGGTACTGGTCTTCGCCCAGGGCGACAAGGCCCGGGAGGCGGAGGAGGCAGGAGCGGACATCGTGGGCGGTCCGGAGCTGGCGGAGAGGATACAGGGCGGCTGGTTCGAGTTCGATGCGGCCATCGCCACTCCCGACATGATGGGTAACGTGGGAAAGCTGGGCAAGCTGCTGGGCCCCAAGGGGCTCATGCCCAACCCCAAGCTGGGCACGGTAACCTTCGATGTGGGCAAGGCGGTCAAAGAGATAAAAAAAGGCCGCATCGAGTACCGCGTGGACCGGCAGGCCAACCTGCACCTGCCCATCGGCAAGGCCTCTTTTGACGAGACCGCTCTGGTGGAGAATTACGCGGCGGTGCTGGAGGAGATAATCCGGGCCAAGCCCGCCTCGGCCAAGGGCAAGTACATAAAGAGCATCACCATAACCAGCAGCATGGGTCCGGGCATCAAGGTGGATCCCTCCATCACCCGTGATTTCCTGGCCGAGGAAAAGAAGGCGGTCTGATCCCCATCCTGGGGATGGAAGCCCGGAGGGGATTACTCGGTGCTGGCTGTGAGGGAAGGCGACCGCCGCTTGCCGGGCGGCCGGCTTGACAACGCGGTATTTCGCTGTTAGATTGGCGATTCCGTAAGGACCCGGTCAGGGGCAGATGTGCCTGAGAAGCAGGCGCCCGAAGGGGCTTAATGCATTGACCTGCGGAGGCGGAGCGGCGTGCGACATCGGCTCTCGCTTCCGCGAGGGCTTTTTGCTTAGGACCGGCTGGAAAGGAGGGATAGCATGCCCAGGCCGGACAAGGAGAGAAAGGTCGAGGAGCTCAAGGAGCGCTTCAGCGGCAAGACCTCGCTGGTGGTCACCGAGTACCGGGGGCTCTCCGTGCAGGACATGGCCGAGTTGCGCAAGCTCCTCAGGGGTAACGGCGTCGAGTTAAGAGTGGTAAAGAACACCTTGGCTCGCATAGCCGTGCGCGGCACGGAGATGGAGGCGCTGCTGGAGATGCTGGAGGGCCCGGTGGCCCTGGCTTTCATCCACGGCGATGTCATCGCTGCCGCCCAGTCCCTCACCGCCTACGCGAGGCGCAACCCCAGCTTGAAGATAAAAGGTGGTGTCATCGAGGGAAAACCGGTGCAGGCGGCCGAGGTGCGGGCCATCGCCGCGCTGCCGCCGCGCGAAGTGCTGCTGGCGCGGGCATTGGGGGGCATGCGGGCTCCAATCAGCGGGCTCGTGGGGGTGCTCACGGGACCAGTCCGCGGGCTGACGCAGGTACTGAAGGCGCTGGCTGAGAAGCGGCAGGAGGCGGCCTGAGCGCCCGAGTCCGCTTCGCTGTCGGCCCGAAAGGTTGGGTTAAGCCGAAAGAGTTAACGAGGTTTAGCGGTACGCGAAGTCAGAGATGAACATCGGGAGGTGCTGAGATTGGCGGAGAAGAAGTTGACCATGGAAGAGATAATCGAGGCCATCGACAACATGACCGTTCTGGAGCTCTCCGAGCTGGTAAAAGCGCTGGAGGAGAGATATGGAGTGAGCGCGGCGGCTCCGGTGGCGGTGGCGGCCATGCCCGGAGCCGTGGCCGGCGCACCGGCTGAAGGCGAGGAAGGCGAGGTCGAGGGAGAGAAGACCGAGTTCGATGTCATCCTCCTCGCGGCCGGAGATAAGAAGATACAGGTCATCAAGGAAGTCCGCGCCATCACCGGCCTGGGTCTGAAGGAGGCCAAGGCCCTGGTGGATGAGGCTCCCAAGCCGGTCAAGGAGAAGGTGAACAAGGACGAGGCGGACAAGATAGCCGAACAACTGCGCGAGGCCGGTGCCCAGGTGGAGATAAAGTAGTCGGAGCATCGGGGCAGAAAAACACTTCTCCCGATAGCGCGGAAACAGGGGAGCGCTTTTCCGGTAGTGGGTCGAAAAGGGAGGGGGTTGGCCGAAACGGTTCCCCGCCCTTCCCGCCTTTCCGCGTTTCCACCGGACCCTTGACTTTTCGCTGAATAATCAAATATTATGTATTTTTGCGTGTCGTATATGTAGATTCCGCCCTTTTTCCGGAACGAGGAGTGAGGGGAGTGAGGGAATTGTCCAGCAGCGAACCCGCCTTGAGGGTCAGGAGGAGCTTCGCCAAGATCCCCCAGATAAGGCCGGTGCCCAACCTCATAGCCGTCCAGAGGGACTCCTTTAACTGGTTCGTCGGGGAAGGATTGAGGGAAGTGTTTCGGGACATCACCCCCATAGAGGATTTCACCGGCAACCTGCAGGTGGAGTTCGGCGATCACCGCCTGGAGAAGCCCAAGTTCACCGTGGAGGAGTGCAAGGAGAAGGACCTCACCTACTCCGCCCCCCTCTTCGTCACCGTCCGCTTCATCAACCGGGAGACCGGGGAGATAAAGGAACAGACCGTTTTCATGGGGGATTTCCCGCTCATGACCGAGCGGGGCACCTTCGTCATCAACGGGACGGAGCGGGTGGTGGTCTCCCAGCTGGTGCGTTCCCCCGGGGTCTATTTCGATCGGGAGATGGACAAGCAGTCCGACAAAGAGCTATATAGCGCCAAGATCATCCCCTCCCGCGGGGCCTGGCTGGAGTTCGAGACGGACAAGAAGGACATCATCGGGGTACGCATAGACCGCAAGCGCAAGCAGCCCGCCACCGTGCTGCTGCGGGCCCTGGGCTGGGAGACGGATGAGGAGATACTCGACCTGTTCGACGGCAGCCCCCTGATCGCCGCGACCCTGGAGCGCGACCACACCTCCAACAAGGAGGAGGCGCTCATGGACATCTACCGCAAGCTGCGGCCCGGGGAACCCCCCACGGCGGAGAGCGCCGAGGCCCTGCTCAACAACCTCTATTTCAACGAGAAGCGCTACGATCTGGCCCGGGTGGGCCGCTACAAGCTGAACAAGAAGCTGGAGATCGACGTTCCCGCGGATGAGATCATCCTCACCAAGGAGGACATCATCGCCACCATACGCTACCTGATCCGCATATACGACGGCTTCGAGGAGGGCATCGACGACATCGATCACTTCGGCAACCGCAGGGTGCGCCCGGTGGGAGAGCTCATCCAGAACCAGGTGAGGATCGGGCTCAGCCGCATGGAGAGGGTCATCCGCGAGCGCATGACCACCCTGGAGCCCGATGCCATCACCCCCCAGAGCCTCATCAACATCCGGCCGGTGACGGCCGCGGTCAAGGAGTTCTTCGGCTCCTCCCAGCTCTCCCAGTTCATGGACCAGACCAACCCGTTGGCGGGGCTCACCCACAAAAGGCGCCTTTCCGCCCTGGGTCCCGGGGGGCTTTCCCGCGAGCGGGCGGGCTTCGAGGTGCGCGACGTCCACCCTTCCCATTACGGGAGGATGTGCCCCATCGAGACCCCGGAGGGCCCCAACATCGGGCTGATCGGGTCGCTCTCCACCTACGCCCAGGTCAACGAGTTCGGCTTCATCGAGACCCCCTACCGCAAGGTGCGCAACGGCAGGGTGACCAACGAGATCGAGATGCTCACCGCCTGGGAAGAGGACCGCTACGTGATCGCCCAGGCCAACGCCCGCCTGGATTCCCGCGGGCGCTTCATCGACCCCGTGGTGCTCTGCCGGACCAGGGACGGACAGGTGAAGACGGTAAAGCCCGAGGAGGTCGACTACATGGACGTCTCCCCGGTGCAGCTGGTATCGGTGGCCACCGCTCTGATCCCCTTCCTCGAGCACGACGACGCCAACCGGGCTCTGATGGGCTCCAACATGCAGCGGCAGGCGGTCCCCCTGCTGCGCTCCGAGGCTCCCCTGGTGGGCACGGGCATGGAGTACCGAGCGGCCAAGGACACAGGCGAGGTGGTATGCGCCCGCGCCGCCGGGGTTGTCACATACGTGGACGCGGAGCGCATCGAGGTGACGAGGAAGGACGGGGCCGCGGATGTCTACCGCCTGGCCAAGTTCCACCGCTCCAACCAGGGCACCTGCATCAACCAGCGGCCCATCGTGGAGGAGGGGCAGGAGGTTGCCGAGGATCAGGTCATCGCCGACGGGCCCTGCACGGACATGGGCGAGCTGGCCCTGGGGAAGAACCTGCTGGTGGCCTTCATGCCCTGGGAGGGGTACAACTACGAGGACGCCATCATCATCAGCGAACAGCTGGTCTACGACGACGTCCTCACCTCCATCCATATCGAGGAGCATGAGGTGGAGGCCCGCGATACCAAGTTGGGCCCGGAGGAGATAACCCGGGACATCCCCAATGTGGGCGAGGAGATACTCAAGGACCTGGATGCCCAGGGCATCATCCGCATAGGCGCCGAGGTGAAACCGGGCGATTACCTGGTGGGCAAGGTCACCCCCAAGGGCGAGACCGAGCTCACCGCGGAGGAGAAGCTGCTGCGGGCCATCTTCGGGGAGAAGGCGCGGGAGGTGCGGGACACCTCGCTGAAGGTGCCCCACGGGGAGTCGGGAAAGGTCATCGACATCCGCGTCTTCAGCAGGGAGGCTGGGGACGAGCTCCCGCCCGGGATCAACCAGATGGTGCGGGTTTATGTGGCCCAGAAGCGCAAGATCTCCGACGGGGACAAGCTGGCGGGCCGCCACGGGAACAAGGGGGTCATCTCCAAGATCCTGCCGGTGGAGGACATGCCCTTCCTGCCCGACGGGACCCCCGTGCAGATAGTGCTCAACCCCCTGGGGGTGCCCTCGCGCATGAACATCGGGCAGATCCTGGAGACCCATCTGGGATGGGCGGCGCATGAGGGTTGGCCGGATAAAGGGAAGAAGAAGGCGGAAGGGCCGGTTTTCGTGGCCACCCCCATCTTCGACGGAGCCCGGGAGCCGGAGATAGAGGAGGCCCTGATAAAGGCGGGTCTTCCCCCCAACGGGAAGACCACGCTCTATGACGGGCGCACCGGTGAGCCCTACGACCACGACATCACCGTGGGATACATTTACATCATGAAGCTGCTGCACCTGGTGGAGGACAAGATCCACGCCCGCTCCACCGGACCCTATTCCCTGGTCACCCAGCAGCCCCTGGGGGGCAAGGCTCAGTTCGGAGGCCAGCGCTTCGGGGAGATGGAGGTATGGGCCCTGGAGGCCTACGGGGCCGCCTACGCCCTGCAGGAGCTGCTCACGGTGAAGTCGGACGACGTCTCCGGGCGGGTCAAGGTTTACGAGGCCATCGTCAAGGGAGAGAACATCCCCGAACCGGGGATCCCCGAGTCCTTCAAAGTGCTGGTCAAGGAGATGCAGTCCCTGGGGCTGGACATCACCCCCATCACCGCCGAGGGCGAGCAGGTGGACATCAGCGAGAGCGACGAGGAGATCCTCAAGACCGCCGAGGAGCTGGGTTTCGACCTGCGCAGCGTGGAGACCATCAACCTCACCTTCCCCGATGACCGGGGGAGCGAGATCCTTTGACGGGTTGAGGGCAGGAAAGGGCAGAGGAGGTCTTTAGCCTTGCTGGATGCCAACAATTTCGACGCTCTGAAGATCGGTTTGGCCACCGCCGACCAGATACGCTCCTGGTCGCGGGGAGAGGTGAAAAAGCCCGAGACCATCAACTACCGCACGCTCAAACCGGAGAAGGACGGGCTTTTCTGCGAGAAGATCTTCGGTCCGTCCAAGGACTGGGAGTGCTACTGCGGCAAGTATAAGCGCCTGCGCTTCAAAGGCATCATCTGCGAGAGGTGCGGGGTGGAGGTGACCCGCTCGCGGGTGAGGCGGGAGAGGATGGGCCACATCGAGCTGGCCGCCCCCGTGGCTCACATATGGTATTTCAAGGGAGTGCCCTCGCGCATGGGCTACCTCCTGGACATCTCCCCCAAGGATCTGGAAAAGGTGATCTATTTCGCTTCCTACATCGTCACCCACCTGGAAGAGGAAAAGCGCCAGCAGGACCTGCCCATGCTGGAGCAGGAACTGGAAGAGGATATCGCCGAGATCGAGGAGATGACCCGCCGCAAGATCGAGGAGATAAAGGAACGCCTGGAGAATCCGCAGGCGGCGGAGGGCGAGGAGGAACTGCCGCCCCGCACCCCCGCTCAGCTGGAGAAGGACATCAAGGACCTGGAGGAGAGCTCCCGCAGACGCGTCGAGGCCATGCGCCGGGTCTTCGATGAGTTCAAGGCGCTCAAGACCATGCAGCTGGTGGGGGACGAAACGCTGTTCAGGGACATGCGCGAGCGCTACGGCGATTATTTCAAGGGAGGCATGGGAGCAGAGGCCATGCGGGACCTGCTGGCCGCCCTGGACCTGGAAGCGGTGGCCGCCGAACTGAAGGAGACCATCCGCACCTCCAAAGGCCAGAAGCGGCAGAAGGCCATCAAACGGCTGAAGGTCGTTTCCAAGTTCCTGCACACCGATAACAAGCCCACCTCCATGATCATGGAGGTCATCCCGGTCATCCCCCCCGACCTGCGGCCAATGGTGCAGCTGGACGGCGGGCGCTTCGCCACCTCCGACCTCAACGACCTCTACCGCCGGGTGATCAACCGCAACAACCGCCTGAAGAGACTGCTGGACCTGGGAGCCCCCGAGATCATCGTCAACAACGAAAAGCGCATGCTGCAGGAGGCGGTGGACGCCCTCTTCGACAACGGGCGCCGCGGTCGGGCGGTGACCGGGCCCGGGAACCGCCCGCTGAAGTCGCTCTCCGACATGCTCAAGGGCAAGCAGGGACGCTTCCGCCAGAACCTGCTGGGCAAGCGGGTCGATTATTCGGGGCGCTCGGTCATCGTGGTGGGCCCGGAGCTCAAACTGCATCAATGCGGGCTGCCCAAACAGATGGCCCTGGAGCTGTTCAAGCCCTTCGTGATGAAGCGGTTGGTGGACCGGGGATACGCCCAGAACATCAAGAGCGCCAAGCGCATGGTGGAGCGGCAGCGCTCCGAGGTCTGGGACGTGCTCGAGGAGGTCATCACCGAGCACCCGGTCCTGCTCAATCGGGCCCCCACCCTGCACCGCCTGGGCATACAGGCCTTCGAACCGGTGCTGGTGGAGGGCAAGGCCATCCAGATCCATCCCTTGGTGTGCACCGCCTTCAACGCCGACTTCGACGGCGACCAGATGGCCGTGCACCTGCCCCTTTCGGTGGAGGCGCAGGCGGAGGCGCGCATCCTCATGCTGTCCGCCCACAACATCCTCTCCCCCGCCCACGGCCGCCCCATCACCACCCCCACCCAGGACATGGTCCTGGGGGCCAATTACCTCACGGTGATGAAGGAGGGGGAAAGGGGGCAGGGCAAGTGTTTCGCCGCCCCCGATGAGGCGGTCATGGCCTACGAATACGGAGCGGTCGAACTGCACGCCCCCATCAAGGTGCGCGTGAAAGTCAAGGGCAGGCCGCCCCAGCTGCTCGAGACCACCGTGGGCCGGGTCATCTTCAATCGGGCCCTGCCCGAGGACTATCCCTTCGTGAACGAGGAGGTCAACAAGCAGACGCTCTCGCGCATCGTCACCGACTGCGCCGAGCGCTACGACACGGTGAGGATCGCCGAGACCCTGGACGCCATCAAGGAGATCACCTTCCATTTCGCCACCCGGGCGGGCATCACCATCAGCGTCTCCGACATCACCGTCCCCCCGGAGAAGGACAAGATCCTGGAGGAGCCGGAGGCGGTGGTCCAGCGGATCGAGGAGGACTACAAGCGCGGCCTGATCACCGACGAGGAGCGCCATCAGCAGGTGGTGGAGCTGTGGACGGAGGCCACCGACGCGGTCACCGAGGCCATGGAGAAGTCCTTCGACCCCTTCAACCCCATCTACATGATGGCCAACTCGGGGGCCCGCGGCAACATCAAGCAGATCCGTCAGCTGGCGGGCATGCGCGGCCTGGTCGCCAACCCCAAGGGGGACATCATCGACCGCCCCATCAAGTCCAACTTCCGCGAGGGACTGACCGTGCTCGAGTACTTCATATCCACGCACGGGGCCCGCAAGGGTCTGGCGGACACCGCCCTGCGCACCGCCGACTCCGGCTACCTTACCCGCCGCCTGGTGGACGTGTCCCAGGACGTCATCGTGCGCGAATACGACTGCGGCACCGACAAGGGCATCCCCGTTTCCGTGCTCAACGAGCAGGGGGAGCCCAATTCATCCCTGGCGGCGCGGGTGGCCCTGGAACCGGTGGCCGACCCCCGCACCGGAGAGATCCTCCTGGACCGCAATCAGGAGATAGACGAGGAGATGGTGCGCCGCCTGGCCAGGGCCAAGGTGGAGCGGGTCATGGTGCGCTCGGTGATGACCTGCGAGGCCCGCCACGGGGTGTGCTGCCTGTGCTACGGGCGCATGCTGGCCACCGGCAAGCTGGTGGAGATAGGGGAGGCGGTGGGGATCATCGCCGCCCAGTCCATCGGGGAGCCCGGCACCCAGCTGACCATGCGCACCTTCCATACCGGGGGGGTGGCCGGGGAGGACATCACCCACGGCCTGCCCCGCGTGGTGGAGCTGTTCGAGGCGCGCAAGCCCAAGGGCCAGGCCCAGATAGCCGAGATAAGCGGCACCGTGGAGATAGAGGAGTCGGAGAAGGCCCGCGTCATCCGCATCCGCTCCGGGGGGAAGGAGAAGAGCTACCAGGTGGCGCGCCGCGCCCGCCTGCGGGTACGCGACGGGCAGGAAGTGGCGGCGGGCGATCAGCTCGTCGAAGGTTCCATCAACCCCCACGACATCCTGAGGATCAAGGGGGTGCAGGCGGTGCAGCTGTACCTGCTGCGGGAGGTGCAGGAGGTCTACCGCAGCCAGGGCGTGGACATCCACGACAAGCATATCGAGCTGATCGTGCGCCAGATGATGCGGCGGGTCAATATCGTGGAACCCGGAGACACTGACCTGCTGCCCAACGATCTGGTGGACGTGCGCGAGTTCAACGAGGCCAACGAGAAGGCGTTGGCCGAGGGCGGACAGCCGGCCACCGCCCGCCCGGTGCTGCTGGGCATAACCAAGGCCTCCCTGGCCACCAACTCCTTCCTCTCGGCCGCCTCCTTCCAGGAGACCACCAGGGTGCTCACCGACGCGGCCATATCCAACAAGGTCGACCCCCTGCTGGGACTGAAGGAGAACGTGATAATCGGCAAGCTCATCCCCGCGGGCACCGGCATGAGCCGGTACCGCAACATAAAGGTGAAGGCCAAGCATATCAGCATGGACTTGATCGAGGAGGTGGAGGCCCTGCGCCTTCTGGGCGAGACGGGACAGAAGCGAGAGGCAGAAGAGCCGGAGGAAGAAAAGGGAATGACCGAGGCGGCTGATTCTTGATGCGGAGCAAACCCAGATTTATTGACACCCTGAAGGGCCGATGGTAAAGTGTTTCCTCGGTGCCTGAAAAGGAAAGGCCCGGTAAAACGCCGGGCAGGCGGATGAGGAGGGCGGATTGCCGACCATAAACCAACTGGTCAGAAAAGGCAGGAGCGAGAAGCGCAAGCGGGACAAGACCCCCGCTCTGCAGGGGTCGCCGCAGCGCAGGGGCGTATGCACGCAGGTGAAGACGACGACGCCCAAGAAGCCCAATTCGGCCCTTCGCAAGATCGCCAGGGTCAGGCTGACCAACGGCATCGAGATCACCGCGTACATACCCGGGATCGGCCACAATCTGCAGGAGCACAGCATAGTGCTGGTGCGCGGGGGCAGGGTCAAGGATCTGCCGGGAGTGCGCTACAAGATCATCCGCAGCGCCCTCGACGCTTCCGGGGTGGCCGGACGCAAGAAGGCGCGTTCCAAGTACGGCGCCAAGAAGGTCACGGGCTGAGCGGGCCCGGGAAAGAAAGACACTGGAGGACGAGAGGTTGGCGAGAAAAGGACCTTCGCCTAAGCGGGAGATCCCCCCGGACAACGTCTATAACAACGTGCTGGTGACCCAGTTCATCAACAAGGTCCTCATGCGCGGGGAGAAGGGAAAGGCGGAGAAGATAGTGTACGGAGCCCTGGAGATTATCGAGAAGAAAACCGGGGCAGACCCCCTTTCGGTGTTGCGCAAGGCGGTGGACAACGTCCGCCCGGTGCTGGAGGTTCGCTCCCGAAGGGTGGGAGGGGCCAGCTATCAGGTGCCGGTCGAGGTGCCCGCACGTCGCAGCACCACCCTGGCGGTACGCTGGATAGTGAATTTCGCCAGGCAGCGGCACGAGAAGACCATGGCGGAGCGCCTTGCCAACGAGCTGCTGGACGCGTCGAATCATACCGGTCCGTCCATCAAGAAGAAGGAAGACCTGCATAAGATGGCCGAGGCCAACAAGGCCTTCGCGCATTATCGGTGGTAGGAGCATGAAAGCGGCAGTAAAGGCGAAGATGGCAGGAGAGGCGGAGAGTTCGCGGTTTCCCTTGGAGAGAGTGCGGAATATCGGCATCATCTCCCATATCGACGCGGGGAAGACCACCACCACCGAGCGCATCCTCTATTACACGGGGAAGACCTATAAGATGGGGGAGGTGCACGACGGGTCCGCGGTGATGGACTGGATGGTGCAGGAGCAGGAAAGGGGCATCACCATAACCAGCGCCGCCACCACCTGCTACTGGAAAGACCATAAGATCAACATCATAGATACGCCCGGACACGTGGACTTCACCGTAGAGGTAGAACGTTCTCTGAGGGTGTTGGATGGGGCCATCGCCATCTTCGATGCCGTGGCCGGAGTGGAGCCGCAGACCGAGACGGTATGGCGGCAGGCCAACCACTACGGCGTTCCCCGCATCTGCTACGTGAACAAGATGGACAGGGTGGGGGCCGATTTCTGCCGCTGCTTGGAGATGATAAGGGAAAGGCTGGAAGCGCAGCCCGTCGCGGTGCAGCTTCCCATGGGGGCGGAGGACGGTTTCTCCGGCTGTGTGGATCTGGTGGAGATGCGGGCCGTCCGCTATCT
>JACVIY010000072.1 GCA_015711755.1 Candidatus Geothermincola secundus | reverse complement strand
GGAGCTGCTGCCCCGGCTTACAGGATGCGACCTGGCCCTGGGGGTATCCGACTTCAACCGGAGGGAGCTGGTGGAGGCGGGGTTCCCGGAGGAGAGGACGGGCATCCTGCCCATCAACCCGCCGGAGGAGCGGCTGCTTGAGGGCAAGGAGGACCCCCGCCTGCGCCGCATGCTGGAGGACGGCCTTGTCAACCTGCTGTACGTGGGGAGGATAGTCCCCAACAAGTGCGTGGAGGACCTCATCGGGTTTTTCGGCTACTACCATCGCGTGGTCGATTCCCGCTCCCGCCTGGTCCTGGCAGGGCGCATCTTCTCCCCTTATGCCTCCCGCCTGTGGAGGATGGTGGAGGAGATGGGCCTGCAGAGGAGGGTGGTGTTTTTGGGCAAGGTGGACGACCGCAAGCTGCGCACCTGCTTCCGGCGCTCCCATTTCTACCTGTCCATGAGCGAGCACGAGGGCTTCTGCGTGCCCCTGCTGGAGGCATTTCAGTTCGACCTGCCGGTGTTCGCCTACGCCGCCGGAGCCGTTCCCGAGACCCTGGGCGATGCCGGTGTCCTTTTCGCCGAGAAAGACTACCCGCTGGTGGCGGAGCTGCTGGAGAACGTGCGCGGCGACTCCATGCTCCGCCAGCGGATCATCGAGGCCCAGAGGAGGCGGCTGGGGGATTTCGGATGGGAGGCTTTTTTGGAGCGCTTCGAGAGCACGGTGGGGGCGATGCTGAGATGAGAACGGAGGGTTTTCGGTTGGACCATTGCTGCCGTCATCCAGGCCCAGCCGGAACAATAGGCGCTCCGAATCGGGTTTTTATGCGGAGATGCGGAAAAAGCGAAGGGCATAAAGCGTATCGAGGGTAGCGGGTCGAGGAGGTGCCGCATTGATACGGATCAATGGCAGGGAGATCAACCTTGACAGCCTGCGGGTCAAGGTGGAACGCAGGCGCGCCCGCGGGATGCTGCGGGGGGAGGAATGGCCGGCACGCTCCCTCAAGGAGGAGCTGCTGCGCCTGCCCGAGCTGGAGCCGCGCAGCTACTTCGGCGTGCAGTACCGGCTGCAGAGGACCCTTGCTCTGCACGGGGCGAGGCTGGAGCCGCCGCTGCGTCCCGCGGGCGGCTTCCTGGCCCGCCTGCCCGGGATGAGCCGCTTGGGGATGCTGGCGGCCAAGGTGAGGCGGAGAGCGGTGACCGCTCCCAACGAGGGCTACGTGGGGCAGCAGGAGCAGTTCAACTCGCGTATAATCGCCGCGCTGGAGGCGGTCTCCCGCATCTACCACGAGATGCTGTGGGAGGAAGAAGGCCGCCTTTCCCGCTCCTCCTCCCGCTCCGGGAGGCTCGAGCCGCTGGACGAAGCCGCGGTGGAAGGGCTTATGGGTGTCGTGCCGGGTCGGATGGCCTTCATCGGCCTGCCCGGAACCGCCTGCATGGAGAGATTGCTCGAGCGAGGAAGATTGGAAATGGGCATCGACCCGGATGACCGGGCGGTGGCCGAGTATCAGGCCGCCTTCCTCCCCGCCCGTTGGCAGAGGCCCGAGGAGCTCCTGGAATCGGGGTGGCCGGAGGGAGCGGGGGGGTTGGTCCTGAATACCGCAGACCTCCTCACCTGGAGGGAACTGGACGGGCTGCTGGCGAGGGCCGCGTCGTCGGGCCGGAAAGGCGCATGTCTGCTGGTGCGGGTGAGCAAAGAGGGCTGGGCCTGCCCGCCGGGCTTCGTGCGGGTTCCGGCGCACCGGGAGGAGCCGCGCTGGACGGCGGAATTCCTATCCCGTGTCATGGAGCGTCACGGCCTGAAGGCGGAACCGCGCCAGATGGGGAACGCTTTCTTCCTGATGGGCATGCTGCCGGGAACGGCAGCCGCGGAAGAGTGCGGGGAGGGCGCGGAGGGAGGAATCCAAGAGCAGGCGGAGAAGGGTGTCGCGGAGTCGGTGCCCGAGGAGGGCGCGGCGGCAAGGGGTCCGCGCGGCGAGGCCCCTCCCCCGCTCAGCGGGCTCGAAGGCGGGGACGGAGAGGAAGGGGAGAGCGGATAGGCGGGATGAGCCGCGGGGATGGCTAGGGTACATCAGATATGCGCGCGCCTGCAGTTCGGGGACGCGGTCACCAACCACGTCCTGGGCATACACCGCCTCTTGCGGGAGAGGGGCGTGGAGAGCCATGTTTACGCCAACGCCACTGACCGCGCGCACGCGGAGGACGACGAGGGGGAGCGGCTGTACAGGCGCGCTTATATGCGCCGTCGGGACGACCTGCTCATCTACCACTACTCGGTGTTCAACGAGAACCGGCGCCTGTACCTGCGCTCCCGCAACCGCAGGGTGCTCATATATCACAACATCACCCCCGCGGATTACTTCGACCCCTGGGAAGAGAACATAGCGGCGGTCTGCCGCAGGGGAAGGGAGGAGCTCCCCCGCCTGGCCGGATGCGACCTGGCCCTGGGGGTGTCCGATTTCAACAGGCGGGAACTGGTGGAGGCGGGTTTCCCGGAAGAACGCACCGCGGTGCTGCCCGTTCTCCTCGACGAGCAGAGGATGTCGCGCTGCGACGGAGCCCTGCTGGAGCGTCTGCGCTCCGACCCCTCCACCAAACTGCTGTTCGTGGGGCGGCTTGTCCCCAACAAGAAGATAGAGGACCTCCTCACCTTCTTTGCCCGCTACCGCCGCGTCTATAACTGGCGTTCACGCCTGCTGGTGGTGGGGTCCTCCTGGTCGGGGCGATACAACCGCTTCCTCTACGCCACGGCCAGGCGGCTGGGGCTGGCCGGTTCCGTCGACTTCCCGGGCGGGGCGCGGGGGGTGAGCGACGAGGAGCTGTCATCTTATTACCGGGGCGCGGACCTATACCTGTCCATGAGCGAGCACGAGGGCTTCTGCGTGCCCCTGGTCGAGGCGATGTACCACGGCCTTCCGGTGTTCGCCTACGCGGCCGCCGCGGTCCCCGAGACCATGGGGGGGAAAGGCGTCCTCTTCTACCGCAAGGACTGGCTGCGCCTGGGGGCGGCGGTGGAGGAGCTGCGCTGCGACCCCGGATTAAGGGAAAGGGTGATCGAGGGCCAGCGCCGCCGCTACGAGGAGCTCTCCCCGCGGCGCACCGCTGAACGGCTTTGGGAGCTGTTGGGCCCGCTGCTGGAAGGTTCGGGGTGAGTGCCCCGTGATAAACTGACCAAGTGCCGTCTCGGTCCCGACGGGTCGCTCGATAGTGAAGCGATGCAGCGGGCCCGCGCGGAGAGGAGGATGTGGACGGCGTGGGTCGCCGGGCGGCGGCTGCCGAAGGAGAAGGAAAGGAGTCATCGGCCTCTTGCGCAAGCTCAGGGAGCCCGCGTTGGTATTGGCCTTTTTCCTGGCCGTGACCTTCGCCTTCACCTGGCCACTGGCGCTTCATCCCGCCTCCACCATCACCCCTTATTACGGCGACCCCCTCCTCAACGCCTGGATAATCGCCAACGGGTTCCGCAATCTCTCCTCCCCTGGGAACTTCTTCCAGGGGACCATCATGTACCCGTCGCGCGACGTCATCACCTATTCCGAGCATCTCTTCTCCCTGGTGATCCCCTCGGCCCCCATGCGACTGGCCGGCAGCAGCCCCCTGCTCGCCTATAATCTGCTGCTCCTGCTGGGATTCGCCTTCAGCGGGTTGGGAGCTTATCTGCTGGTGAAATACCTGACCGGCAACCGGGGGGCGGGCCTGGCGGCGGGCATCTTCTTCGCCTTCTGCGGATACCGCTTCAGCCAGGTCGCCCATCTCCAGATCTGCTTCTCCGCCTACCTCCCCTTCATGCTGCTCTACCTGCACAAGTTCCTGAGAGAGGGAAGGTGGCGCCATCTCTTCCTCTTCTTCCTCTTCTTCCTGGCCCAGTGCCTGGCCAGCTGGCATTACCTCATCTACGCGGTGCTCGCCGTGGTCCTGGTGGCGGGGGCCGGCCTCCTCCTCGACTGGCGGAGCAGCGGCTGGGACCGCCTGCTCAAGCTGGCGGGGGCGGGGCTGGCCTGCGTTCTGCTGGTGCTGCCCTTCGCCCTGCCCTACGCCCGCACCCACCGCCGCTTCACCGATTTCCAAAGGGACATAGAGGACACCCTCCGCTACAACGCCCGGCCCGGCGATTTCCGGACTGTGCTGCCCCAGAACGTCCTTTACGGCAACGGCAACCGCTTCATCCGGCTGCCGGGTGAGGGGCAGGCGGAGCGAGTGCTCTTTCCCGGGCTGGGCATACTGCTGCTGGCCCCGGCGGCCCTGCTGCCCCGCCGGCGCCGCTATCGGGGCTGGGAGCTGGAGGGAGAGGCGTCGGAGGGCGGAGCGGGCTGCGGGGACGGGTCGGAGACAGCTGACGCGGGAGAGGGGGAGGACACGGAGGGGGGCGGGGCCGATCGTGCTCTCTCCGCTGAGACTCTCGATATGACGCGGTATGGGGCGGTACCCTGCCCAGCGGATGAGGCGGAGGGGCCGCCGGGGGTGAGGGGAGAGGGAGCGGCCTCATCCCCGCCGCCGTCGGGCGACGGCCTTCCCCTCCTGGCGGGGTACCTGGCCCTGGCGGCCTGCTCGCTGCTGCTGGCCTTCGGGCCGGAGCTCCGAGGGCACCGCAACGGGATATATGTGTTCCTCTACGAGGTTGGGGCGCTAAAATTCATGCGGGTGCCCTCCCGCTTCTTCATCCCCCTGGCCATGGCCCTGGCGGTGCTGGGGGGCATCGGGCTGCACCGCCTCTGCCTGCGGGTGAAGGAAGTCCGCCTGGGGCGCTTCGACTCGCGCACCCTCCTCTGCGCCGCCTTCTGCCTTTTCCTGCTGCTGGAGTCGGCGGTATGGAAACTGCCCGTGGGGAAAGTGCCGGCGGGAGACGCGGTCCCTCGAGTGTACCGCTGGCTGGCGGAGCAGGGAGACGTCAGGATCATAGAGCTCCCCACCGAGCCCCTGCTCAACCTGTGGTATTACAACGGGGAGCTCGATTCCTTTCCTCAAGACCCCGTCGCCTACATCGCGCGCGAGGCCTGGCTGGTTTACATGAACACCTATCACTGGAAGAAGATGGTAAACGGCTACAGCGGCTACTTCCCCTTCAGCTACGACCGCATCGTCACCGAGATGCAGGCTTTCCCCGCTCCCCGCTCCCTCTCCCTGCTGGAGGGCTTGGGCATCGACTATGTGATCTGGCATGAGGACTGGGTCAGGGAGGAGTTTCGCGATTACTGCGCCGCGGGGTTCGCCGCTATGCGGGAGCGCCTGGAGCTGGTGAAGGACTTCGGGGAGCAGCAGGTGTGGCGGGTGAGGAGGGCGGGGCTTTCGGCGGACCCGCGGGAGCTGGGCGCCGAGCTGGCCTGCCCCGCGGCCCTGCCCTCGGGGCGTGACTGGCAGCTGGGCATCATGGCCGCCAATCCCAACGATCTGCCTTTCGTCTGTACCGATGAAGAGCCGCATAGATTGGTCCTGGAATGGCGGGATGCGGAAGGAGAGACCTTCCTTCAGGAGGCGCGGTTCCATGACCCCTTCTTCCTGGCGGAGAGGGAGACCTGGACGGTGGGCCTGCGGGTGAGGGGGACCCCGCCGCCCGGCGAGTGGGAGCTGCGGGCGCGGGTGGAGGGGGGCATCCTCGATGGCAGGGAATGGGAGAAGCGGCGGATAAGGGTGGAGGAGGACCTGCCGGCGGCGGGCGATCCCGGCGCTTCCCTGCGGGCCGAGTTCGGGGACAAGCAGCTTCTGGAGGGCCTGATGCTCGACCAACGGGACGGGCTCTTCCCCTCCCTACTGGTGGTGACCAACGCGGGGAGCGCCTACTGGCCGGCCTATGACCCCGATCGCCGAGAGGAAGGCGGCGTGGAGCTGGCCATGCGGTTCCGCCTCGAGGGGGAGGACGGATGGGAGGAGGAGCGCTGCCTGCTCCCATGTGACATAGCGCCGGGGCAGACCCAGCTCTTCCCCCTGCTCTTCCGGCTGCCGGCCCGGCCGGGTCGCTACCGCCTGGAGTTGAGCATGTCCCTGGCCGGCGGGGAAGATTTCGGAGAGGCCTGGGGCGCCTGGATGGAAGTGGGGGAGGTGCGTCATGCGGAGAATGCGGCGCTTGCGCATTAAGAGCGCCCTGCGGCCGCTGCGCTCCACGCTCACCCCCACGGGCCTGGCCCTGGCGGCACTGGTGGCCCTGGCCTTCTGGGCGCGCTGGCGCTACGCTTCACGCACCGCCATCTACACCTATGACAGCTACTATTACCTGACGCTGGGTCGCAACATCCTCAACCGCTTCACCTACTCCCTGCGGGGGGTCCCTCATTCCAAGTTCCTGCCGCTCTACCCGGGGTCCATCGCCTTTTTCTCGCTGTTCCTGCGGGACGTGGAGCTGACCGGCAAGCTGGTGAACGCGGGGTCTTTTTCCCTCTGCGCGCTGCCGGTCTACGGCCTGGGGCGCCGCTGTTTCGGGGAGAGGTCCGTGGGGCTGCTGGCCGCCTTCCTGCTGGCGGCGGAGCCCCTCACGGTGGCCTGGGGGTCCCTGCCTATGTCCGAGGGACTGTACGTACTGCTCATCTGCCTCGCCGCTTACTGCACCGTCCGCTGGCTGAAGGGTGAGGGGATCGGATGGCTGTGGGGAGGGGCGGCCCTGGGGGGACTGAGTGCGGTGACCCGCTGGGAGGGCTTGTTGACCGTGGCGGTGCTGGGGATACCGGCGCTGCTGCTCGGCCGCCGCAGGGGACTTACCTGGTGGCGGTTGGCGGTGGCCTTGGCCGTCTTCCTGCTGCCCTTCGCCCTGTGGTCCCTGCGCAACCTGGTGGAGTTGGGGCATCCCCTGCGCACCGCCTACGGAGGGGAGATAAGCGGCCATCCGCCGGAATGGGAGGCGCTGGGTACCCTTTCCCGGCTGAAGCGCTACTTCCTTTTCAGTGATTTCGCTCCCATCGGGTACACCAACCAGATGTACAACTACGGGCTGCTGGCGACGGGCTACGGCGGGTTCGTGGCCATGGCGGCGCTGCGGCGTTGGAGGCGCTGGCTGGCCCTTTTCCTGCCCTGGCTCCTGCTGCTGGGCCCCTTCCACTTCATCTGGTATTTCACCTCGGCGCGCTTCCTGGTCGGGGCGGTGCCCGCCCTCTGCCTGGGGGCTGGGGCCACCCTTTCGCTGCCCCTTCTGCTGGCGCGCCGCCTCGACGCCCGGTTACCGGTCAAAGCGGCTCTGGCGGCGATCACCCTCATCACCGCCTGCGCGGTGGAGGCGGGCTCCTTCCCCGTGGCCCGGGACGTTCAAGAGCATTACGTGCTCAGGCTGGAAGGAGATGTGGCCGGGCCGGCGGTGCGGGAGGCGGCCATCTGGGCCGGGGGCAACCTCCCTGAAGATGCCCTCCTGGTTAGCAACGCCGGTCCGATGGTCTCCTTCTACCTGGGAAGGGACGCCCTGTTCCTTGGGGAGTGGCAGTTCTTCGACCCCTCGGACGTCGACCCCGCTCGGGCGCCGGAGCAGATGCGGGCCCGGGGCGTCGACTATCTTCTGATCATCTCGGCCACGCCTGACCCGCGGGACGCTTTCCGCCTGGCGGGCATCCCCGAGGAATATGCGGGGGATTTCGAGCAGGTCCGCTATTTCCACGCGTCCACTCCCTACACCCCGGAACGCCCTGAAGGATGGGCCTGGATTTACTCCCTGCGCCGCTGAGAACCGAACTGTCCTCCGGCTGACACCCCGGATCCTGCCGACATTCCGCACGCTGGCCCCGGGTTGAAGTAAGGGAACTTCATTCCGCGACCGTCAAGGGCTGAACGGATCAAGTCTTTCCGCCCGCTTTGGCTCCGGCCCTCGATGGGCGGTGCCGCTCCGAGACGCTCCCGTCTAAGCCCGATGCCGGCGCCGCGTTACGGAGAAGGAAAAACCTATGACAAGTTGAAGATATTACATTGAGTAAGAACGGCAGCGGCGGACGGTATTGAGGCGAGGGAAGGTAGCGCATGGCCCCGATGAGAACGAGCCGCCAGGCCCTCACCGTCGAGGGGGGACGGCAGGATTTCCTTTTGGAGGTGGAAAGAGAGCTCCTGGATGACCCCGACGGCACCCTCACCGCCGACATATACGCGCGCGATGACCACCGCCATCCCCAGAAACACCTGGGCTACTGGGTCTTCGAGCTCGCGGGGTCGGAGGGCCCGCTGACCCTCGCGCTCGATCTCCATGTCGATGACAGGAACCTCGCTTTGGAGGCGAAAGACGCCTCCGGGGGGCCGCTGCCTCTGCGCGATAGCTGGGTCAATCCCGAATACCCCCTGCATCCCCAGCAGGACCTGGACCTGGTGCTGCGGGGAGCGGGCAGGGAGGAGACGCTGCGCATGCTCATCTACGTGCGGGACACCTCGCTGCTCTCCGACTACTATTCCCGAGAGGAGCATCAGGAGACCGCCTACAGCACCGCCAACCTGGTCCTGGACGAGTTCCACCGGCACCGCCTGCGGGTCTTCCGCCGGCTCTTCCGGCGCTACATCCCGCCGGGCTCGGAGGTGCTGGACGTCGGCTCCGGGTACAGCCTCATCCGCTGCTGCCGCACCGACTGGCCCTTCCGGGTGACCTGCTGCGACCTGGACGAGGCGGCCATGCGCAAGATGTCCGAGGAGGCGCCCGATTACCGTTGGGTGGTCGGGGACGCGGCGGACCTCCCCTTCGGCGACGGGGAGTTCGACGCGGTGTTCGCCGGGGAGATAATCGAGCACCTGCCCGATCCCCGCGAGGGCCTGCGGGAGTGGCTGCGTGTTCTCAGGCCGGGAGGCGTGCTCATCATGAGCACCCCCAACCTCCGCCGCCTCATGAACGTGCTCAACAAATCGATGGACCCCGTCAACCCCGAGCACATCAGCGAGATGACCTACCGGGACATCGTCGCCATGCTCGAGGAAGAGGGGCTCGAGGTGGTGCATCGAGAGGGCATCTACCTGGAGTGGCTCTTCAACTACTTCCGCCGCGGGCCCTGGATCGACCTGCTTCCCTTCCGCTGCAACCGCCCCGCCTGCCGCCCCCTGGTCCGGGCCTCCATGTACGCCGGGAGGCTTTTCCGACCGTGGGCCCAGAACCTGGTGTTCGTGGCCTTGAAGCCGCGGAAGGAAGGGCCGCGGAGGTGAGGTGAAGGGTGAAGGATGAAGGATGACGCTCCGCTCGACCCGCTGGACTTCTTCTTCCGCCCCCGCAGCGTGGCGGTGGTGGGCGCCACGCCCGATCGGTCCAAGGGGGGTTATGCCATCATCGCCAATCTGCTGGAGGGGTTCGAGGGGAAGGTGTGGCCGGTGAACCCGGGGAGGCGGGAGGTGCTGGGGGTCCCCTGCTTTCCCTCCGTGCGCGAACTCCCCGAGGCTCCCGACCTCGCCGTGGTCTTCGTGCCCGCGGAGCGGGTGCCCGGGGTGGTGCGCGACTGCGCGGACAAGGGAGTCAGAGCGGTGCTGGTGGAATCGGGGGGATTCGCCGAGGTTGGTGAGAGGGGGGCCGCACTACAGGAGGAGATCGCGGGTACGGCGCGCCGGGCCGGCATGCGCCTCTGGGGGCCCAACTGCACCGGCCTGGTCAACTCCGACCCCCCGCTCTTCACCCCCTTCATGCGGCTGCCGGGCATGAATATGCGGGTGGCCCAAGGCAACTTGGCCATCGTGGCCCAGAGCGGGATGATGGCGGCGGGCTTCATGATCCAGTACCTCCTGACCGGCTATTTCAAGGTGAGCAAAGCATGCGCAATCGGCAACAAGGCCGATGTGGACGAGACCGATGTGCTCCGCTACTTGACCGGGGACCGTTCGACCCGGGCGGTGGTGCTCTACCTGGAGTCGGTGTCGCGCGGTCGAGAGTTCCTCCGGGCGGTGCGGGAAGCGACGGAGCGCATGCCGGTGGTAGTCCTCAAAGCAGGCAGGAGCGAGCAGTCCAAGCGGGCCGCCGCTTCCCATACCGGCAGCATCGCCGGGGATGACGGCGTGGCCGGAGGGGCGCTGCGTCAGGCGGGTGCCCTGCGGGTGAAGGATTTCGGTGAACTGATGGCCCTCGGAAGGGCTTTCGCCATGCACCCCGAGCCCTTCCGCCTCTCCACGCCCGAAGGGAATCGGGTGGCGGTGATCACGGTGACCGGAGGAGGCGGGGTGGTGCTCTCGGACCTTCTTCAGGATCTGGGGCTGCGTCTCGCTGACCTGACCCCCTCCACCCTGAAGCGGCTGCAGGAGGAGGTATTCCCCGAATGGATGGGGCCGGCGAACCCGGTGGACATATGGCCGGCGGTGGAGAAGCGGGGGCTGGCCGCACTGGAGCGCAGCGTGGAGATAGTGCTGGCGGATGAGGGAGTGGACGGGCTCCTCTTGCTTCCCTTCGCCTCCCGCATGGTGCGCGATTATCCCTTCGCGGCCCTGGGGGAGACTCTGAGGAGATGGGGCAAGGCGGCGGTCTCCTGGGTGTTCGGCGACCGGCGCTTCTTCGAGCAGTTCGACCGAAGCATGGAGGACATAGGGGTGCCGGTGTTCCCCGACCTGTCTCTCTGCGCCCTGGCCATGCACGGTTACCTGCACTACGCGAGGCTGCGGCGCCGTTCGTCGGAAAGGTGGGAGTAGGGCCGTGTCGGCGATCAAGAGCGCGGCCAGGCGGCTGATGGGCGAAACGCGCCTGTGGCACTCCCTCTGCGTGGCCCGCTATCATCTGGAGAGGAAAAAGGGAACCCTGCGCCGTCTATATCGCACCAACCCCCTGGTGCACCGGGTCCGCGACATGACTCCGGGCCTGGTCTACCGACGGCTGCAGAGCCCCGACTTCTACGGCGGCTTCTACTTCGACGCGCCCAAGGACCCCTGGGAGTACAGCGGCTACGGCGGCGAGTACGTCGATGTGGACGATTTCCGCCAGCTGGCGGTGCAGGTGCGGGATCTTCTGGGAGCTCGGTCGGCCCTGGACGTGGGCTGCGCCAAGGGATTCCTGGTGCGGGCGCTGCGCCGCCAGGGGGTGGATGCCTGGGGCGCCGATCTGAGCGAATACGCCGTGAACACCGCGCCTGATGAAGTGCGGCCCTGGCTGAGGGTTGGACGCTGCCAGGACCTCCCCTTCCCCGATTCGCTTTTCGACGCGCTTATATTGATGGAAACGCTGGAGCACATCCCTCCCCCCGAGCTGGACAGGACCCTTGAGGAGATACGTCGCCTCACCAAGAGGTGGGTGCTGGCCACCATCCCCGCCCTCGGCGCCACCGCCTTCGGCCCCGGCCACGCCCTGCTCCCCGACATGCGCCCCATCCCCTTCTTCGAGCCCATGGTGGACCTCACCCCCTTCCGCTCCCTGCAGAGGGATCTTTACGGGTATCCCCTGCACGGTCACGTCACCATCGCCACGCAGGACTTCTGGACGGCCCTTTTCTCGCGCCACGGATTCGCCCGACGGCGCAGGCTGGAGGAGTCGGTGAAAGAGGCGGTTGACACCATGCGCAAGGGCGACTGGATACCCTTCGTCTTCGAGCGCGCGGCTGATGGAGGGGCGACGAAACCCCTGGTTCGGCAATGGGATATGGGCTTCCGCGAGCTGGGGGGTGCCTGGTGCAGCGAGATCCTTCGGCTGCCCGCCGGTCGCCATCTTATGCGTATAAGCCTGCGCCTGTCTGCCCTGCCGCCGCCTCAGGATCCAAACAGGAGATGCTTGCACGCTCGAGCCATATCCCTTGACGGGGAGACCATGCACGGGACCTGCCTGTTGAGCCGGCGCGAGGTCAGGAAGATAGAGTCGAGAGGCCTTTTGATCATATCGATCCCCATGGCCTGTCCGGAGGAGGGCGAGGTGCTGGTGCAGGTGCAGGGCGAGCCGGGCCTTGCCTTCGTCCCCGCTGCCGAGGTGGTCTTCCGCAGCGAGACCGGTTGGGACGCGCCCGCGGCCGCTCCCGCCATCATCCCCTTCCCCGCCTATCCGGCGGTGGAAGCCGAGGATGATTCGGTCGCATTTAGTGACCAGCCGTTCAGTAAGAGAAAAATCGCTTTATAACGGAACTTGACCCGTTCCGGCGCTTGTAATAAAATGCGACCTGAACGCGCGGTCAGTTGCTGAACCCGATGGGGGGACGCCATTGATGCCGATGCAGGGAGACTCGGCACGGGGGGCTGAGGCGCGTCGAAGGTCCGCAGGGAGGAAAACGGCAGACGGGAGCGGCTTCGGAAGGGCCGTCACCTACAACCAGGAGCGGGGGCATCTTCAACAGCGGGACATAACCGAGGATGCCCTTGCGCCTTAAGGGAGGGATTTCCTGATCGATCATGGGCGTTGGAGCGGGGTTGATGGCGCGGATGATCGCGGCAATCCATGGCACGGGGCGCCTCGGGCGGAGGGATAGGGGTTGAGCCGCGGGGACGGGAGAAAGAAGCAACGGCTGCTGGAGGCGGCGCGCGAGGTGTTCTCACGCCGCGGCTACCGTGATTCCACCATAGCCGACATCACCGCCGAGGCGGGAGTGGGCAAGGGCACCTTTTATCTTTATTTCCGGGGCAAGGAGGAGCTTTTCCGCGAGGTGGTCAGGGACGGGGTGCGCCGCCTGCGCCGCGCTCTCGCTGAGAGCGTGGGGAAAATCGACGATCCCGAGGAGAGAGTGCGGCGGGCCGTGCCGGTCATCTTCAGTTTTTGCAGAGAGGAGGCGGGCCTCTATCTGGTCATCTTCCGCGAAACCGCCCTCATCGAGATGCAGGACCCCGGCAAGTACGACGAGTTCTACCAGCCGCTGATACGCGACTTCCGGTCGGTCATCGAGGAGGGGGTGCGGCGGGGCGATTTCTCCGTTCGCGACCCCGAGGTCGTGGCCTACGGCATGATCGGGCTGATGTCCAGCCTCATCTACCACTGGCTGATAACGGAGTCGCGGGGGGAGGCCCCTCCCGGGTACGCCGAGAGGATGGTTAGGACATTGGCCGATTTCTGCTGCAGGGGGCTGGTGGGAAGTCCCTTCAGCCGCCCCGGAGAAGCGTCGGGCAGGTCCAGGGAGCTGCTCCGGAAGCAGCTCGACGAGCTTCAGGAGCTCAGGAAGGATCTGGAGAGGGCGGAACGCCACCTCCGCCGCCTCCTTTAAGCGGGTTCGGCCCCTCGCATTTCACGTTTTCTCCTCCGTCCCTCGGCGTTTCGAGTACGCGGGCTGACCCCCATGGGATGCGGGGTTATAATACGCATACGGCTGTCGGCTTGAG
>JACVIY010000071.1 GCA_015711755.1 Candidatus Geothermincola secundus | reverse complement strand
CGCTCTCCCAGGATGTTCGGCGCAACGAGGAGCGCTGCACTCACTGCGGGGCCTGCACCGGCATATGCCCGACTCAGGCTCTGCGGATAGACCGGGAGACCATGGAAGTGGTCTTCGACGATGAGGCCTGTGTGGCCTGCGAGCTGTGCGTGCGGGTATGCCCGCCCCGAGCCATGGAGATCCACTATTGAGCCGTCATACTTACAGGAGCGCGGCACTCGTCCCACGCTCCTTTTCCTCCAGATGGGCTCACGCGCGGCGAGCGCTGTCCAGGGATGCCTTCAGGCGGCGGAGGCACTCCTGAGGCCCCAATATCTCCAGCAGGAAGGGGAGAGGGGGGCCGGAGCGGCGTCCGGTGAGAGCCAAACGCAGGGGCATGAGTATCTCGCCCGCCTTGAGCCCCCGCCGTTTGAAGCGGTCGGTCAGTTCAGCCAGCAGATGCCGCGCTCCTTCGAGGTCCAGCCCCTCCAACTCCGTCAGCGCTTCTTTTGCCCACTCCAACACCTCCAGAGAGTCGGGGTTGTTGAGGACAGCCGCCCCTTCGGCGTCAAGCGGGGCCGGGGCGGAGTAGGCCTCCAGGTATACGGGGAGTTCCGCGAGCGCGCGCAGGTTGTCGCGCACCGAAAGCACCATGTCGGCGAACAAGGGGTGCGACGCCAAGGCGGGGGCGAAGGGGGCGGCTCTCTGCGCCAGCCGAGCGGGCTCCATCCGCCTGATGTGCTGACCGTTAAGCCAGTCGAGCTTGTGGGGGTCGAAGATGGCGGGGGAGCGCGACAGCTTCTCCAGGCGGAACTCGCCGATCAGCTCCACGGGAGAGAGCACTTCCCTGCCCTCGACATCGGGCGACCAGGAGAGGAGGGCGAGGTAGTTGATCAGCGCCTCCGGCAAATAGCCCGCTTCTCTGAACCGCTTTATTGAAGATGCTCCATGCCGCTTGGACAGTTTGGCGCCGTCCGGCCCCAGCAGCAAAGAGTGGTGGGCGAAAACGGGAACGCGGTATCCCAGGGCGCGGTAGAGGAGGACGTGGCGGGCGGTGTTGGTAAGATGGTCCTCTCCCCGGATTACATGGGTTATGCCCATGGACGCGTCGTCCACCACCACCGAGAAGTTGAAGCCGGCGCTGCCGTCGGAGCGGAGGATGACGAAGTCGCCGAGGACATCCGAGGAGAAGCTCAGCCTGCCGTGCAGAAGATCGGTGAAGTCCACGGCGCCCGACGGCACCCGGAAACGCAGGGCGGGCCTCCGGCCCTGGGCCTTGAGCCGCTCCCTCTCCTCCCTGCCGAGTTCCCTACAGGTCCCGTCGTAAAGCGGCATGCGGCCCTGGGCGAGCGCTCTCTCCTTTTTGGCCTCCAGCTCTTCCTGTGTGCAGTAGCAGAAATAGACCATCCCCATCTCCGCCAGGCGGCGCGCCTCCTTCACATAGAGTTCGCGGCGCTCGCTCTGCCGGTAGGGGCCATAGGGACCGCCCACGTCCGGCCCCTCGTCCCAATCCAGGCCCAGCCAGCGCAGGTCCTCGAGGATGCCTCTCTCGAGCTCGGGGGAGGAGCGCTGAGGGTCGGTGTCCTCGATGCGCAGGACCATGCGCCCTCCCATATGCCGGGCATAGAGCCAGTTAAAGAGGGCGGTGCGTGCCGATCCCAAGTGGAGCTCGCCGGTGGGGGACGGGGCGAACCTTACCCTGATATCTTCCATCGCAGGCGTATTGTAGCATACGTGAGAGCGCCGGCCGCGCCCGGGGGCACGGGTTCGGCAGAGCGGTGCCTTCTGTCGCCGCCCGCCGGTATAATCCGATCCGGGCGTGCGGGGGGCGTTGGCTCCCCAGAGCGGTCGGGGAGGAAGATCGGCGGGGCTTCCCGACGGCATCGCGGCATAAGGAGGTCGCTTGAAGGCGAAGAGCGTTTTCGTCTGCACCGGCTGCGGCTCTTCCTCGGTGAAGTGGCTGGGCCGCTGCCCGGAATGTGGCGAATACGGGACCATGCTGGAGGAACGGGTGCCGGCCAATTCCGACGCTTCAAAAGTCCGCTTGTCCGTAGCGCCGCCCCGCCCCCTTCCGCTCTGTCGGGTCGCCTCAGAGGCGGAGGAGCGGGCTCAGACCGGCATAGGCGAACTGGACCGCGTCCTGGGCGGCGGCCTGGTGCGCGGCTCGGTGATACTGGTGGGGGGTGAGCCCGGAATCGGCAAGTCCACCCTCTTGCTGCAGGCGGCCCATCAGCTGGCGGAAAAGGGAGGGCGGGTGCTGCTGGTCAGCGGGGAGGAGTCGCCGGAGCAGGTGCGCATGCGCGCCTCCCGCCTTCACGCCCTCTCGCCCCGCCTCTTTCTCCTCTGCGCCACCGACATCGAGGATGTATGCGAGGCGGTGAAAGAGGTCAAACCGTACGTGCTGATCGTCGACTCCATCCAGACGGTCTACAACCCGGAGATGTCCTCGGCTCCCGGCGGGGTCAGCCAGGTGCGGGACTGTGCGGCCCGCCTGCAGGCGCTGGCCAAGGAGAGCGCCATCACCACCTTTCTGGTGGGCCACGTCACCAAGGACGGGGCGCTCGCCGGACCGCGGGTGCTCGAGCACATGGTGGACACGGTTCTTTACTTCGAGGGGGAGAGGTACGATTCCCTGCGGGTGCTGAGGGCCGCCAAGAACCGTTTCGGCTCGGTCGCGGAGGTGGGGGTCTTCGAGATGGGGGACGGGGGGCTGCGCGAGGTGGAGGACCCCTCCCTGCTCTTCTCCCGCCTGAGGGGCGAAGGAATCCCTGGCTCGGTGCCGGTGATCACCATGGAGGGGAGGAGGCCGCTCCTGGTGGAGGTGCAGGCGCTGGTGACCCCCTCCACCCTTCCGGTCCCTAAGCGGGTAGCCGCCGGGCTGGATCAGCGCCGCTTCACCCTGGACCTGGCGGTGCTGGAGAAGCGCGCCGGCCTGCGTTTCTCCGACCACGACGTCTTCGCGGGGACCGCAGGCGGATTGAGCGTGGCCGAGCCCGCCTGCGACCTGGGCGTATGCCTGGCGGTGGCCTCCTCCCTGCTGGACCGGCCGCTGCCCGAAGGGATGGCCGTGTTCGGGGAAGTGGGCCTGGCGGGGGAGGTCCGCCCGGTAAGCCAGGGGGAGGTGCGGCTGCGCGAGGCGGGACGCCTGGGGTTCCGGGAGGCCATGCTGCCGGCCTCATGCGAGGCCCCCGCCTCCCCTCCCGGGCTCCGTCTCTCGCGCGTCGGGAGCGTGAAGGAGGCGCTGGTCACTTGCGGCCTCGAAGGCTGACCGCGCCTTGAGGCGCCGTGCGGGAACCGGCTATGCGGGCTTCCAGCGGGTCCCGCCCTCCCGGCGGTCCTCCAGCTTTATGCCCAGCTGTTCCAGGCGGGAGCGGATGAGGTCGGCGGTCTCCCAGTCCTTGGCGGCGCGGGCGCGGGCGCGCAGCTCGATCAGCAGCTCTATCAGGGACTGGGGGGCCGGCAGCCTGCTCTCCGCAGAGGCCTCATCCCCCGCCGCCTTCTTCTCCCGGCGGAGCTCCTCATCCCCGCCGCAGCCGTAGAGATCTTCCTCCTCCTCCTGCAGCGGCGAGAAGAGCCCGAGGACCTGGCACAGTTTCAGCAACAAGTCACGGCCCTGCCCGGCGATGATCTTCCCGGCCGGAGTGGCCATCACCGCCTGCTCGTCCAGGTAGGTGTTGAGCGCTTTGACCAGCTCGAAGATCACCCCCAGAGCCCTGGCGGTGTTGAAATCATCGTCCATGGCCTCCTCGAAACGCTCCTCCGCCTCCATGAAGAAGCCGGTCAGCTCGACCTCGCGCTGGGTGCGCGCGGGGGACGTCACCTGCTCTTTCTGCTGCAGGTATTCCGATAGGGCAAAAAGGCAGTCCTCCAACCTCCCGTAGGCGCGCTTGGCCTCCTCCAGCGCCTGGGGACCGAAATCGATGGGGCTGCGGTAGTGGGTCTGCAGCACCAGCATGCGCAGCACGTCAGGGTCGTATCTCTCCAGGATGTCCCGTACCAGCACGATGTTCCCCAGCGACTTGGACATCTTCTCCTCGGATATGTTCACGAAGCCGTTGTGCAGCCAGTAGCGCACGAAGGGCTCCTCCCCCGTATAGGCCTCGCTCTGGGCGATCTCGTTCTCGTGGTGGGGAAAGATGAGGTCCTGACCGCCCCCATGGATGTCGAAGCCCATCCCCAGGTGCTCCAGGGACATGGTGGAGCATTCGATGTGCCACCCCGGGCGGCCGGGGCCCCACGGAGAATCCCATGCCGGCTCGCCCGGCTTGGCCCGTTTCCAGAGGGCGAAGTCCAGGGGGTGGCGCTTGCGCGGGTCCACCTCCACCCGCTCCCCCGCCCGCATGTCCTCCAGGTTCCGCCCGGACAGCTTCCCGTAGCCGGGGAAGGATGTGACCGAGAAGTAAACGTCTCCTTCCGCCTCATAGGCATGGCCTTTCTCCACCAGAGCCTCGATGACCCGCACCATCTTCTCCACGTACTCGGTGGCCCGCGGGGTCACGTCGGGAGGGAGCACGCGCAGTCTCCGCATGTCCTCCCGGAAGGCCTCCTCGTAGCGGCGGGCCACTTCCTCCGGAGAGATCCCCTCCTCGGCCGCCCGCCCGATGATCTTGTCGTCCACGTCGGTGAAGTTCTGCACGTGCAGCACCCGGTAGCCCTTATAGCGCAGGTAGCGCTTGATGATGTCGAAGACCAGGTAGGCCCGCCCGTTGCCCACGTGGATGAAGTTATAGACGGTGGGGCCGCATACGTACATGCCCACCTCGCCCTCGCGGCGGGTCCGCAGCTCCTCCTTGCGACCGCTCATGGTGTTGTGAACGCGCAGCAAGGGGGTTCAGCCCTCCTCGTCCGGGACCGGCGGAGCCATCTCCAAGCGGGCAAGCTCCTCTTCGGCCCTCTTCAGCTCGATTTCCGTATGGGCCAGTTCCTCCTCGGCCCTGCGCAGCTCCGCCTCCGTGCGCTCGAGCTCATCGCGGGTCCTCTCCAGTTCCTCTTGGGTCTCGATGAGATAGCGCTCCAGGCGGTTAAGGCGGCCCTCCAGAGACTCCAGTGCTTCCTGGACGGGGTCAGGGATGTCCTCGTGGTGCAGGTCGATGACCCTCCGACCTCCGCGCGCCACCACCTTGCCGGGGATTCCCACCACCGTGCAGTCGGGGGGTACGTCGCGGATGACCACCGCCCCCGCCCCCACCCGGGCATTGTCGCCCACCCGGATGGGCCCCAGCACCTTGGCCCCTGCAGCGATGACCACGTTGCGCCCGATGGTGGGGTGGCGCTTGCCCTTCTCCTTGCCGGTCCCCCCTAAAGTCACTCCTTGATAGAGAGTGACGTTCTCCCCTATCTCCGCGGTCTCCCCGATGACCACCCCCATGCCGTGGTCGATGAAGACGCCGCCGGCGATGCGGGCCCCGGGGTGTATCTCTATGCCGGTGAGGAAGCGGTTGAGATGGGAGATGAGGCGGGGGAGGAGGGGCACGCGCATATTCCATAGGACATGCGTTATCCGGTGTATCCACAGGGAATGCAGCCCCGGGTAGGCCAGCAGTATCTCCAGCAGGCCGCGGGCCGCGGGGTCGCGGTCCCGCACCGCCTGTATGTCCGCCTTGAGTTTCTCTATCATCCGCGTCCCTCCCAGGATATAAGCGGGATGTGCAAGATTATACCCCAGCGGTCGGCATAAACCGCCATCGTTCTTGATGCTCGCCGTCGAGGGACGGATATTCCCGTTGCGAGGGGCTATATCCGTCCCCTGCCGGAGCCGGTCAGGGCACCGGCACCATCTCGGCTCCGCTCTCCGGGACCTCAACCTTCTCGAAGGCGATGCCGCCTTCCGCGTCCACGGTGATGCGGATGACCTCGCCGGGGACGATCTGTTTGGAGAGTATCTTCTCGGATAGGGGGTCCTCCACCAGACGCTGTATGGCGCGGCGCAGCGGCCTCGCCCCGAACACGGGATCGAACCCTTCTTTGGCCAGCAGCTCCCTGGCCTCGTCCGAGAGGACCAGGTCCACATCCTGGGAGCGCATCTGCTCTATGACCCTCCGCATCAGCATGTCCACTATCTGCAGTATCTCCTCGTGGGTGAGCTCGTGGAAGACTATAATCTCATCGATGCGGTTGAGGAGTTCGGGGCGGAAGGTGCGCTTCAGCTCAGATAGCACCCTCTCCTTCATCTTGTCGTAATCGATGCCCCCGTCCGTCTGGGTGGTGAAGCCCAGGGCGGTGGCCTTGCCGATGTCCCGCGCCCCCAGGTTGGAGGTCATGATGATCACGGTGTTGCGGAAGTCCACCGTGTGCCCCTGGGAATCGGTGAGGCGGCCGTCCTCCAGTATCTGCAGGAGCATGTTGAAAGCGTCGGGGTGGGCCTTCTCTATCTCATCAAGCAGGATGACCGAGAAGGGCTTTCGGCGCACCGCCTCGGTGAGCTGGCCGCCTTCCTCGTATCCCACGTAACCGGGCGGCGATCCCACCAGACGGCTGACCGAGTGCTTCTCCATGTATTCGGACATATCTATCTGGATCAGGGCCGACTCGTCGCCGAAGAGGAACTCGGCCAGGGTGCGCGCCAGCTCGGTCTTGCCCACTCCCGAGGGCCCCAGGAAGATGAAGGAGCCGCTGGGGCGCTTGGGGTCCTTCAGGCCGGAGCGGGTGCGGCGTATGGCTCGGGAGACAGCGCTGACCGCCTCGTCCTGCCCCACCACCCGCTGATGCAGGGCTTCCTCCATGCGCAGCAGCTTGGCGCTCTCCTCCTCGGTGAGCTGATAGACGGGTATGCCCGTCCAGGAGGAGAGGATCTCGGCGATGTGGTCCTCGGTTACCTGGATCTGATGGGAGCCGTTGGGCAGCTTCCAATCCTTCTCCCTCTCGGCGATCTCCTCGATGATGGACCGCTCCTTGTCCCGCAGCGCCGCCGCCTTCTCGAACTCCTGGTTGGCGATGGCCGCCTGCTTCTCCTGTCGGACCTTCTGCAGCTTCTCCTCCAGCTCCCGGAAATCGGGAGGAGCGGTCATGGCCCGGATGCGCAGGCGGGAGGCGGCCTCGTCGATCAGGTCGATGGCCTTGTCGGGCAGGAAGCGGTCGGTTATGTAGCGGGATGCCAGATTGGCCGCCGCCACCAGGGCCCCGTCGGTGATGGTGACCCGGTGATGGGCCTCGTAGCGGTCGCGCAGCCCCTTGAGTATCTCGATGGTGTGGGCCACCGTGGGTTCCTCCACCATGATGGGCTGGAAGCGCCGCTCCAGGGCGGCGTCCTTCTCCAGGTGCTTACGGTACTCGTCCAGGGTGGTGGCCCCCACCGTCTGCAGCTCGCCGCGGGCCAGAGCCGGCTTGAGTATGGAGGCCGCGTCGATGGCCCCCTCCGCCGCGCCCGCGCCCACCAGGTTGTGCAGCTCGTCGATGAAGAGGATGATGTCGCCGCGGCTGCGTATCTCCTTGACCACCTTCTTCAGCCGCTCCTCGAAGTCGCCGCGGTAGCGGGAGCCCGCCACCAGGGCCCCCAGGTCCAAGGTGTATACCTGCTTTCCCTTGAGCAGCTCGGGAACCTGGTTGGATACTATCAGCTGGGCCAGCCCCTCCACCACAGCGGTCTTGCCCACTCCGGGCTCCCCGATGAGCACGGGGTTGTTCTTGGTGCGGCGGGAGAGCACCTGCATGACCCTCTCGATCTCCTTCTCCCGCCCGATGACCGGGTCCAGCTTGTTCTGGGCAGCCAGCTGGGTGAGGTTGCGGCCGAACTGGTCGAGCACCAGGTTGCCGGGCGGGGACGCCTCGGCCGATGCGGACGCCTCCTTGGAGGACCCCGCCACCCCCGTGAGCAGCTGCACCACGGTGTTGCGGACCCTCTCGAGGTCGGCCCCCAACTTCATCAGTACCTGGGCCGCGACCCCCTCGCCCTCGCGGATGAGACCCAGCAGGATATGCTCGGTCCCTATGTAGTTGTGGCCCAGCTGCAGCGCCTCGCGCAGGGAGAGTTCCAGCACCTTCTTGGCCCGCGGCGTGAAGGGTATGTGGCCGGTAGGGGGCGAGGAGCCCCGTCCGATTATCTCCTCCACCTGCTCGCGCACCGCCTCCAGGCTGATGCCCAGAGACTCCAGGGCCTTGGCGGCCACGCCCTCGCCCTCCTGGATCAACCCCAGAAGCAGGTGTTCGGTGCCTATGTAATTGTGGTTGAGCATCCTGGCCTCTTCCTGGGCCAGGACCACCACCCTTCTGGCTCGGTCGGAAAACCTCTGAAACAACTTCCTCTACCTCCGGTTCGACGTACTCATGGAGATTATATCACCGGCCCGCCACCTAGATTGCCGCTTTTCCGCTCTCCAAAGAACATTATCGGCAGGGTACGGCGTCTCCTTTTGGCGGCCCTGACCGCACGGGTCCCGCACCGCCAGGCTTCCACTATGGGTTATTCCCGCTCTTTCCCCGTTTAATCAGCGGCGGCCTGCGCCGCTACCAGCGTTCATGCGGCGCCCGAGGCAGCGTAGTCCGGTGCGGTATCCCTTGCGGCGGGCGAGGGGGTCAGGGCGATTCGGGGCGGAGATGGGGGAAGAGGATGACGTCCCGTATGGAATGGGCGTCGGCGAAGAGCATGACCAAACGGTCCACCCCCAGCCCCAATCCGCCCGCGGGCGGCATGCCGTATTCCAGCGCCCGCAGGTAGTCGTGGTCCACCCGGTGGGCCTCCGGATCCCCCCCGGCCAGTCGTTCCGCCTGTTCCTCGAAGCGGGCTCGCTGGTCCAAGGGGTCTATGAGCTCGGAAAAAGCGTTGGCCAGCTCCCGGCCGGCCACGATGAGCTCGAAGCGCTCGGTCAGGCGGGGGTCGTTTCGGTGGCGGCGGGCCAGAGGGGATACCTCCAGGGGATAATCCATTACGATGGTCGGTTCCCACAGCTCCCCTTCCACCAGCTTCTCGAACAGCTCGGTGATGATCCTCCCCGCCCCCCAGGAGGGCTCCAGAGGGATGTTGTGCGCCTCAGCCAACCGGCGCAGCTCCTCCGGGTCTGCATCCAGCTCCACCCGCTTCCCCGCTGCCCGGCTCACCTCCTCCAGCATGGAAACCCTCCGCCAGGGCGGGGCCAGGTCCAGGGGGCGTCCCTGATAGGTCAGGGCAGTGCCGCCGCAGACCTCCAGGGCCACCTCCGCCAGCATCTCCTCCAGAAAGTCCATCAGGCGGAGATAATCGACGAAGGCCCAGTAGAACTCGAGCATGGTGAACTCGGGGTTGTGCTTGTAGGAGATCCCCTCATTTCGGAAATTCCGGTTGAGCTCATACACCTTTTCCAGGCCGCCCACCAGGCATCTTTTGAGATAGAGCTCGGGGGCGATGCGCAGATAGAGGTCCATGTCCAGGGCGTTGTGGTGGGTTATGAAGGGGCGGGCTGCGGCGCCCCCGGGGATGGGGTGGAGCATGGGCGTTTCCACCTCCAGGAATCCGTGGCTGTCCAGGAACCCCCGCAGGGCCCGCACGGTGCGCGAGCGCAGCAGCATCCTCTCCCGCACCTCCGGATTGACGATGAGGTCCACGTAGCGCTGTCGGTACCGTGTCTCGGGATCCCGCAGCCCGTGCCACTTCTCCGGGAGGGGGCGCAGGGACTTGCTCAGAAGGCCGTATTCATCCACCCGCACGGTCAGCTCCCCCCGGCGGGAGCGAAACACCTCTCCGGCGGCGCCCACCCAGTCCCCCGCGTCCAAGTCCAGGAAGCGGTCGTAGTCTTCTCGTCCCAGGCAGTCTACCGAGAGGTGGAGTTGTATCTTTCCCGTGGCATCCTGCAGATCGGCGAAGGAGGCGCCTCCGTGTCGCCGCAGGGCCATCAGTCTGCCCGCCACGCTGACGCGGTCTCCACTCTCCTCCCCCGCCGCCAGATCCCTATATCTCGAATGCAGGTCAGCGTTGTTGTGGCTGCGGGGCCATTCGAGGGCATAGGGCTCGATGCCGCGGGAGCGCCACAACTTAAGCTTCTCCCTGCGCCGGAGCATCAGTTGGTTGAGTTCCTCCTCGCCGCGGTGGGGCGCGCTGCTGTCGGAGTCGGAGACCACCGGACCTCGCTTATCTCTCTATCCTGACAATCTCGTAGCGCAGGAGTCCTGCGGGGGTGTTCACTTCGACCACATCCCCCTCGCCGTGGCCCAGGATGGCCTTGCCCACCGGGCTCTGATCGGAGATGCAGGTGCGGTTGCCGCGGGCCTCCGCCGAACTGACCACACGGTAACTCAATTCGTCGTCTCTCTCCAGGTCCTTCAGCACCACCGTGGTGCCCAGGGTGACCACGCCGCTGCGGAAGTCTTCCTCGCGGATTATGCGGGCGTTCTCCAGTATGCGCTCGATCTCCAGGATGCGCCCGGCCACGAAGGCCTGCTCGTGCTTGGCGTCATCGTATTCCGAGTTCTCCATGATGTCGCCGTGCGCCCGCGCCTGCTCGATGCGCCTGGCCACCTCCCAGCGTTTTACGTTCTTCAGGTACTCGAGCTCCTGGGCCAGCTTCTCGTAGCCCTCGCTGGTAAGGACGATGTCGTCCTCCTTCTCCTCGCGATATCCTCTGTCCTCCGGCTCCATGACCCATCTCCCCGTCTAAAAAAATATCGCCCGCCACCCTGACGGCGCAGAACGTATTCCGATTCTATAACCGGGGGGGCCGGCCGTCAACCTGAAGTCGGCCGAAGCGCCGCCCTCCCGCCGGACATCTCCGACCTAAGGGATTGCTATAGATTGCTATAATGTGTTGGCGCCGGCGGCAGCGGACCGGCATCATCGGGGAAAGAGGCGCTGCCCGGCATCGGGAGGGGGAGCGACGGAGCGAGGACGAGGAGGTATCCACCCGGCATGGATCTGAAGGGCAAGAGAGTTTTGGTCATCGGGACGGGCATAGGCGGGGCCGGAGTGGCCGCCCTTCTTGCGAAGGAGGGAGCGGAGGTGCTGGTGCTGGAACGCAATAGCTTTCCGGGGGGCAAGTCCGCCACCTTCGAAAGGGACGGCTTCCGCTACGACACCGGCGTCCACTGGGTGGCCCGGGGGGAGAAGGGACCCCTGGGGGAGATCAGCCGCCTTGTGGGCGGGGATCTGCGCTTCCGGGTGATGGAGCCGGCCATCCGCATCATGGTGGGCGGCAGGTCCTCCGACCTCACCCAGGACATCGACAATCAGGCCGAGCTGGAGCGCGTCTTCGACGAGCTGGGCGTGCTGCCCGAGAACCGCGAGGGGGCCAGAGAGTTCTTCCGCGACGTGATGAGGCCGCGCACCCCCGAGGAGATGGAAGAGCTGGACGGATACCCCCTCTCGGATTACCTGACCCGGTTCACCCAGGACCCCCAGTTCATGCTGCTGGTCTCCGGTTTCATCGGCATGTACCTGGTGATCTCGCCCAAGCAGGCCTCAACCGGCGAGTTCATAATGAATTTCGCCGGACAGGTCCGCGAACGCAACCTCTCCTATCCCCTCGGCGGCATGGGCGCCATCCCCCAGGACTACCTCGATGCCCTGTGCAGGATGGGGGGAGAGGTGCGATACTCCGCACCGGTGGCCCGCATCCTGGTGGAGGGCGGAAGGGCCACGGGCGTGGAGACCGATTCAGGCGAGATAATCAGGGCCGACATCGTCATCAGCAACAACGGCATCAAGGAGACCGTGGAGATGGCCGGGCGCCACAACTTCCCCGACGACTATCTGGAGATGGTGGATCGCCTGCGCCTGTCCCTGGGCGTGGCCAGCGTCAAGTACGCTTTGGACGCAAAGGTGGTCGACCATCATTTCATCTATTATTTCCCCACCCCCGACCTGCTGGACACCCAGGTGGGCCTGATGTGCCCCGTGCCCTCCGCCGCCGACCCTTCCCTGGCCCCCCCCGGCTGCCAGTTAGTGCTGGCGGGCGCTCCCACCACGCCCTACCTGGATGACCCCGAGGAGGCCGATTCCCTCTGCGAAGAGGTCATGGACAAGATAGAGAACACCATGCGCTACCTCTTCCCCGACATAGACAAGCATATCATCTGGAAGCTGCGCGCCAACACCCGCTATACCGCGAGCATCTCCGGCCGCAGGAGCGGCGAGGTCATCGGGGTGGCGCAGAACCGCCATCAGGTGGGGAAGAAGCGGCCCTCCAACAGCACGCCGTTGGAAGGGCTCTACCTGGTGGGAGCGGACGCAGGAGGGCGCGGCGTGGGCACGGAGATGGCCGCGGACAGCGCCCTCAACCTCTGGCGGCTGCTGCGGGGGGCCTGAAAGTCCTAAGCGCCCTTCGAGGAGCTCAGGGCCGCTTCCGCCGCCTCCAGTCCGGAACGCAAAGCCCCCTCCACGCAGGAAACCAGATACATGTATTCGCCCGCCAGGAACAGGCCCGGCACCTCGCGGTAATGGTTCCTGCGCAGGTGATGAATGGCCCGGGCCTGACCCGGGGGATCCAGGCAGATGGCCTCGGGCCAGCGGGCCACCACCGTCATCAGGGGCTCGTCGGGCATGCGGCCGGGCACGACGGTCTGCAGCTCGCGTATCATCATCCGCTTGAGCTCCTCGTCATCCAGCCCCTCCAGCTCCCGGCCCCGCCTGCCGTAGGTGAGAGAATGCACCAGTCCTCCCCCCCGCGGGGCGAAATCGGGCGACTTGCCGGCGGCGTCGGAGAAACCCGGCTGGATGAACCCCAGCGAGCGGGGGATGGCCACCCCGTACCACCCCTCGGGCAGCAGCCGGTTGCGCAGGGCGAAGATGAAGTGGACGGTGGACGAGTAGGTCACCGTGTGCAGGGGAGCGGCCATGCTCTCCGGGAGCCCCGGCAGCAGCTCCAGGGCGGCGGTGGCGGTCACCGCGCAGATGACCGCATCGGCCTCGTCCCGCCCGCCGTCGGTCTCCACACCGACCGCCCTTCCCCCCTCCAGCACTATGCGCTTCACCGGCACGCCCAGCCTTACCGCGTCCGCGCAGGAATCGTACATGGCCCTCATCAGCGAGCCGATGCCGCGGCGCAGGGTAACCAGCCCCGGGGAAAGCCCGAAGACGAGCGCGAGGATGTGAGCGGCCCCTACCTCCTCCGGCTCGCCCAAGGTGAGTATGGAGGTGAGCGGCTGCATGCCCCATTCCAGGGCCTGCCTGCCCCCGTGCTTGAGAGTGAAGTCGGCGATGCTCATGTCGCATAGGTCCAGGACCGCCCCCGGGTCCATGCCGGCGAAGTCGAAGTGCCTGCTCCTTCGGAGCAACGCCGGAGCCATTTTCGCCATCTGCAGTGCGGCCGTCCACGGCACGCCGCGGAAGCGCAGCAGATCGCGTCGGTGCGCCCACATGCCCCG
>JACVIY010000070.1 GCA_015711755.1 Candidatus Geothermincola secundus | reverse complement strand
CCGCGCCGCCTCTCACGATACGTCATCTCCCCCGGTTTAGGACACCGCTATCAAAAATTTCGCAAAATGCCGGCCGGTAAAGCGGGTCTCGGGCGGTCAGCGCCTCGACGCAATCCCCATCCCCCGCCATGGTGTCTGGATGTAATGCCCAGGGCCTTTGAGTTATAATCTTTGCCTGTCTCGGGTTTCCATCGCAGGAGGGAAGGTACCCGTTAGCGTTTGGACAAGGGGGATGAGAGATGACCGCGAGGAAGAGCGAGAAGGACAACGCCGGAAAGGCCGCAAAGTACGTTTACGACTTCTCCGAGGGCCGGGCGGACATGAAGTCGCTTCTTGGCGGCAAGGGAGCCAACCTGGCGGAGATGACCGGCCTGGGCCTGCCGGTCCCCCCGGGATTCACCATAACCACGGAGGCCTGCCGCTATTATTCCGCTCACGGCGAGTATCCTCCCGGCCTGAAAGAGGAGATAGACGAGCATCTCGCCGGCCTGGAGAAGAGGATGGGCAAAAAGCTGGGCGACGACAACGATCCTCTGCTGGTCTCGGTGCGGTCCGGCGCGGCCATCTCCATGCCGGGCATGATGGACACCGTACTCAACCTGGGGCTGAACGACCGTTCGGTGCAGGGTCTCATCAAGCAGACCGGGGACCCGCGATTCGCTTACGACGCCTACCGCCGCTTCATCCAGATGTTCGCCAGCATCGTCATGGAGGTGGACCGCGACCACTTCGAGCGCGCCCTATCCGAGCTCAAGGACGCCCGCAAGGTGAGGCTGGACGTGGAGCTGGAAGCGAAGGACTGGCAGGAACTGGTGAAGCGCTTCAAGGCTATAGTGCGCCGGGAGGCCGGGCGCGATTTCCCCTCCAATCCGAGGGAGCAGCTGGATCTGGCGATAAAAGCGGTGTTCCGCTCGTGGATGAACCCCCGGGCCATCATCTACCGCAGGACTTACGACATCCCCGATGACCTGGGTACGGCGGTCAACGTCCAGAGCATGGTATTCGGCAACAAGGGAGAGGATTCCGCCACCGGCGTATGCTTCACCCGCGACCCCAACACCGGCGAGAAGAGGAAGTTCGGCGAGTACCTCACCAATGCCCAGGGGGAGGACGTGGTGGCGGGCATCCGCACCCCCAAGGGCCTGGACGAGATGAGGAAGGAACACCCCTCTCTCTATCGCGAGCTCACCGCGATCATGGACAAACTGGAAAGGCACTACCGCGACATGCAGGACATCGAGTTCACCATGGAGCAGGGCAAGCTCTACATGCTGCAGACCCGCACCGGCAAGCGCTCCGCTGCCGCCGCCGTGCGCATAGCGGTGGAGATGGCCAAGGAAGGCCTCATCAGCAAGGAGGAGGCGGTGGGGCGGGTGCAGCCCGATCAGCTGGATTTGCTCCTGCACCCGCGACTCGATCCCGGCGCCAAGTATCAGGTGGCGGCGACGGGGCTTCCCGCCTCTCCGGGGGCCGCGGTGGGCGCGGTGGTCTTCGACGCGGATACCGCCAAGGAGAGGGGAGAGCGGGGCGAGAAGGTAATCCTGGTGCGCTGGGAGACCACCCCCGACGACATGCACGGCATCGTCAAGGCGCAGGGCATCCTGACCAGCCGCGGCGGCATGACCAGCCATGCCGCGGTGGTGGCCAGGGGCATGGGCAAGCCCTGCGTCTGCGGGGCCGAGGACGTGAAGATAGACTTGTCCGCCCGCTGCTGCGAGATAGACGGCAAGGTGATCAGGGAGGGCGACCCCATCACCATCGACGGCACCACCGGCCGCATCATCCTCAAGGCGGAGAAACTCATCGAGCCCAGCCTGGACGACCCCTACCTGAAGCAGTTGCTGGCCTGGGCGGACGGCATCCGTCGGCTCAAGGTCCGAACCAACGCCGACACCCCGGAAGACGCCAAGCGAGCCCGCAAATTCGGGGCCGAGGGCATCGGGCTCTGCCGGATCGAGCACATGCTCATAACCGAGCCGGGGCTTTCCATCATCCGGCGCTTCATCCTGGCGGAGAGGAGAAAGGAGCAGGAGGAGGCCCTGGCTGAGCTGCTCCCTCTGCTGCGTGAGGATTTCGCAGGGATCCTCAAGGCCATGAACGGGCTTCCGGTGACCATCCGGCTCCTGGATCCGCCGCTGCACGAATTCCTGCCCAAACTCCTGGATCTGAGGCTGGAGATGTTGGTAAAGCACATAGAAGGCGACCGCGCGGGCTACGAGGAGAGCGAGCGCCTCTACCGCAAGGTGGAGGAGGAGCACGAGCAGAACCCCATGCTGGGGCTGCGCGGGTGCCGGCTGGGCATCGTCTATCCCGGCGTCACCCAGGTGCAGGTGCGCGCCATCATCGAGGCGGCCTGCGAGCTGAAGAAGCAGGGCAAAAACCCCATCCCCGAGATAATGGTCCCCTTGGTGGCCTTCCGCTCGGAGCTGGCGGCGGAGAAGAAGAAGATCATGGCGGAGGCGCGCCGGGTGATGAAGGAGCAGGGCGTGGAGGTCCCCCTGATGGTCGGGACCATGATAGAGCTGCCGCGGGCCGCCCTCACCGCGGGGGAGATAGCCGCGGAGGCGGAGTTCTTCTCTTTCGGCACCAACGATCTCACCCAGACCACCCTGGGCTTCAGCCGCGACGACGCCGGCAGGTTCATCCGCTACTATCTGGAGAAGGGGCTGCTGGAACGAGATCCCTTCGAGAGCCTGGACACCGAGGGGGTCGGCCGTCTGGTGAGGATGGCGGCCGAGGAAGGCCGAGCCCGCAGACCCCGCCTGAAGCTGGGCATCTGCGGGGAACACGGCGGCGACCCCCGCAGCATCCATTTCTGCCATCGGGTGGGCCTGGATTATGTGAGCTGCTCGCCTTTCCGCGTGCCGGTGGCGCGGCTGGCGGCGGCCCATGCTCAGCTGGGTGAGGTGGAGGACGCCACCAAGTAGGGCTGCGCTATCTCATCCGCATAACGGGGGTGCCGCGAGGCCCCCTATCCTTTGCGGGGGCTCGGGATGGGGCCTTGCTTCGGACCAGCGCGGAACGCGCCTTTTCCCGCGGAGCGGCCGATGCGGCGCCGCGCATTGACGGAAAAAGGCGTTATCGGTCCGCAGGCGGACCGGTCTTCGCGCCGTGCTATAATCGAGCGCGCGGGAAAGCGGTCGGGGCGGGGAAAAGAGGAGCGGGCCGAACCCCTCAGGTTTGGTTCCGTTGCCGGGGAGAAGCATTACAAATTGTAAGGAGGACTGACCATGTACCTTTTGGCTATCAACGGAAGCCCGTTGAAGAAGGGGAATACGGCCTGGCTGTTGGGCCGTGTGCTCGAAGCGGCGGAAGAGGAAGGCGTGCCCACCCGTCTGCTGCACGTCATGGAAGCGATGAAGGATCAGGAACGGCCCTTCTGCACGGCATGCTCCAGCCCCTGCAAGGAGACCTGCCACCAAGCATCAGCGCCTTTGCGGGAGGCCGTGGACCTGTTGGAGGGCTGCGCCGGACTGGTCCTGGGCAGCCCCGTCTATTTCGGCACGGTGAGCGGTCAGCTCAAGTCCTTCTGGGATAAGACCCGGGCGGCGCGCAGCCGCCGCTCTCTGGTGGGGAAGCCGGGTGCCGCCGTCAGCGTGGGAGCGGCGCGTTTCGGCGGCCAGGAAACCACCTTGCGGGCCCTGCATGACATGATGATCATCCACGGGATGCGCATAGTGGGCGACGGCACCGAGGGGGATGACGCCGGACATCACGGGGTCTGTGCCCAAAGGCCGGCGGAAGGGGACTCCTTCGCCCTGGAGCGAGCCAGGATCCTGGGCAAGCGCCTGGCCCAGGAGATAAAGGCGGACGCGGCCCGTCAAGGGTGAGCGGCACGCGGGGTAAGACGGAAGGCCCCTTCGCTTCTCTCGGGCGGAACGGGTTACGGGCGGTGAGCGGGGACATTGAGGCCATGAGTATAAGGGAGGAGATAGAGGAGAGGGAGAGCCGGTGGTTGTCACCGCACGCCTGCCTCTCTTCCCGCAGTCGCGGACGCGAGAGGGAGGAGAAGCCCGATCCCATACGCACCTGCTTCATGCGCGACCGCGACCGCATCATTCACTGTAAGTCCTTCCGGCGGCTCAAGCACAAGACCCAGGTCTTCCTGGCCCCAGAGGGCGATCATTACCGCACCCGCCTGACCCATACCCTGGAGGTCAGCCAGATATCCCGCACCATAGCCCGCGCCCTTCGGCTCAACGAGGACCTCACCGAGGCGGTGGCCCTGGGACACGACCTCGGCCACACGCCCTTCGGCCATATGGGCGAAGAGGCCTTCAAAGACCTGGTCGTACCGCCCTTCCGCCACAATCAGCAGAGTTTGCGGGTGGTGGAGAAGCTTGAGTACGGGGGCAAGGGACTCAACCTTACCTGGGAGGTGCGGGACGGCATCCTCCATCATACCGGGGACGGCAGGCCCTCCACCCTGGAGGGGCGCATCGTGCGCATAGCCGACCGCATCGCCTATGTGAACCATGACTTGGACGACGCCCTGCGGGCGGGCATCATCGAGGCGAGGGACCTCCCCTCTTCCACCCGGGAGGTGCTGGGAACGCACCACGCCGCCCGCATCAACACGCTGGTCACCGACCTGGTGCGGGCCAGTGAGGGAAGCGGGGATATACGGCAGGGGGAAGAGGTGGCCCGGGCCATGGACGAACTGCGCGATTTCCTCTTCCAGCGAGTGTACATCGGCTCGGTGGCCAAGCGGGAGGAGGACAAGGCCATCGGGGTGTTGCGTCTGCTCTTCAACCATTATGTGCGGCATCCGCAGGAGATGCCCGAGGAGTTCAAGGAGGGGGGCGACCCCCTGGAGATGAGGGTCATCGACTACATCGCGGGCATGACCGACCGCTACGCCCTGCGCCGCTATCAGGAACTGTTCCTCCCGGATGTATGGAGGACGCTGTGAAACGAGCGGGAAGAGCCACCGCGGCCCCGGCCCGGTCATGCGGCGGAAGGGGACGGGTTTTTCAGAGCGTCACCGCATCCATGCGGGGCGTTCATCGGAGGTGAGCCGGGATGGCGGGAGGGCTGATACGGCAGCAGGACATAGAGGAGCTGCGCGAGCGCGCGGATATAGTGGAGGTCATCTCCGATCACGTGCAGCTGAAAAAGGCGGGCCGGTACCTAAAGGGCTTGTGCCCCTTTCACGACGAGAAGACCCCCTCTTTCCACGTGGATCCGGTCAAACAGCTCTTCCACTGCTTCGGATGCGGCGAAGGCGGGAACGTCTACGGATTCCTGATGAAGAAGGAGGGGCTGGACTTCCGCGAGGCGGTGGAAAGGCTGGCGCAGCGCTACGGTTACCGCCTCCATTATCAGGGGTCAGACGGCGAATCGAGGCGCCGGGAGGGACGCAGGGAGCGGCTGCTGTCCCTGCACCGCCTGGCGGTGGAGAGCTATGCGGAGCAGCTGCGGGGTCAAGGCGGGGAACGGGCCCGAGAATATCTACGGGAAAGGGGCATGGGGGAGGAGGCCTGGCGGGAGTTCCGCCTCGGTTATGCCCCGGACCGCTGGGATTTCCTCTACCGGCTGGCGGTTCAGAAGGGGTTCGAGCCCCGGGAGATTGCGGAGTCGGGGCTCTTCGTGAGAGGGGAGCGCGGATTCTACGACCGTTTTCGCGACCGGGTCATCTTTCCCATCGAGGACTTCAGAGGTGAGGTGGTCGGGTTGGGGGGAAGGGTCATCGGGGCGGGTGAGCCCAAGTACCTGAACTCCCCGGAAACCCCCCTTTACATCAAGGGAAAGAACCTTTACAACCTCCATCGGGCCCGCCGAGAGATCATGAACGAGGGCTGCGCCGTGATCGTGGAGGGGTATACCGATGTCATCTTCCTCTGGCAGGCGGGCATCCGCAACGTGGTGGCCACATTGGGCACCGCTCTTTCAGAGGAACATTTCCGGATACTGTCGCGCCTGACCGAGAAGGTCGTACTGTCTTTCGACGCCGATGCGGCGGGACTCGATGCGTCCTCCAGGAGCTTAGCATTCCTTGAAAGTTTCAATTTAGACATTAGAGTTGTTTTGATACCGGGGGAAAAGGACCCGGCGGATTTCGTCCGGGAAGCGGGAAGGGAAGGATTCCTCCGGCTCATAGAGGAAAGCGTGGGCCTGCTGGAGTTCTCCATCGATAAGACGCTGTCCGCTTATGATCCAAGAGATATAGAGTCGAAGAAGAGAGGGATAAAGAAAAGCATAGATGTTTTGTTGAACTTGAATGCTGAACTCGTGGCTGAGGAGCTTTTGGGGAGGATAGCGGCTTGGGCGGGCGTGGAGCGCTCCAGGGTGGTCGAATACTACGGCAGGAGGCTCAAGGAGAGATCTTCCGGCGCCCCGATGAGGCGCGCAGACGAGGGGCCACGCGTCATCTCAGGCGAGGCGGCGGCGGCGAGGCAGCTTCTTCGGCTCATCCTCCGCCATCCCTGGCTGGTGGACGCCTTCGTCTCCCAGCTCGATGAGGAGCTCTTCGCCGGAAGCGGATATGAAAGGATAATTAAATCTCTACTGGAGCTTTATTCAGAGGATAGACTGCCGGGTGCGGAAGAGGGAGAGATGGGAGAGGAGGACAGGTCCGGCTTGCTGCACGAGCTCATGGGGCGCCTGGAAGAGGGGGAGGCGCAGAGGGCGGTGGCCTCTCTGGTGATGGGCGGAGTGGAGGTCGAGGATGGCGAACCTGACCCCCGGCGTCTGCTCGAACAGGCGGAAGACCTGCTGAATGCCCTGAGATACTTCCTGCTGACGCGGCGCATAGACGAGCTGCGGAGGGAATGCGAGAGGCTCGTCTCCTCTCCCGTCCGCGACCATCAGAGGGAACAGCGCGTGTCCCAGGAGCTGTCAGAACTACAGAGGATGAGGAATGAATTGAAGAAAATGAGGGAATCTCTAAAGGAGAGGCGTTAAAGGGCCGACTGAATATTGGGTCTGAGATCGCCTTATCGGGTGGGGGTAAAAGGGCTGACGCCTGAAGGAAAAGAATTATATAATACATGTTCCGGCTGAAAGACGGCGGTGAGGAAAGAGAGATGTTCGACGACAAAGAGATAGACTACGACGAGGTCAAGGAGCTCCTCTCCAGGGGGAAGAGCCGGGGCGTTCTCTCTCAGGAAGAGATCATGGACGCTTTGGAGGAGCTGGACCTGTCCCCCGACCATATAGACAGCATCTACGGGCTCATCCATGACCTGGGCATAGAGATAGTGGAGGGCCCCTCGGCTGAGTCGCTGCGATCCATGGAGCTGGAGGTAGAGGTCGGGGAGGAAGATGAGGAAGAGCGGGACAAGGAGCTGGAGGAGGACCTGGAGCTGGCCCTGAGGGTGCCCACCAACGACCCGGTGCGCATGTACCTCAAGGAGATAGGCAAGGTCCCCCTGCTCACCGCCGCCCAGGAGGTGGAGCTGGCCCGAAAGATAGAGGAAGGCGAGGAGGCCAGCCGCCGGCTGGAGGAGGAAGGGGAAAGCCTCAAGCCGGCGGAGCTGCGGGCCCTGCGGCGCAAGGAGCGCGAGGGGCAGGAGGCCAAGCGGAAGCTGGTGGAGGCCAACTTGCGGCTGGTGGTGTCCATCGCCAAGCGCTACGTGGGAAGGGGGATGCTCTTCCTCGACCTCATCCAGGAAGGGAACCTGGGGCTCATCCGTGCGGTGGAGAAGTTCGACTTTCGCAAGGGATACAAGTTCTCCACCTACGCCACCTGGTGGATCCGCCAGGCCATCACCCGAGCCATCGCCGATCAGGCGCGCACCATCCGCATACCGGTCCACATGGTGGAGACCATCAACAAGCTCATCAGGGTGCAGCGCCAACTGCTGCAGGAGCTGGGCAGGGATCCCACTCCCGAGGAGATAGCGGAGCAGATGGAGCTGACACCGGAGAAGGTGAGGGAGATACTCAAGGTCAGCCAGGAGCCGGTATCTTTGGAGACGCCCATCGGGGAAGAGGAGGACTCCCACCTGGGGGATTTCATCGAGGACGCCGACGCGGTTGTGCCCATCGACGCCGCTTCCTTCATCCTGCTGCAGGAGCAGCTGGAGAGCGTGCTCAACACCCTTAACGACCGCGAGAAGCAGGTCATCCGCCTGCGCTTCGGTTTGGTGGACGGCCACTCCCACACCCTGGAGGAGGTGGGCAGGGAGTTCGGGGTGACCCGCGAGCGCATCCGTCAGATAGAGTCGAAGACCCTCTCCAAGCTGCGCCACCCCTCCCGCAGCCAGAAGCTCAAGGACTACCTGGACTGAATCGGAGCCGTGCTTTGTAGCATCGATCGACATCACGGGCATGGAGAATGCCGTTTTTCAAAGCAGACGCCGGAACGGGCATCCACAATCCGCTTTTCGACGGGACCTCGGGGTAGATCCGCTAATCCCTCACTTGCGAGAGTCAAGCGGGCTGACGCGGTCCGCCCCTCATTATCTTCACATTGTAGAAAGAAAAATGTGAAGCCCCGACTAGGCGCGCCTTGCCGCCAGCAGTGCACCCACCGCGGCCGCGGCCAGGGCGCCTCGGCGCAGCCAGGGTGTGAAGTAGCGGGGCTTGGAGAAGAGCTTCACCTGGCGGTCCTGGACGTCCTCGATGATGTAGCCGGCAGCCAGATTGGCGGAAGCGCAGGCGTTCTCCATCCCCGCGCTTATGAAGGTGCGGGTGTAGTCGCCGCAGAGGTAGAGGTTGGCCAGGGGGGAGCGCTGCACCGGCCGGTACTTATCGGCGCCGGGTTGCTGGGCGAAGACCCCCTGCCTTTTCTTCACCACCACCCACTTGGTCACCTCGGCCTCCGCGCATTCAGGCACGATGGCCTGCAGCTCCTCCAGGGTCATGCGGAAGATGCGCTCGTCGGCCAGGGGCATCAGGTGGTGGGCGGGGGTGAGCACCAGCTCGATCATGGATCCGCGGGCCCCCTCGGCGAAACGGGGAACGATGCGGTTGAGGTCGGCGAAACAGTTGAAGACGCCTTCCATCTGAGCGGCGATGTAGCTCATGTCGGTCACGAAGCGGTCGAACCATATCTGAACCGATACGGAGGGGGCGTCGTCGATGCGGAAGAGGTCGCGGAAATAGCGGTAATCGAAGGCCTCCTCGGGGAGGATGCGCCGCAGCTCGTAGAAGGGCAGAGCGCTCAGATAGACGTCGGCCTGCAGCTCCTCTCCGTCCGCCGTCCGCAGGCCGGTTACCTTGGCCCCCTTGATGGAGATTCCGCTCACGGGGCGGGATAAGTGCACCCTGCCCCCTCTCTCCTCGATGTAGCGTCGGGCCGGTTCCACGTAGATCTCCCCCAACCCTCCGTTGGCGAAGCCGATGCCGGGCCTGCGGAAGAACTCCAGGCACTGCACCGAGCGTATCCAATAGATGAGCGACTTGGCGCTGACCCGGTTGAGCTCGAGGAAGGTGAGCCCCGCTCCGAAGGGGCGGAAGTGGTCGATTGCGGTGCGGGTCATGCCGTGCCGCCGGAACCACTCCAGCAGGGAAAGCTCATCCGCCTTCTCCATCTGCAGATCGGACATGAAGGCGGCCGCCAGGATGGCGTAGCTCATGGACAGCTGATCCAGCGGGGACATGGTGGAGAAGCTGAAGGCCTGCAGCAGCCCCGACAGCCCGCCCCCCATGGGCAGGTCGCCCCGCAGGCCCTCCCGGTTGTAGATGGACATGCCGTGGGTCCAATGCAGCGGCTCCGCTCCCACCTTCTCCAGGAAGGAGAGGCAGTTCAGATAATGGGGGAAGAACACGTGCAGGGCGTTGTCGATGATGTCCCCGTCCTCGTCCCTCCAAGAGGAAGCCCGCCCCCCCAGCATCTCGGTGGCCTCCAGCAGCTCCACCTCGAAACCGTTGTCCGCAAGCTGGCAGGCGGCGCAGAGGCCGGCCATGCCCCCTCCCATCACGGCTACCCGCATACCCTTCAACCTCCTCTTGACCTCGTCGCCCTCTTACCTCGCGGCCTCCGGGCGGTCAAACCCTCAGCCATCCGGGGATGAAGGCGAAAGCGTACCGGAGCAGCCACCAGTCGTAATAGGGCTGCAGGTCCAGCCCCAATCGCCCCATGTAGTGCAGCCCCCAGGGATGGGTGGCCTCGATGAACCTGCGGTTGTAATAGCTCAATCTCCACAGCGCGTTCATGCGCTTGAACTGCTTGAGGGCCTCTTCCCGGTCGGTCAGGGCCAGCGCGGCTATCTTGCCGGAGACCAGGGCGCCGTGCACGCCGAAGAGCAGCACGGGGTCCTGCATCCCCGCCAGCGTTCCGGCCAGGATGAAGCGGTCGTGGAAGAGGCGGGGGTTTTTCGAGGAACCCATGGGCAATACTCCCACGTTGAGGTCGAACCATTCCAGGAACTCTATGCCCTCATCGTGGGCCAGGCGGAAGCGGAACCACTTTTTGGCCTCCCGCGTGAGGGGCTTGCCCCGCTGGAAGATCAGGGCGCCCCCCATCCCGTTGATGGTGGAGAAGAAGGCGTAGTCCTGGGTGTACCTGTCCATGTAGATGATCACCGGCGGCCCCCCGTAGTTCTCCATGGTGCCGAAGGCGATGTGCCCGTAGGTCTGCACGAAGGGGATGCCCAGGGCTTCGTAGGCGTCCCTGAAGAGGCCGGTGGCCAGGATGGTGTTCTCCGGAAGCTGATCGAAGTCGGCTCTGGTCTTGATCGGGGTGTTGAAGGTGAAACTGACCCCCGCCTCCTTCGCCAGACCGTAGAGCAGCATGTCCAGAGAATCCTTGCGCATCCCCCTCTCCACCAGCACCGCGGGTACGTTGCGGGGGAAGACCACGTCGTATCGCTTGCCGAAGCAGTAGATGGTCGAGCGGTTCATCGGACGGGTGGCCGGGGATATGTCGAAACCGAGGTAATCCCGCAGCTTCTCCAGTTCCATGGGGGTGCCGTCGACCATCACGTAGGTCTTCTCGCCCGTCTCCATGTCGCGCGCCGGACCCCCGATGCCGTCGCGGCGCTCGATCACCTCCACCTCCCAATCCTGGCGCGCCAGGGTTATGGCGGCGGTCAGGCCGGAGAGGCCCGCTCCCACGATGGTGACCTTCTTCATGGCGCTCCCTCCCGCTAACTGTGTTTTTCCGCCGGATAACCGCGATTGTATCACAACATCGACCGCCGCTTTTCAGGCAGGTGAAGTCCCGCTGCCCCAGGGTCGCGGCTTGTTTCCGGGCGCTGCTTGGGATCGACGATCGGCTCCGTTGACTCAGCCGAGCCTCCCGCTGCGCCTGTGCGGCCGCTCAGGGCGGAACCCGGCGGTGGGGTATAATACACGCATGGAAGAGGGAAAGCGCAGGAGATTCGCTACCTACCTCGTCTACGCGCTGATCGCCCTGGGGGTGTTCCTGGCCGTTCAGATGGTCTTCACGCCGCCCCGCAACAAGATCAGCTACGATGAGTTCCTGGACCTCCTGGAAGGAGGGAGCGTCAGGAGCGCAACCATCACCCAGAACGTAATCGAGGGCACCTACGCCCAGGGCGAGGAGGGCAAGGAGGCCGGGTTCGTGACCGACCGCATCCCCGACGCCGACGCCAACCAGCTCATCCAGGAGATGCGGGACAAGGGGGTGAGGTTCTCCGGGAAGGTGGAGAGCACCCTTATGCGGGACATCTTCATCTCCTGGATTCTCCCGCTGGGACTGTTGATACTGGTCTATTTCCTGCTGATCAGACGCATCATGCGCCGCGGCGGAGCGGGGGGCATAGGAGCCCTTTCCTTCGGGCAGAGCAAGGTGAAGATATATGACCGCTCCCGCGACCGCGTGACCTTCGCGGAGGTGGCCGGGCTGGACGAGGCCAAGCAGGAGCTGCAGGAGATAATCGATTTCCTGAAAAACCCCGCCAAGTACCGCCGCCTGGGGGCGCGCATCCCCAAGGGGGTCCTGCTGGTGGGGCCTCCGGGGACGGGCAAGACCCTTCTGGCCCGGGCGGTGGCGGGGGAGGCGGACGTGCCTTTCTTTTCCATAAGCGGCTCCCAGTTCATGGAGATGTTCGTGGGGGTGGGCGCGGCGCGGGTGCGCGACGTCTTCGAACAGGCCAAGGAGAAGGCCCCCTGCATCGTGTTCATCGACGAGATAGACACCATCGGGAAGGTGCGCGGGGGGGTCATCTCCTCGGGGGGGACGGAGGAGCGCGAGCAGACCCTCAACCAGCTGCTCTCGGAGATGGACGGCTTCGAGCCGCAGACCGGCGTGATCATCCTGGCCGCCACCAACCGCCCCGAGGTCCTGGATCCCTCCATCCTGCGCCCCGGCCGCTTTGACTGGCAGATAGCGGTGGACCGGCCGGACATCAAGGGCAGGGAGGAGATACTCAACGTGCACGCCCGTCACGTCAAGCTGGCCCCCGACGTTGACCTCAAGGTCATCGCCGCCCGTACCCCCGGCTTCGCCGGCTCCGACTTGGCCAACGTGGTAAACGAGGCGGCGCTGATGGCCGCCCGCCGCGAGCGCGACGCCGTGTACATGCAGGATTTCGAGGAGGCCATCGACCGGGTCATCGGGGGATTGGAGCTGAAGAGCCGGATCATGAGCGAGAAAGAGAGAAGGGTGGTGGCCTTCCACGAGGTGGGCCACGCTTTGGCCGCATCCCTGTTGGAGCACGCCGACCCGGTGCACCGCATCACCGTGATCCCCCGAGGCATCGGCTCCCTGGGGATGACCATGCAGCTTCCCGAGGAGGACCGCTACATCATCACCCGCCCCGAGCTGGAGGACCGCCTGGCGGTGCTTATGGCGGGCCGCGCCGCCGAGGAGATAGTCTTCGGGGAGCTCTCCACCGGGGCGCAGAACGACCTGGAGAAAGCCACGGTGCTGGCCCGCCGCATGGTCGAGGACTTCGGCATGAGCGAGCGGCTGGGGCCGGTGTCCCTGGGCATAGAGCGGGGCGCCCGGCTGCTGGCCGGTGAATATGCGTACACCACCGAGCGCAACTACTCGGAGGCCACCGCCGAGCTGGTGGACCGAGAGGTCAAAGGGATAATCGACAGCAACTACAACAGGGTAATGGAACTGCTGAAAGAGCGCGTGGAAGCGCTCAAGGGCATCGCGGAGGTCCTGCTGGACAAGGAGACCCTTGAGGGAGAGGAGTTCCGCGAGCTGATCAGGGGATACGGGATAGAGCTTCCCCAGGCGGCCTCCTCTTAAGAAGGGGCCTGCCGTCCGGCCTTTTCGTCATTCACGCCTCACATTATCGAAAACCATGGGCGTGCGATCACCTCTCATTCTCCGAACGCCGGGCGGTGATGTCGGCAAACGATCCGGCTTGAGTCAGGCAAGCTTCGGGCAACTCCAGGCGTAAAAATTATGGACAATGACCCCCGGCAGATAATAAACTCGAATCAAGATTTTCATCGAATTGTCAAAAAACCGCTTCGAGCGGGATGTCCGGGCCGGAGAGAGAGGATTTCTCCTCGCCGTCGCCGGAGCCTCGAGGAAAGCGGCGGAAGAAAGGATCGACCCATGCATATAAGCATAGAGCCGCTGAAGTGCACGGCCTGCGCCCTATGCGAGGTGGCCTGCAGCTATCGGCGTGATCAGGCTTTCAGCCTGCTCTCATCGTCGATAATGCTCTATCGGGCCCAGGAGGAGAGGAACTATATGGGTCTGGTGCTCAAGCT
>JACVIY010000069.1 GCA_015711755.1 Candidatus Geothermincola secundus | reverse complement strand
CGGGGCCCGCGGAGTCGACTCCGTCCGGGAGGACGAGGATGATGTCCGCCGCGCCTTGAACGGGATAGGACTCCGCCACCGGCCCGACGAACCAGACGTCCACCCTGGTGCCGGGGGAAAGGTAGCGGCTCTCGATCTCCCTTGACTCATCAACGGAGGCACCTTCCAGGATGCGGGTGGTGTGGGTGACGGTGACGGAGGCGCGGTCGCAGCAGCTCTTGAGGCCCGGGACCGCCGTGATCATGTAGACTCCGATGATGTCGCTTCCGGGCGCCGGACGGAAGGGGGCCGTGCTTTCCACCACCCCCCTGAGATCCGGCTCATTCCCCGCTGGCGCGGGAGCAGGGAAGGAACCCGGGCTATTCACGGCCCCGCCTCCGCCGCATCCCCAGCTGGTAAGGAGCAGCGCCAACAAGAGCGGCGCGGAAAGAAGAAGCGCGATCCCTCGAACGCATCTCATCTTCCTCACCCTTTCGCAGCGAACGTTCTTAACCGATAAACCCCGCATTTTATAATATTAATTATGCGTCAAAGTGGCGATCGGTTCCCCGGGCGGGTTCGAGCGCACGCGGCTTTACAGGTGGTCGGGATTTTTCCGCGGGATTTTCAAGAAAGATGACTTATCGTCATAAAAGTATTAGAATCTTCCCATGAGCACGCTTGAAGGCCGCAGGCTTTCCGATTCGGGAGGTGAATTATGGCATCGAGTGGCGGGATAATGGCCTGCCTGTTGGGAGGAAGGGTGGGAGACCCGCCCGGCACCATCCTCGAACTGCTGGGCCTGGGAGCGGGCCTCGCGGCGTCCTCCGGAAGGCAACTTCAGGTGGCCGTGGCGGGAGGTGTCACCGAAGAGGAAGCGATGCGCCTGGGAGATCACGGCGCCGAGGTCGTCTATCTCGCCGAGACGAACGCCGCTGATGTCGATGACGCCGCCTCACTGGCGGCGGCCTTGAAGGCGGCGGCGGAGGAGGCGAGACCGGCGGTCATCCTGCTGGGGCACACTCCCTTGGGCCAGGACGTGGGAGTGCGGCTGGGCTTTTCCCTTTCAGCGGCCACGGTCACCGATGCGGTGAAGGTGGAGATGCGTGACGGCAGGCCGCTGATCACCAAGCCGGTCTATGGGGGTAATGCTCTCGCCACCTTCGCTCCCCGGGGAGAGGCGGTGGTGATAACCGTGCGCGCGGGAGCCGGAACCGCCCCTGAGGCCATGGCAGGGCGCGAGCCCGAGCTGATCAGGGTGAGCGCCGAGAACCCCGCCGCTCATGTCCGCCTGGTCGATAGGGTGCGCGAGGAGGGCGAGGAAGTCCGGCTGGAGGAGGCCAGGTTCGTGGTGTCGGGAGGCAGGGGCATGGGAGGCCCCGAGGGATTCGAGGCGCTGCGGCAGCTCGCCCGCCTGCTCAAAGGAGCTGTGGGTGCCTCCCGCCCGCCGGTGGACGCGGGATGGTTCCCCTCCACGGCTCAGGTGGGCATAACCGGTCGCATAGTCTCGCCGGAGGTATATATGGCGGTGGCCATCTCTGGATCCAGCCAGCACCTCTCGGGCATGGGGGATTCCCGGGTCATCGTGGCGGTGAACAAGGACCCTGAGGCCTATATCTTCAAAGTATCGGATTTCGGTGTGGTGGGAGAGTGGCAGCAGGTGGTGCCGGCCTTCACCGCCCGGCTGCGGGAACTCATGGAGGGATGAGGTCGATGAGTGAGCTGAACATGCTGGTATGCGTGAAGCAGGTGCCCGACCCCGAGGGGCCTCCCTCCGCTTTCGAAGTCGATAGGGAGGCCCGCAGGGTGATACCCAAGGGAATCCCTCCGGTTCTCTCTCCCTTCGACGAGAACGCCCTGGAGGCGGCCATCCGGCTCAAGGAGGAGCACGGTGGGAGCGTGACCCTCCTTTCGGTGGGGAGCGGCCTCTCTCGGGCGGTGATGCTCAAGGCCCTGGCCTCTGGAGCCGACCGCCTGGTCCTGCTGGACGACCCCGCCTGCGACCGGGAGAAGCTGGACGCGCAGGCCACCGCGGCGGTCCTGGCGGCGGCCGTAAGGAGTTTGGGAGGCTTCGACCTTATCCTCACGGGCAGGCAGGCGGCCGATACCAACGCCGGGCAGGTAGGCCTGGGCTTGGCGGAGATGCTGGGCATCCCCGCCGTCCCTTTCGCCCGCAAGGTGGAGGTTAAAGGCGCAGGCATCAGGGTCGAGTCGGTGCTGCCCGACGGCTATGCGGTTTACGAGGCCGAGCTCCCCGCCCTGGTGACCGTGAGCCATGAGGTCGGCGACCTCCGCTACCCCAGCCTCATGGCCATCAAGCAGGCCAAGTCTCTCCCCGTGGAAGAGCTGACCCTTACAGGGTTGGGCGTTGACCCCGCCTCGGAGACGCGCCTGGAGCTGGTTTCACTGGTGCCCCCGTCGAGGGAGCGGCGCTGCCGCTTGGTGGAGGCCGATTCTCCGGAGGAGGCGGGGGCGCGTCTGGCCGAGCTGCTGCGCGAGGAGAAGATCCTGTGAGGATTCTTCAAGAAAGATGAAGCTGAAGCCGGTTTGCCGAAGTCAAGAGGAGGAGAGAGCTCGCTCAAGAGCGGGACGGCGCTGAAAAGCGGGCACGGAGGAAAGGGGTGGTAAGTTTGGCTTTCGACCCGCAGTTGATGTTTAAGGTGATGGAGAAGGCCTATCGAACGGGACTTCTGGACAAGGGCAACGCTTTGCTGGGCGAGGCGCTGGGGCAGGTAATAGAGCGCAACGGGCTGAACATGGAGGACCTCATCAACCGCATGGACATGGCCGGGGAGGAGACGGTGACCAAACTGGACCGAGCTCTATCCCGATCCACGCTGCTTCTGAAGCTCGCAGGCAACGAGCGGATGATGAGGGCCGCATCGAAGATGCTCGATGCCCGGCCGGCGCGGCGCCTGGCGGTGAAGGGGATGGTGCTCTTCCTGGAGAGGACCATGGCCAAGGCCGACGGCAACCTGCCGCCCCTGAAGGAACAGCTGCGAGAGAGGCTTGAGGCGGGACGGGAGCGGCTGACGGCCGCCTTGGGACGTTGAGGCTGAGGCGGACGAGAGGAGGTCGGCGGACGGATGGCCGGTAAGAAAGGATCGAAGTCGGGTTTGAGGGAGGCGCTGGCCGGCTTGGTCGGCCCGGATGCAGTGAGCGACAGCCGGGAGGAGCTCGAGGTCTACGCGGGGGCAGGAGAGATGCCCGCCCTGGTGGTTCGGCCTTCCGAGGCGGCCCAGGTGGCGGAGCTGGTGCGGCTGGCCAATCGGGAGAAGCTCAACCTGGTCCCGGTGTCCTCGGGGCCGCCCCATATTCACGGCGGATCATGGCCGCTCAAAGGGTCGGTGATAGTTGACCTCTCGGGCATGCGCCGCATCCTGCGCACGGACCGCCGCAACAAAGTTGCCCTCATCGAGCCGGGGGTGACCTTCGGTCAGCTTCAGGAGGCGGTGGAGCCGCTGGGACTGAGGGTCCTCAAGCCGCTGATGCCGAGGGCGAACAAATCCGTCATCGCCTCGGCCCTGGAGCGCGAGCCCATAACCATACCCAAATACCACTGGGACATGAACGACCCCCTCCTCTGTACCGAGGTGGTCTTCGGCTCGGGCGAGGTCTTCCGCACGGGATCGGCGGCGGGCCCCGGCACCCTGGAGCAGCAGTGGGCGGAAGGCCACGCCCAGAAGAACCCGCTGGGCCCCGCTCAGAGCGACCTGGTGAGGGTGGTGCAGGGCGCTCAGGGGACCATGGGAGTGGTGACTTGGGCCACGGTCAAGCTCGAGGTGAAGCCGCAGGCGCGGCGGATCTACTTTCTAAGGGAATCCGACCTGGGCAAGCTGATCGATTTCTCCTACCGGGTGCTGCGCCCCAAACAGACCGATGAGCATCTCATCCTGAACCGCTGGGCCCTGGCCTGCATGCTCTCGGAGGGAGCGGAAGAGGCCGCCCGGCTGGCGGAGAAGCAGGCTCCCTACACGCTTATTTACACTCTGTCAGGATATGAATATTTCCCGCAAGAGAGGGTGGCCTACCTGGAGGAAGACGTCGGGAGAGCCGCGCAGGTCAGCGGAGTGGTCCCGGAAAGGGAGATCCCGGGGGTGCCCCTGCAGCGGGTTTGGGAGATGTTGGACAGGCCCTGCTCCGGTCGGTACTGGAAGGAGCGCGTGCGCGGGGGTTGGCGCGAGATCTTCTTCATCACGACCTTGGATCGGGTACCGCGCATGATGGAGGTGATGGGGGAGGTGCTGAAGAGGCACGCCTGGCCTCGGGAGGAAGTGGGCGTCTACATCCAGCCCATGCAGTTGGGCAGGAACTGCCACCTGGAGTACGGCCTCTTCTTCGACCCCGAGGACGCGGATGCGGCCGCGAAAGCGGAGGGGCTCTGCCGGGAGGCCGCCGCGGACCTGGCGGATGCCGGCGCCTTCTTCTCCCGGCCTTACGGCGGCTGGGCGGAAGTGGCCTACTCCCGATGCCCCGACACGGTTAAGGCACTTAGGATGGTGAAAGACATGCTGGACCCGGGCGGGGTGATGAACCGGGGCAAGCTCTGTTTCCAGGAGGTGGGATAGATGGCTCTTCAGGACTATCTGAGGGACATGGAGGGGTGCTCGCGCTGTTCATCCTGCAAGTGGGTCCCCTTCAACCAGGTAAAGAGCTGGCGGTTCGCCAAGAACTGCCCCTCGGTCACCCGGCACAACCTGCACGCCTTTTCCGGATCGGGGAAGATGATCATGGGACTTTCCATGGTCAGCGGCCGTTCGGAACTGAACGACACGGTGACCGAGATAATCTACCGCTGCCAGCTCTGCGGCGCCTGCGACACCGCCTGCAAGGTCTACCGCGACGACATCGACCTCATGGACGTGCTGCTGGCGTTGCGCGCGCACTGCGTTGAGCAGGGCCAGCTCATCCCCGAGCACATGCTGACCATCGACGCCCTCAAGCGGGAGGACAACGTCTTCGGGGAGCCCAAGGCCCGCCGCGGGGACTGGGCGGAGGGGCTGGACGTGAAGGACGCCGTCGGCGAGAAGCCGCAGGTGCTCTTCCACGCGGGGTGCCGTTATTCCTACGACCCGGACCTCCGGGAGACGGTACGCGGGGCGGTGCGCCTCCTGCGCTCCGCGGGGGTGGACCTGGGGATCGCCGGGGCAGATGAGGCCTGCTGCGGCGGCCGCGCCTTCGAGCTGGGCTATCAGGGGGAGTCGGAGAACTTCGCCGACGACATGGTCTCGCGGGTGAAGGCCACCGGGGCCTCGGTGCTGGTCACCGCCTGCTCGGACTGCTACGCGGCCTTCAACTACCTCTATCCCCGCATGGGCAAGGAGCTGGGTGTGGAGCTGTATCACATCACCCAGTACCTGGAGAAGCTGGCGGGGGAGGGTCGCCTGCGCCTGCGCCAGCGGGTCCCCAAGCTGGTCACCTGGCATGACCCCTGCCACCTGGGGCGCAAGAGCGAGCCCTTCACCGGGGAATGGAAGGGAGACAAGCTGCTGCGTCCGGTGACCATGAAGCGCACGGGGAAGAAGGGCGTATATGACGCGCCCCGCAACGTGCTGAAGTCCATCCCCGGCATCGAGCTGGTGGAGATGGAGCGCATCAAGGGATACGCATGGTGCTGCGGGGCGGGGGGCGGGGTGCTGGAGGCCTTCCCCGAGTTCGCGGCCTGGACGGCGGCGGAGCGCATCGAGGAGGCCCTGGCCACGGGGGCCGAGGCCCTGGTCACCTCCTGCCCGTGGTGCCTGAGGATTTTCAGGGACGCCGTGGAGGAGACCGGCGCCCTGCTGGAGGTCTACGACCTCACCGAACTGGCCCTGGTATCGGCGGGCGAGGGCGTGCTGGCGGGAGGTGCGGCGCGATGAGCGTGGAGGAGGCCCGCCGGGAGTTCGTGGAACTGCTGGGCGAGGAGAACGTCAGCTGGGAGCCCGCGGTGCTGGACTGCTATGCCTGGCAGCCCACCTTCAACGACGACCCCGACCGCTGGGTGAAGCGCCCGGTGGCGGTGGTCCTTCCCTCCAGCACCGAGGAGGTGCAGGAGGTGGTGCGCATCTGCAACCGCCACGGGCTGCGCTTCAAATCCTTCTCCACGGGCTGGGGCGCCTGGAACGGCCCCACCTTCGACAACGTGGTGCAGGTGGATCTGCGGCGCATGGACCGCATCGTGGAGATAGACGCGAAGAACATGTACGCGGTGATCGAGCCCTACGTGAACGGGGCGCAGCTGCAGGCCGAGGCGATGAAGGTGGGGCTGAACACCCACATCATCGGGGCGGGGCCCAACTGCTCCCCCCTGGCCAGCGCCACCTCGGGTTGGGGCGTGGGGCACGACTCCATCTACATGAGCTACTCCGCCCGCAATCTCCTGGGGGTGGAGTGGGTCCTTCCCGACGGGGAGGTGCTGCGGCTGGGCACCCTGGGGAGCAGCGGCGAATGGTTCAACGGGGACGGACCGGGGCCCTCGCTGCGCGGGATCATGCGCGGATCCTGCGGGGCCCTGTCCGGCCTGGGGATATTCACCAGGTGCGCTCTCAAGCTCTACAACTGGCCGGGACCCCCTGAGATGGAGATAGACGGCATCATGCTGGACGCGAAGATGGAGGTGCCCGAGAACATCGGCTACTACATGTGCTTCTTCCCCGACCGCAAGGCCTTCTCCGACGCCATGTACAAGCTGGGGGAGGCGGAGATCGCCTACAACGCCCTGGCCACCTCCTTCGGCGGCTACTTCGACATACTGACCCCGCGGCTCTTCCGCAAGATAGAGCACGCGGACTCCATCCGCTCGATGATCGTCAACACCTTCAAGTACACCCTGGCCATCCTCTTCGCCGCCAATTCGGCGCGGGAGCTGGCCTATCAGGAGAAGGTCCTGCACGCCATCGTCCGAGAGCACGGCGGTTTTGCCATGGATGTCACCAGGATAAAGGACTTCTTCTCCATGCTCTTCATGAGCTTCGTGCGCGCTACCATCCCCGCCCTGGTCTTCCGCATGGGCGGCTCCTTCTCCACCGCTCTTGACCGCAACGACGCCCTCGATTCCCAGGCCGCCTGGAGGGAGGTGGTCAGGGAGATAAAGGAGGGTTACATCAGGAAGGGGCAGATACTGGACGACCTGGCCGACAACCCTTACTTCGTCCCCTACGAGAACAACACCTGGTGCCACTGCGAGGTGGTCTATCAGTACGACCCCCGCGACCCCAAGCACCGCGAGGCCCTGGAGCCCATCTTTCTGGACGTGACCATCGCCGCCATCGAGCGGTGCATGGAGCCGCTGTTCACCTCGGACCCGCGGGTGCGCAGGCTCATCAGCCCGCTGGCAGGGAACTTCAGCAAGTACCAGCAGGCCATCTCCAGGGGGCTGGACCCCAAGCAGGCGGCGGACAACACCCTCTATTCGGCCGAAGCCGATTTCGACTTCTCCGGCATAGACCCGCAGCGGGTGAGGCGGCTGCAGGAGGTGGTGGAGCAGCGCAGGTGGTGACGCTTTATCCGGGGTAAGTCCTCGGCATATCGCGTTTTCCCGCCCGAAGTCTGTCCGTCGCGCTCTTCGGCGGGTTTATGGGGTTTGCTGACCGTCGTTTTGTGATAATTTGTGATAATGGTGTCTGACACCGAAGGTGACACCAAGTGGGGACAGGGAAGTGCGACATGGCGTTGAGCAGGGAAAATGTGATTTGTCGGCCGGCAGTTTGTGATAATTTGTGATAATGGTGTCTGACACCGTTGGTTTATGTGTGGAGGGCGAAGGGGGCGGGGTTGAGCGGGCCGCCAGCGAAGCTCAGGAAAAAGGCGCAGATGTAAAGGCCGGGGCGCACCTCACGGACCTCGGCGTGCAGGGCTCGGGCCGGTCCGCGGTTGAAGGGGGCGAAGTCCAGGTGCAGGGACGCGCTCGAGTCCGTGCCGATGAGGGTGGGGCTGACCCAGGTGAGCATCTCCCGCGAGCGCGACTCATGACCGTCGCGGCGCCGGAAGACGGCGATACCCCTACCCTCGTTCATCTCCCCGGGGGTGAGCTCCACCCCCACCCAGCGGGTGCCCGGCGCGGGCGCGCCCGGCGGGAGGAGGTGATGGGCGAACCAGGCGGCCGGCTTCCCCGCCCCCTCGGCGCAGAGGATCTCGGCCCGGTGGAACCCCCGCAGCTCCTCCAGGCGGGGCGCCCGGGCGTGGTGGAAGAGCTGCATGGCATCCCGCCTGCTCAAACGCCTGAGGTGTTCCAGGGTGGCCTCCGCGGGATCCGCCCCCAGGATGGCTCCCATGCCGCGCCCGTCCGGCCGCCTCGGCCCGGCGCGGAGGATGCCCGCCGCGAGCAGGGCGGCATTCACGCCGAGGGTGACGGCCGCTGCGGGAAGCGCTCTCTTGACGGCACCCTTCATCCTCGCCGTCATTGACCTTCCCTTCCCCGCTCGTTTCCCGATGAATACGCCGCGACCGCAAGGCGCGTGAAGGGTACAAGGTAGAGGAAAGGAGTGGTCGCCCCGGAAGTCGGGACGACCTCACAACTCAAATCAGCCATGGCGGACCTCCCGGTTGTCGCTACGTTGTTTCGGTTCCCTTTGATTTTATCATCTTCTCTCCCGATGCCGCGGACCCTGCCATCCTCCCTCTCCTTTGGCGGGAAGGAAGAGGGGCGGGAAGGCCCGCCCCTCGGAGATGTGAGTATGGCGGCGCTCAGGGGTCGAGCCCGAGGGCGGAGTGGCCGCCCATGGCCTCGCAGGCCGAGGCGGCCGCGCGCATGTCCCAGTACATGGAGCGCTCCACCACCACCGGGGCGCTCGCCTGCACCAGGGCGGACGCGGCGAAGGCGTTGGGGGCGTGATCGGAGAGGCGGACGGTCATGCGCGAGCGGGGCGGCACCTTGAGGTCGAAGGGCCCCACCGCCTCCGAGTCGGTGAGGAAGGTCAGGACCGCATCGGCCTCCTCCTCGCCGTTGTTGGCGATGAGGATGAAGGTCTCGAAGCCGCCGCCGCTGGAGCCCTCCGGCACCAGCCAGACCGTGCCGGAGCGGGCGGAGCCGGCGTTGGAGTGGCCCTCAACGGCCTCGAAGGCCGAGGAGGCCGCGCGCATGTCCCAGTACATGGAGCGCTCCACCACGATCGGCCGGTCGGCGGAGACGAAGGTGGAGACCTCGAACTGATCGTGGACGTGGTCGGAGAGGCGCAAAGTGGAGCGGGATCTGGCGGGCATGTTCAGGTCAAGATGGCCCGCCGGGCCGTCCTGGGTGACGAAGTCGATGCCCACCACGGCGGGGTCCTCGTTGGGGTTCTGGACGAGCACCCAGGTGTCGAAGCCGCCCCCGGTGGAGCCCTCCGCCAGGAACCAGTCATTGGACGGGGCGGGAGAAGCGGAGGTGGAGGAGCCGCCGCGCATCTGCCAGACCTCCAACGAGGCGGCTTCGGGGTCCCAGTACATGGAGCGTTCGGCGGCCAGGGGCAGGTCGGAGGTGACCGTGGTGGAGACGTCGTAGGCGTCGGGCAGCAGCCCGTCCAGGGAGACGCTGTGCCGGGTCATCGGCGGCAGGGCCAGCTCCACTTCGGCCGCCACCCCGGCCGTATCCATGAGGGTCACGGTGGCATGGGCCTCGGCCTCGTTGGGATTGAGCAGGAGCACCCAGGTCTGGAATCCCCCCGCGGTGGCGCCCTCAGCGAAATGGTAGAGGTGGCCTCCTTGGGTTGTAGTGCTGAAGTCGCCCGCCGGGATGCCCAGGTTGGCGTGCCCAGCCCCCATCTCATATGGTTGCGGTACGCCCTCATCCCCTTGCTTGCCGTAGCGGCCGCGGTCCCATTACTGGGAGCGCTCCACCACCACGGGACGGTCGGACTCGACTATGGCCGAGACGCTCCATTCGTCCGGCAGGTGGTCGTTCTCCCGCAGGGATACGCGGCTTCCCGCGGGAACGGGCACGGCCACGGGAAGGGCGAGCCCCGTTTCGGTGACGAAGGTAACCGCGGCCTGGGCGTCATCCTCCCCGGGATTGGCGATTAGCAGCCAGGTGTCGAACCCTCCCCCGGTGGAGCCCTCGGCCACGTACCAGAGCGTATCCCCCAGGGTCTTCTCCGGGATGACGATGAGGGCGTTGGCGCTGAACTCGCTGGTGTTGCCCTCGCCCGAGGGGTCCCCCTCCGGGCTCACGGCGATGGCCGAGATGCGATCCCCGACGGTGAGGCCGCCCACGGCCACGCTGAAGCGCCCGGAGGCGTCGGCGAAGGTGTTGGCCAGGGGGTCCAGTCCCTCGCCGTGGCCGCTGGAGTCGGGGTCCGGCCCCACGAGGTAGACCTCGACGTAGGCATTGGGCGGGGCGGTGCCGCTCACCTGCGCAATCCCGCTCATCACCGGGAACTCCGCCTGGTCGAACACGGGGAAGTTATAGCCGCGGTTGGGCTTGGCCGGGTTGTTGTTGTTGCCGTCGTTGGGGGTGACCCCGTCGCGCATCAGGTCTATGGCCAGACCGTCGTTGTTGTAGATGCGGTTGCCGACCACGGCCACGCCGACCGAGTTGTTGCCGCGGATGCTCACCCCCACCTCGCCGTTGTTCATGATGGCGTTGAAGAGGACGCCGATATCCGGGGATCCCTCGATGTTCACGCCGTCCTGCGCGTTGTCCCCGATGCCGTTGTAGCCGATGAGGCTGTCTCTGCTCTGCAGGATATAGATCCCGTCAAATCCGTTGTAGCCGATGAGGTTGCCGGATATCGTGTTCCTGTCGGAGCCATTGGACAGGTAGATGCCGCCAGCCAGGTTGGGTATGCCGTATTCCGCCTCGGGGTCGGTGCCGATGCGGCTGTAGATGATCTCATTCCCCGTGGAGCCGTCGAGAAAGACCCCGGAGCCCAGGTTGCCGCTGATGAGGTTGCCGCCCCCCTCGTTGGCGGTGCCGATGTGATTCAGGCTGGAGCCTGTGCCCAGCCATATGCCCGCGCCCTGGTTGGGAATGGCGTAGGTCCCGCCGGCGTTGGTGCCGATGCGGTTTCCCTCGATGAGGGTGTCCTGCGTCTCGTCCACCCTGATGCCGTGATTGAGGTTCCCGCTGATGAGGTTGCCCATCCCCTGCGGCCCGCCTATGACCGTCCCCGAGCTTTCGGCGTCCTCTATGACGATACCGGAGGAGCCGTTGCCCAGGGCGAAGAGGCCGCTTAGGTCGGTGCCGATGTGGTTGTAGCGGATGGTGTTGTCCGCGCTTCCCGAATCGATCCTCACCCCCGCCGCGATATTGGAGGAGATGACGTTGCGGAAACCCGGCTCGTCGCCCCCTACGGTATTGCCTCCGGAGTCCTGTTCGAGGAGAACGCCGTCGATGCCGTTGCCCAGGCCGGCCCCGCCCCCGCTCTCCGCGGTGCCGATGTCGTTGCCCCGCACGAAGTTGCCGTCGCTGTTGATAAGGCGGACGCCGTTCCAGCCGTTGGCGCTGATGAGGTTGCCCTCCCCCGCGGCGCGGTCCCCCCCGATGAGGTTGCCGGAGGCCGCTTCCAGGCGGACCCCCTCGAAGGTGTTGCCGAGGGGGGTGGTCCCGTCCGATCCGATGCCCACGAAGTTGTTCTGGAGTATATTGCCGGCGCCGCCGTTGATGCTCACGCCGTCCCCCTGATTGCCGGAGATGACGTTGCGCTGCCCTTGGGCCCCGCCGATGACGTTATCGCTGGAGTTTTGGGTCAGAGCTACGCCCGCCATCACGTTGCCGAGCCCGTTCAGGCCCGAGACGTCGGTACCGATGAGGTTGTCCTGCACGAAGTTCCCCTCGGCATCGAGGATGAGTATGCCGTGAGAGCCGTTGCCGCTGATCAGGTTGCCCTGCGACTCCACGCTCGCCAGGCCGACGATGTTCCCGGTGCAGTTCCAGCGCAGGTCGATGCCCTGGCCCCAGTTGCCCAGCGCGGAGGTCCCGCTTATATCCGTCCCGATGCGGTTTCCCAGGATGAGGTTGTCATCGCTGCCCAGCTTTATGTGGATGCCGTCGTTGACGTTGCCGGAGATGAGGTTGCCGTCTTCCCGTACCCCCAAGCCGATGAGGTTCCCGTCGCTGTCCTCCTCCAGGAAGACCCCGTAGCTGTTGCCCAGCGCCGCGGTGCCGCCGGGGTCGGTGCCGAGGTGGTTCAGGTAGATGTAGTTGTTGTCCGAGCCATAAAGGCGGATAGCGCTGGCCTCGGCTCCGGTGAAGCGGTTTATGGCCAGGCCGTGTATGTAACTGCCGGAAGCCCCGCTGGTGAGAAAGAAGCAGCTCGTGCCGCTTGACGCCAGCGCGCTTCCGTCTATCTCGATGAGGGGGAGCCCGGCGTATCCGGGCTGCGACTCCCCGTCGATGTCGACGGGATCGGTTATCTGAGGCAGGGAAGAGAGAGGCATGATGGTGTGCGGCCCCGCCCCGGGGATGTTGAAGGCGATGAGGTCGAAGCCCGGGCTGGCATTGGCCTGGGTGATTGCGTCCCTCAGCGAGCCCGCCCCCGAGTCGTTGGTGTTGGTGACGGTGAAGGTCGCGGCTTTCGCCGGCTGGCTGCGCAGCACCAGCAGGGCCCCCGCCAGGCCCGCCGCCAGGAGAGCGGCGCAGCATAAAACGACCGGCCTCTTCGCGGATTTCATAACGGCCCCTTTCTCTTCGCGGTTCACAGATACTGCGCCTATATGGCGTCCATAAAATCTAGCAAAGATATTCTTATCCGGTCAATGATGATGACGGGGCAGGCACGTGCGGACGCGGCTTTCCGGGAGGCATGATGAACCCCGTTCACCCAAGCTCAGCCATCGGGAAACAGCCCCGAACCGCCCGGCGTTCAGTCGCCCAGCCGCCCCCGCTCGCGCAGGATGGCCAGTCCCAGCTCGGCCAGGTTGGGAGCGGGTTCCTTCCAGCCCTCCCTCTCCCCCATGGACAGGGCTCCCGAAGGGCAGTGGGAAGCGCAGAGCCCGCAGCCGATGCAGCGCTCCTCCTCCACCACGGCCACTCCTTCGTCCAGCCTCACCGCTTTCACCTGGCAGACCTCCAGGCAGCTCTCGCATCCGTTGCAGAGGTCCGCGTCCACCCGCGCCGCGAAGCGGGAGGGGGCCACCCCACCCTCCAGCCCCAGCTTGGTGATGGTGCCCAGGAAGCCGCAGCAGCAGCCGCAGCAGTTGCAGATGAAGTTGATCTTCTCCTGGATGTTGTCGGCCACGTGGACCAGGCCGGCCTTCTCCGCTCGGTCCAGGGCGGCCAGCATCTCCTCGGGGGTGGCGCGCCAGGCGAACCCCCGCTCCACCAGGAAGTCGGCGAAGGGACCGAAACACATGCACACGGCTTTGGGGGCGCCGCAGGAGCGCCCCAGCAGCTCGGCCTCGTGCCTGCAGAAGCAGTTGGTGATGGCCATGCTGGTCGAATCCTTTATATAGCTGCTGACGAGCTCGTAGGGCATGACCTGGTCGCTGCGGGGTATCTCCTCCTGCACAGGAAGCACCCGGGCCATGGGGGTGCGGGAGGAGAAGGCCTCCTCTCCCCACCCCTCGTGGTAATAGGCGTCGAAGAGCTGGGCCACCCGGCGCTTGAGCGGGGTGTCCTCCGCTTTCATGAACTGCATCTCGAAGATGCCGGGGAGGAGCGGTAACAGGTTGTAATATTTTTTCCCGCCGCGCTTCCTGGCGAAGACCAGCCCGTGGTCGGCCATCCCCTCCAGCAGGCGCTCCAGCTCGTCCGCGGGGCGCCCCAGCTCCCGCGCGAAGGCCTCCAGCTCGACAGGCAGGTCCGGCATGCGCAGGGCCAGCTCCGCCTCCTCCGGCTGAAAAATGATCTTAAGCAGCTCCAGCAGGTTGGGGGAGCGGGGCGCCC
>JACVIY010000068.1 GCA_015711755.1 Candidatus Geothermincola secundus | reverse complement strand
ACGTTGCCGCCCGGGCTCTTTTATGTTAGATTTGCGCATTGTCGGAAAAAATACGCACGTCGGCGGACCCGCCTCCCGGTGCCGCGAGGTCGGAGGCGGGGATGATGCCGGCGGAGGAAGAACCAAGGGAGGTACGCATGTCCGTCGTGTCCATGAAATCCCTGCTGGAGGCGGGCGTCCATTTCGGCCATCAGACCCGCCGCTGGAACCCCAAGATGAAGAAATACATCTTCACCGAGCGCAACGGCATCTATATCATCGATCTTCAGAAGACCCTCGTCCTCATCGAAAAAGCTTACGACTTCATCCGCGAGGAGGTGGCGCACGGCGGGGATGTCCTCTTCGTCGGCACCAAGAAACAGGCGCAGGAATCCATCGAGGAGCACGCCAAGCGCTGCGGGATGCCCTATGTGAACACCCGGTGGCTGGGCGGGACGCTGACCAACTGGAGCACCATCAGGCGGCGCATCGAGCGCATGATCGAGCTGGAGAGGATGCGGGACGATGGGCTTTTCGAGGAGGTGACCAAGAAGGAGGCAACGCGCCTGCGCCACGAGCTGGCCAAGCTGCACCGAACGCTGGACGGGTTGCGCAACATGAACAAGCTTCCCTCGGTCATCTTCATCATCGACCCGCGCAAGGAACACATAGCGGTTCGCGAGGCCAACCGCATGCGCATACCCATAGTCGCCATCGTCGACACCAACTGCGACCCCGATGAGATACAGTACGTCATCCCCGGAAACGATGACGCCATACGAGCGGGCAATCTCATATGCCGCATAATCGCCAATGCCGTTCTGGAAGGGCTGGAGGCCCGCGATGCCATGCGGGCGGCGGGCGGTTCGGGAGGGCCGGATGCGGGCCCGGCAGAGGAGACCAAGGCGGTACCGCCCCGGGCAGCCAGGGAGCTGGAAAGGGCGCTCACCGAAGCTGAGGCCGTCGGGGCAGGGAAGGCGGACTCCGGGAAGAGGGCCGAGGGCTATCCGCCCGAGGAAGAGGAAGTAGTCGCTGAGGGAGTCGGCCCGGAGGACTCGGTCTGAGGGCCATAAAGGATCGGAGGAGAGATGAGCATAGACGCGAGTCAGGTCAAGAAGCTGCGCGAAGCGACCGGCGCGGGGATAATGGACTGCAAGAAAGCCTTGCAGGAAGCGGAGGGGGATTACGACCGCGCTCTGGTCAAACTGAGGGAAAAGGGCCTGGCCGATGCCAAGAAGCGTTCCGGCCGCAGCACCGGCGAGGGCATAATCGATGCATACATACACCTGAACAACCGGGTGGGCGTGCTTATCGAGGTGAACTGCGAGACCGATTTCGTGGCCCGCAACGAGCAGTTCCGCTCGATGGTCCATGACATAGCCATGCACATAGCGGCGGCCATGCCCCTCTACGTATCTCCCGAGGACATACCCCAGGAGGTCCTGGAGCAGGAGAGGCAGATATACCGCACTCAGGCCCTCAACGAAGGCAAACAGGAGAAGTTCCTGGACAAGATAGTGGAAGGGCGGCTGAAGAAGTATTACGAGCAGTACTGCCTGCTGAAGCAGCCCTTCGTCAAGGACCCCGATAAAACGGTAGAGCAGCTGGTCAGCGAGACGGCCGCCGCAACCGGGGAGAACATCGTGGTCCGCCGCTTCGCTCGTTTCCAGCTTGGTGAGGACATCTCCTGACCCGCTCCGGGCTTTGGGGATTCCCTGGGAAGGGCGCGAGGTCGCTCTTCCCGAAACGGCCCGCACCGTCGACTCCGGAACCTCGGGCTGGTCGGGATATGCCGGCAGCAGGACCTGCCGGTTTATGATGTCGCTTGAAAGGTTTAAAATATCTCCCTGACGGGCCAGGCTGAGGCGAGGGGTGAGCGGGAATGGACAGGCCCAAGTACGAACGCATACTCCTCAAGCTGAGCGGCGAGGCTTTCATGGGTGACCGCGATTACGGGATCGACCCGGAGACGGTCAACTCCATTGCCGATCAGCTGCGGGAAGTGCACGAACTGGGAGTGCAGACGGCCATCGTCGTGGGTGGGGGGAACATCTTCCGGGGCATGGCGGCGAGCGCCCGCGGGATGGACCGCGCCACTGCCGACTACATGGGGATGCTGGCCACGGTGCTCAACGCTCTGGCCCTGCAGGACGCCCTGGAGAAGCGGGGCGTTTACACCCGGGTGCAGACCGCCATCGAGATGCAGTCGGTGGCGGAGCCGTATATACGCAGGCGGGCCATCCGCCATCTGGAGAAGGGGCGGGTGGTCATCTTCGCTGCCGGCACCGGAAACCCTTATTTCACCACGGATACCACTGCCGCCCTGCGGGCCCTGGAGATCCACGCGGAGGCCATAATCAAGGCCACTCGGGTTGACGGGGTATATGACAGCGATCCGCTGGAGAACCCGGATGCGGTCATGTATTCATCGCTCGAGTACATAGAGGTCATCAGCCGCGGTCTTAAGGTCATGGACAGCACCGCGGTGTCCCTGTGCATGGACAACCGCCTTCCCATCATCGTCTTCAACCTCACCGTGCCGGGCAATATCAAGAGGGTGCTCTGCGGGGAGAGGATCGGCACGGTGGTCTGCTGAGGCCCGCTGCGCCCGATCGCGTTTCGTTCGTAGTCCGAGGGAGGTCCAAATGGTAGAGGAAGTGCTGCAGGAAGCCGAGAGGAAGATGCGCAAGGCGGTGGAGGCCACACGCGAGGAATTCGCGGTGGTGCGGACCGGCAAGGCCAGCACCTCCCTGCTCAACCGGGTGACCGTGGATTATTACGGCACCCCCACTCCCCTGAACCAGATCTCCTCCATAAGCGCCCCCGAGCCCAGTCTCCTCCTGGTCTCCCCTTACGACAAGAGCGTCATCAAGGAAGTGGAGCGGGCCATACTCCAGTCCGACCTGGGGCTGAATCCGGTGAGTGACGGCCAGGTGATCCGCCTCCCTATACCTCGGCTGAACGAGGAGAGGCGGCGGGAGATGATAAAGCTGGTGCGCGCGCGGGCGGAGGAGGGCAGAGTGGCCATCCGCAACGTACGCAGGGAGGGCATCGAGGACCTGCGGGCGTTCGAGAAGGAAAGCGAGATAACCAAGGATGACCTGCACCGCGGGCAGGAGGAGATGCAGAAGCTCACCGACCGCTTCATAAAGGAGATCGACGAGATGCTCAAGGTAAAGGAGCAGGAGCTCATGGAGGTCTGATTGCCGGGCCTCCGCAGCAAGTTCTCCGATCTTCTCAAGCGCGTGGTCAGCGCGGTCTTCCTGGTGCTGTCCGTGGTGCTTCTGATGTGGTGGGGGGACCTGCCCTTCCTGGCGGGGATGACCCTTATAATCGTCCTGGGCCTGTGGGAGTACTGCACGGTGCTCAGGGAACACGGACGCCCCGCCGCCGCTTTCCTGGCACTGCCGGTGGGAGCGTCCATCCCGGTGGTGAGCTTCTTTCTCAGGGATAAGCCGCAGGACCTCAGCCCTATCCTCGGTATCCTTCTGGGGCTCCTCGCCGTAACCTTCTTCTACTTCATGGTGAGGCCGGACAGGGAACGAGCCGCCGAGGGGGCGGCGCTAACCTTCATGGGAGTGGCACTGATATCCCTGACCCTGTCGCATTTCGTGCTGATGCTCGGGCTGGACGGCGAGATCTCCTGGACCGCCCCCTTCACCGTCATCGTGATGGTCTGGGTATATGACGCCGTGGCTTATTTCGCCGGATCCGCTTTCGGAAAACACAAGATGTTGCCTCGCGTCAGCCCCAATAAGAGCTGGGAGGGGCTGGCGGCCGGGACCGCGGCGGCTTTCATCGCCGCTTACGTGCTGAAGGTCACCGTCTCCCGCCCCTGGCTGGACTGGCCGACGGCCTTCATCCTCGCCGCCATAGTGGCCGTCGCCGCGCCGATCGGAGACCTCTCGGAGTCCCTGATCAAACGCGAGCTGCGGGTGAAGGACATGAGCGAGCTCATCCCCGGCCACGGCGGCGTTCTCGACCGCTTCGACAGCATGCTCTTCACCGCGGCGGCCTCATACTATTTCCTGAGGCTTATAATCAGGACATGAAGGACAGCGAGAGCGGCAAGAGGCGTCGGGTGGCCATCCTCGGCTCCACCGGTTCAATAGGACGGCAGGCCCTGGAAGTGGTGGAGAGGCATCCGGAGCGCCTGGAGGTTGTGGCCCTCAGCGCCCATTCGAACCTGGGGCTCCTGCGGGAACAGGCCCTGCGCCATCGCCCCCGCTGGCTGGGGGTGACCGATTCCGGCGCCGCTGAGCGGGCGCGCGAAGCGCTGGCCGACACGGGGGCGCGGGTGCTCGCGGGCGCAGGGTGCCTTAGGGAGTTGGCCTCCTTGCAGGAGGCCGAAGTGGTCCTCAACGCGGTGGTCGGCTCGGTGGGACTGGAGGCCACCCTGGCAGCTCTGCACGCGGGAAAGCGGCTGGCGCTGGCCAACAAGGAGAGCTTGGTGGCGGGAGGTCCCCTGGTCATGCGGGCATTGGAGGGCGGGGGCGAGCTCCTGCCCGTGGATTCGGAGCACAGCGCCGTCTTCCAATGCATGCGGGGGGAGGACTCGCGAGAGGTCGAGAGCATCATACTCACCGCCTCGGGAGGTCCTTTCTACGGCAGAAGTGCCGAGGAGCTGAGAAAGGTGGGAGTGGAGGAAGCCCTGGCCCATCCCACCTGGAGGATGGGCCGCAAGATAACCGTCGATTCGGCGACCCTGATGAACAAGGGTCTGGAGGTGATCGAGGCCCACTTCCTGTTCGGCCTCCCCTATGAGCGCATCGAGGTGGTGGCCCATCCGCAGTCGGTAGTCCATTCCATGGTCCGTTTTCGAGACGGGGCGGTCATGGCCCAACTCGGCCTCCCGGACATGCGCCTGCCTATATCCTTCTCCCTGAGCTTCCCGGAGAGGTGGGAGCCGGACTGGCGGCCGACGGACTTTGCGAAGATGGGCAGCCTCACTTTCGGGGAACTGGACCGCGAGGCCTTTCCCTGCCTGGATCTCGCTTATGAGGCCGGGAAGGCGGGAGGCAGCGCTCCCGCCGTGCTCAATGCGGCGAACGAGGTGGCGGTGGCCGCTTTCCTGGAGGGCCTCATCGGATTCACCAGCATAGCGGAGGTGGTGGAAGGAACCCTTTCCTCGCACCGACCTGAATCCCTTGGCGGGCTGGATGAACTCAGGGAGGTCGAGGAAGAGGCCAGGGGCAGGGCGCGCGAACTGGTTGGCGGGTGGTGAGCGGCCGCCGTGGATTACGCCATCAATGTGCTGGCGGTCCTGGGCGTGGTCATCGTCCTGGTCATCACCCATGAGTTTGGTCATTTTACCGCGGCCAAACTGACGGGCATCAAAGTGACCGAGTTCTTCGTCGGATTCGGACCACGCATCTTGAGCTTCCGCAGGGGCGAGACCGAGTACGGCATGAAATGGCTTCTGGTAGGCGGCTACGTGAAGATATTGGGGATGAACCCGGACGAGCAGGTGAGCGAGGAGGACTACCACCGCTCCTATCGGGGCAGTCCCATCTGGAAGCGGGCGGTGGTCATCTTCTCCGGTTCCCTGGTACATCTGACGCTGGCCCTGCTGATGATCTTCGCCGCCATCTGGATGCTGGGCATACCGGTATATCGGGCCGGGACCACCGTGGCCGAGGTGGCGCAGACCCTTCCGGGCGAGAGCGGCGATTCGCCGGCTGCCCTGGCCGGTCTGCGGGATGGAGACCGCATACTGGCGGTTGACGGATGGGAGGTCGCTGACTGGGATCAGCTCAGGGAGTTCATAGTGGACAACCCGGGGGAAGAGGTCGAACTGCGGGTGGAGCGGGAAGGGGAGACCTTAACCCTGCAGGCTCAGCTGGCCCGCAGGGATGACGGGTCGGGCTACTTGGGCATCTCCCCCCGCGCCGAGAGGGCAGGGGAAGAGAGATACGGCTTCACCGGCTCTCTGGGGAAGACCGGTGAGTGGTTCGCCCGGGCCACCTACGGGGTGGCTTACAGCTTCTACCGCCTTTGCACCCCCGGCGTATGGAAGCAGCTCCTGGGCGTCTCCAGGCCCACGGTGGACCGCCCGGTGACGGTGGTGGGCGCATCGCGCATCGCCGGCGAATTCGCCGAGGAGGGAGCCTTTTTCTTCTTGAGCTTTCTCGCCTTTATCCTTTTGTTCCTGGCCTACGTGAACCTGCTTCCCCTCCCTCCTCTGGACGGCGGTTACCTGTTGGTGCTGTTGGTGGAGAAGGTGCGCGGCAAGCCGGTGGATCTGCGCAAGCTCTACCCGGTCGCCGTGGCCGTCCTGATCTTCTTCGGAATGCTCTTCCTGCTGACCCTGCGGCTGGACATCACCAGTCCCGTGAGTCTGCCCTGAGGGCGAGGGGGTGAGCGAGACGCGCGAGGCGCCCGTCGAGAGGAGGATGACCAAGCGGGTAATGGTGGGCGGCGTGCCGGTGGGAGGGCGCGCGCCGATAAGTGTGCAGACCATGACCAACGTACCCACCGCGGACCTGCCCGCGGTGCTCGCACAGGTGGAGCGTTTCCGCAGGGCGGGCTGCGATATCGTGAGGGTGGCCGTTCCCGACCGGGAGGCGGCCGAGGCACTCCCCGCCTTGGTCAGGGATTCGCCTCTGCCGATCGTGGCGGACATACATTTCGATCACCGGCTGGCCCTGGCCGCGGTGGAGGCGGGGGTGCACGGGCTGAGGATAAACCCCGGCAACATCGGAGGAGAGAGAAAGGTCCGGGAGGTTGCACGGGCCGCCGCAGCGGCGGGCATCCCCGTGCGGGTCGGCGCCAATGCCGGCTCCCTGTCCCGCGAGGTGCTGGAGAGGTTCGGGGGTCCCACGGCGCTCGCTTTGGTGGAGAGCGCGCTGGCTGAGGTGCGGCTGCTGGAAAAGCACGGCCTCGAGTATATCAAGGTCTCGGTGAAGTCATCCTCGGTGGCGGTGACCCTGCAAGCTTACCGCTTGCTTTCTGAGCGCACCGAACATCCGCTTCACGTTGGGGTGAGCGAGGCGGGCCCGCTGCTGTCCGGCACGCTGAAGTCCGCCCTGGGCATAGGCATACTCTTGGCCGAGGGCATCGGGGACACCATCCGCGCCTCCCTCTCCGCCGACCCGGTGGAGGAGGTCCGGCTGGGGCGAGCGATCCTCGCCCACCTGGGGCTGGGTCGCCCGGTGCTGGAGATAATCTCCTGCCCCACCTGCGCCCGCGCCTGCATCGATGTGATAGAATTGTCCAACGCCCTGGAGAGGCTCCTGGCGGGCCTCAACCGACCCCTCAAGGTCGCGGTAATGGGCTGTGCGGTCAACGGGCCCGGCGAGGCCCGTGAAGCCGATCTGGGGATAGCCGGAGGCCGCACCAGGGGCCTGCTCTTCCGAGCAGGAGAGCCGGTCGGTTGGTATCCCCGGGAAAAACTGATGGAGGTCCTGCTGGCGGAGATCGAGGCGGCCTGCGGGGAGATTTCGGAGGGGGATGCGGACGGAGGGTCTTGAGTATGCGCCAGAGCCGCGCGTTCATACCCACCCTGAAAGAGAGTCCGGCCGATGCTGAGGTGGCCAGCCACCGCCTGCTGCTGCGGGCGGGGTTCATGCGTAAGGTGGCCTCGGGGATCTATGATTTTCTACCTCTGGGCACGGCCGTGCTGCGCCGAATCATGGACATCATCCGCGAGGAGATGAAAGCGGCGGGAGCCCAGGAAGTCCTCCTCCCCATCCTTCAGCCCCGCGAGCTTTGGGAGGAGAGCGGGCGCTGGAGCCGATACGGCGAGGAGATGATGCGCCTGAAGGACCGCAGCGGCAGGGAGTTCGGTCTGGGCCCCACCCATGAGGAGATGATCACCGACCTGGTGAGGAGCAATACCGGCTCCTACCGAGACCTGCCCCTCAACCTCTACCAGATAGGCCCCAAGTACCGGGACGAACTGCGTCCCCGCTTCGGGCTGCTGCGGGGCCGGGAGTTCATCATGAAAGACGGCTACAGTTTCGACCGGGATGAGGAGGGGATGCTGGAGTCATACCGCGCCATGTACGAGGCCTACGGGCGCATCTTCACCCGATGCGGGTGCGCCTGGCGGGCGGTGGAGGCGGATACCGGCCTCATCGGGGGAGATGTCTCCCACGAGTTCATGGTCCCGGCGGAGATCGGGGAGGCGCAGATAGCCTACTGCGATTCCTGCGAATACGCCGCCAATCTGGAGAAGGCGGGATATCGCAGGGAGACGCCGCGCGGTCCGCGGCCGGACCTGCGGCCGCAGGAGGCCCATACCCCTGGGAAGCGGACCATCGAGGAGGTCAGCGGATTCCTGGGGGTGGAGCCGCGGATGATGATAAAGTGCCTGATGTATCTGGTGGAGGACCGGCCGGTGGCGGTGCTGTTGCCGGGCGATCGCGAGGCCAACGAGGCCAAGCTGGCCAGGGCCCTGGGCACGGAGACCTTCCGCCTGTTCGCGCCGGAGGACTGGGAACGCTTTCCCCTCTACCTTCAGGGGTTCGTGGGTCCGGTCGGTCTCGAGGGGGCGCGCGTCATCGCTGACCAGGGACTGCAGGAAGCGGCCGACCTCGTCTGCGGTGCCAACCGGGTCGACCATCATCTCCTGCATGTCAGCCCAGGGCGCGATTTTCAGGTTGATGCCTATTGCGATTTGGGGACGGCGTTGGAGGGCGATGCCTGCCCCCGCTGTGAGGCGGGAAGGCTGCGCCGCGAGGCGGGCATAGAGGTGGGTCAGATATTCCAGCTGAAGACCAGATATTCCCTTCCCCTGAGGGCGTTTTACCGGGATGAACGGGGAGAGAGCCGCCCCATGGTCATGGGCACCTACGGCATCGGGGTGAGCCGCTTGATGGCGGCGGTGGTGGAACAGAACCACGACGACAGGGGCATGATCTGGCCTGAGGAGTTGGCCCCGGCGGACCTGCACATCTTGCCCCTGGACTGGAGCCGCGAGGAGTTGCGGGAGGAGGCGGAAGCGCTATATCGGGAAGCGCGGGAACGAGGGCTGGAAGTCCTTTTGGATGACCGGGACGAGCGGGCCGGCTCCAAGTTCGCCGACGCCGACCTCATCGGCATACCGTGGAGAGCGGTGATCGGACGCGAGTTCCTGAAGACTGGCAGGCTGGAACTGCAGGCCAGAAGGGATGGTGAGAAGTCGCTGCTGAGCCGCGGCGAGCTGCTGGAGCGGCTCACGGTCAAGCGTCATCCCGCGGCCCGAGGGAAAATATCTGCAGGATGAAAAGTATCGGCCCGGGCACGGAGCTTTTGCGGCAGGTCCTGGGCTTCATGGGGAGTTCGGCCCGGCGGCGGCTGCTCGGCCCTTGAAGGACGAGCGGACGCCCCGGAAGCGAAAGGAGAGCGAAGTGGATCTCTATGAGGTGGACGAGGAGAGTCTGGAGTGGGTGCCGGCCGATTTCCCGCGCGCTCAGATGAAGGTCCTCTACATGGACCAGCGGGGAGGCGGGCAGGTGCTGCTGGTGCACTATGAGCCCTACTGCCTGATGCCCGCCCACTCCCATGCCTCCGCGGACGAATATGTCTATCTCGTAGAGGGAGCCATCAAACCAGGGGCCAGGGATGAGGATGTCCCCCTCTGGAGGCGGGGGCATTTCGCCTTTTTCCCGGCGGGGGCGGAACACGGCCCTTTCTCCACGGAGGAGGAGCCCTGCACCATCATCAGCTTCTTCAACGGTCCTCTCAGGTAGGAGAGCGCACATGCGGGTGCGGATACAGAGGGGCTTTTCGGTGGAGGCGGGTCTGAGGCGCTTCTCCGCCGCCGCCTTCCATCCTCTGGGCCTCTTCCTGGCGCGCTTCCTCTCTCCCAATCTCATCACCCTCCTCTCCCTTCTGGTAAGCGGGGCGGCGGGATGGTGCTTCGCGGCTGGGCATTTCACCTCGGGGGGCTGGCTGATGCTGGCGGCGGGCCTCCTGGATATCTTCGACGGTCAGGCGGCCAAATTGACCAATCGCGTCAGTTCCTTCGGAGCCTTCCTCGATTCCAGCGTGGATCGCGTCAGCGATTTCATCTACGGTTCGGGGGTCATCTATTATTTCATCTATTTCCGGGATGGCTCGGGCAGGGCTGAACTGGACATCGTATATCTGGTACTGGCCTATCTGTTCCTCTCCCAGTTCATCAGCTACGTGAAAGCGCGGGCCGAGGGTCTGGGCATCGACTGCGGCGTGGGTCTGCTGGCTCGCCCCCTGCGCATGCTGTTCTTCGGCGTCCCCCTCTTCATCTACGGGCTCAAGTCTGATCCCTGGGTGCTGCGGGCTCCCTTCATCGCCGTGATAGTTTTGGGGGCGGAGACGGCCGTGCACCGCGTGCTGCATGTCTGGGATCGGTCCCGGCGTATCGATTCGGAATCCGCGGCGGGGACCGGCGCGGAGATGGCATAGGAGATCGGGGTGGGGGCGGAGAAGAAGAATCCCGCTAAAGACTGCCGCAAAGCCGGTCCCTACCTGGCCTTCTGGGCTTTCCGGGCCATGGGGGTGTTGGTGGGGCTGCTCCCCATGCCCGTCTCGCGCGCGGCCGGGACGATGCTCGGATTGCTGGCTTACGTCGTGGATGCTAAGAGGCGCGAGGTGGTCAAGGAGAATATGCGCCGCATCCGGCCGCTGGCGGGGGAGCGCGAGGTGGCTCGTCTGGCCCGGCGCAGCTTCGTGAACTACGCCCACTACTGGATCGATTTCCTCAACAGCGAGCACATCAGCCCCGAGCGCATCTACCGGCAGGTGGTTCCCCACGGGACGGAATGGTTCGACCGAGCTCTGGAGAAGGGCCGCGGGGTCATCCTGGCGCTTCCCCATTACGGGAGCTGGGAGCTTGAAGGGGGATGGGTGGGCCTTAAACATCTCGACTTCTGGGCGGTGGCGGAGATCCTGGAGCCGCCCCCCATGTACCGCTACCACACGCGGCTGCGCAACCGCATGGGCATACGCATCATCCCCCTGGGGGAGAACACCGTCCAGGAGGTCATCGCCACGCTGATGCGCAACGGGATGGTCTGTCTGCTCTCCGACCGGGTGGTGGCCGGATCGGGGGTGGAGGTGGAGTTTTTCGGGGGCAAGGCGGAGTTCCCGGTGGGCCCGGCGCTGCTGGCTTTGAAATTGGGGACGACCGTGCTCCCGTGCCACACCATCCGACGCGGCCGTTTCTACCACGGTTACGTGGGCCCACCGCTCGATATCGAGTCGACCGGCGACACCCGTCGGGACGTGCGGGTGAACATGCAGAAACTGGCCCGCGTCTACGAGGAGTTCATCCGCGCCGACCCCGAGCAGTGGCACATGTTCCAGCCCATCTGGAAAGAGTGAGAAGGCAGGCGGTCGGACCGCCGTCCTCGGGCCCGGGTCAGGCGGGGGCATGGCGTTAGCGTGGGCCGGGAAAGGAGGGGAGGGCGTTTGAGGATTGCCATCGTCTCGCCCTATTCCTGGAGCTTCCCCGGAGGGGTGAACGAACATGTGCGTGTCTTGGCCCGGAGGCTGGGCGAACGCGGGCACGCGGTCAGGGTGCTCGCTCCCCTGGACGGGACGGCACCCGGCGTTGATCTGCCCGATGATTTCGTCTCCCTGGGCCCCACGCTTACGGTGAGGGCCAACCGCTCCACCGCCCACCTCTCCCTCTTCCCGGCGGGGCTGCGCCGGGCCGCTCTGGAGGCAAGAAGTGGCGACTTCGATCTGCTGCACCTGCACGAGCCCCTGGTCCCCGGCACCGCCATGGCCGCGCTGGCGGCCGCGCGGGCCCCGGTGGCAGCCACCTACCACGCTTTCCGGGAAGAAGGCAGCGGAGGCTACGCGCTGGCGGCGCCGCTGCTGCGGAGGCTGGCCCGCCGCGTCACCGTGAGGATAGCCGTCTCCGAGGCGGCGCTCTCCTTCGTATCGCGCTATTTCCCGGGCGACTACCGCGTCATCCCCAACGGTTACGACGAACGCCTCTTCCAGCCCTCGGGCAGCCCTCCATGGAATGAGGGGTCAAGGCCGGTGGTCCTCTTCGTGGGCAGGGATGACCCCCGCAAGGGGCTGGGGGTGCTGCTGCGCGCCTGGAGCCGGGTGTGGCGCGAGTTCCCTGAGGCGATTCTGCGGGTGGCTGGGATGGAACAAGTCCCGCCCAGGCTCCTGAGCGGGCTGCCCGCGGGCGCGGCTGCCGCCGTGTCGTGTCTGGGGAGGCTGCCTCCTCAGGAGCTCGCAGCCGCTTATCGGGAGGCCTGGGTGTTCGCGGCGCCTTCCCTGGGAGGCGAGAGCTTCGGCATAATCCTGGCGGAAGCAATGGGCTCCGGGGCGCCCGTGGTGGCCTCGGACATACCCGGCTACCGGGCCGTGGCTGGCGAGGCGGCCGTCCTGGTGCCTCCGGGCCGAGAGGACGGCCTGGCCTCTGCTATAATCGACCTGCTTTTAAGCCCGCGGGACAGGGAGACGCTAAGGGAAGCGGGTCTTCAGAGGTCCCGCCGTTTCGCTTGGGACGCGGTAATCCCCCGGGTGGAGGAGGCCTACGAGGAAGCGATGCGCAAGGTTAGGTGAGGGGTTTTGGAGGAACGGCAAGACGACCTGCTCCGCCTCTGCGAGGGGCTGGCGCGCCGCATCCGCGAGGCGGTGCGCCCCCATCTCGGTCGGGCTTCCTCGCGGGGCATCACCGGCCACGGCTCCAGCGGCGACTCCACCTTCTCCATAGACGAGGTGGCCGAGGTCATGCTGGAGGAATGCATGGGCGGCAACCCCGGCATCGCTTATTATTCCGAGGACCGCGGGCTGGTGGGAGGCCCACAGGCGCGGGTGCTCCTCATCGTGGACCCCATCGACGGGACCCGCCCCGCCGCCGCAGGGCTGGAGGCCTGCTGCGTCTCGGTGGCGGCCGCGCACTACCATCCCGAGAGGCTGCCCCGACCCCGCATGAAAGACGTCTTTCTCGGCTATATCCTGGAGATAAAGGGCGAAGGGGCCTTCTGGGCGGTTCGCGGAAAAGGGGCGCACTGGTCGGAGGGAGGGGTGGAACGCGAGATTAGGGTGGTCCCCCACCGCGAGATCTCCACCCTTTTCTGGACCATCGGCTTTCGGGGCAGGCCGGCTTTTCCCACCGTGCTGGTGCTGGGGGAGCTCATCGACATGTCCAGCGTGGACGGGGGCCTCTTCGACCTGGGCAGCGCCACTTACTGCATCACTCGCTTGATCACCGGGCAGCTGCACGCTTACGTGGATGTTGGGGATCGCATGCGCAGGGATTTTCCGGCGGTGGAAGAGGAGTTCAGGAGGGTGGGACACGGCCACGTCCTCAACAACTGCTCCTACGACCTGGCCGCTGCCAACCTCATAGCAAGGGAGGCGGGCCTGCAGGTGACCGACGCTTACGGGCGCCCGGACGATGATTACCCTCTGACGGGCGGCGGGACCGCCAATCAGCTCTCCTGCATCGTATCGGTGGACCCGCTGCTGCAGGAGGGGATACTCGATCTGGTGGAGAGGGGCATGGAGCGGCTCGGAAGACATTACTCCGGTTCCGGCGGCACGGCTTCCGAATATCGGCGAGAATCCCTCTGAGCATGGTCTATCCCTGGCTGTTCGCCGTTTCCCTTATGGTGGGCCTGTCCGGTGCGGTGATGCCCGGGCCGCTGCTGACCGTGACCATAAACGAGAGCTACCGCCGCGGCTTCATAGCCGCGCCCTATCTGGTGGCGGGACATGCGGTACTGGAGGGCGCCCTTCTCCTGGCGCTGGCCTTCGGCCTCGGGCGGGTGATCACTCGCCCGGGGGTCTTCGGGGTCATAGGCACGGCGGGGGGCACCTTCCTCATCTGGTCCGGCATCGCCATGATCCTAAAGGAGAGGGACCGTCCGGCACGTCTTGATCTGGAGAAGCATGACGGCAAACCGACCGGACCCTTCATCGCCGGACTGGTCACCTCCCTCTCCAATCCTTACTGGAGTCTGTGGTGGGCCACCTTCGGCCTGGCCTGGCTGAGTAAGTCGCTGGAGCACGGGGTGCTGGGAGTGGCCTCCTTTTACTTGGGGCATATATCCGCCGACGTGCTCTGGTACTTCTTCGTTGCCATGCTGGTGGTAACGGGCAGGCGTTTCCTTTCCGACCGCGCTTACCGCTACATCATCATCGGGTGCGGCGTCTTCCTGCTGGTGCTGGGGGCGCGTTTCCTCGGCGACGGCCTCTTTACCCTCCTCGGTCAGGCATGACGCCTCCAATCAGGGTCAGCCCCCCAAACTCCAATCTTCGATGGTATCCAATCAGGGTCAGCCCCCCAAACTCCAATCTTCGATGGTATCCAATCAGGGTCAGCCCCC
>JACVIY010000067.1 GCA_015711755.1 Candidatus Geothermincola secundus | reverse complement strand
CCCCCACCCGGAGGTGGCGCTGGCCAGAGGGGAACACACCGGGCCCGCGCCGATGATGTGGGTGTTCAGGCCCACCCTCATCGCCTCGGCCTGGAGCTGCGCGCCGCAGACGTACGGCTCCACCACGGCGTACATGTTGCGGCTGTCTATCTCCAGGATGCGGTTCATGCGGCGCAGATCCACCTGCACCACTCCCTCCGAGGTGGGACCGCTGTAAACCCCCCAACCGGTGGAGAAGGCCTTGAACTTGAGGCCGTGCCGGCCAAGGACCCGCACCACCTCCCGCACCTCCTCGGTGGAGCCGGGCAGGACCACCGCTTCCGGCCTGTGCACCCATTTGGCGGGATCGTCGTTGATGGTGGGCTGCCAGGCATAGGTGTCCAGCACCGCCGGGTCGCGGCTCGCGTTCTCCTCCCCCAGTATCTCCACCAGCTCGCGATAGGCCTCGTCGCTTATCACGCGCATCCCTCCTCCCTGTCCCCGAAACAGAGGCGCCCCCGGTTCATGACGCCCCGGGGATCGAGCATCGCTTTCACCTTGCGCAGCGCCGCCACGCTATCGGGACAGCGGGCGTAGGCAAGGGCCGCCCAGGGACCATAGGGTCGGGAAAAGAAGGCCCCCGCTTCGGCGCATGCCATGGCCGCGTCATCCATGAGAGCCCCCACCCGGGAGACCTCTTGGAGGTCCGCCGGGTCATGGAAGAAGGTGAACTCCAGGTGGCATGACCTTCCCTGCTGAACGGGCTGAATGTAAACGCCCACGCGCTCCAGCGGAAAAGAGCGCTCTCTCGTCTTATCCTCCACCAACTTTATGAAGGAACCAACCCGGTCCAACGTGGTCAGGAAAAAAAGGTCTTGCCAGCCGCCGACCAGCCGCTCCTTCCAGTAAACCCCCTCACAGGGCGAGCAGAAGTGATCCCGGGCCCTCTTGCCGCTCAGGCCGGGCACCTCGGGCCGGAGCACCACCCCGCTGGCCTGAGCGTGCACCCGCAGGTCATGCAGTTGAAAATCAACTCGCTCGCGGGGAGCCACCCCGTACCCCGCCACCGCGAAGACCAGCACATAAGGAGGCATCTTGCCGATGAGGTCCTCTATCTCCTTTCTCCGCGAGCCTATCGCGCAGGCCAGCGACACGCCGTTGAGTATGAAGAATTCATCGCCCAGCCGAGGCCTCATGGCCCGATAGGTGAACTCGACCAGCCTCTCCAGTCGCCTCTCGGTGGCGAAAAAGAACCGGTGCAGGGTCGGCAGGACCTCAAGCTTCACCGTCGCCCAAGTGACCACCCCCATGCTCCCCTGCGAACCCTGGAGTATGCGGGCGAAATCGGTCTGTGCCGGTCCCATGGGGTTCTTCTGCGCCAGTCCCGCCTCCCACTGCTGACGCAGATTCCCGGGGCCGGCGGCCGAGCCGGTACGGAAGATGTCCCCGCTTCCGAAAATAACCTCGGTGCAGAGCAGCGGGTCGGTCATGTCCCAATGGTACTTGGGGATGGTGATTGGCTCCCTTTCCAGATAAGAGCCGATGACCGACTTGGTGGGGCGGGGGAGCAGGGGCATGAGGACTTTCAGCCCCACCCCATCCACCTCCTCTTGCAACCGCCCGAAGGTCACTCCCGGTTCCACCAGTGCCACCTTGTTGCGGCGGTCCACCCTGACCACTTCATCCATGCGCGAAAGGTCCATGATGACCGCTTGACCGCGGGGAACGGTGTCGCCTCGATGATGAGGGGGTCCTGAGGAGACGGGCACCAGATTGAGGCCGAGATGATTGGCCAGGTCCACCACCGACTGCACCTGCCGCGGATTGCGCGGCCTCACCACGCAGAGGGGCTCACCCCTTCCCCACCCGCTGAGGTCCGAGGAGAATCCCTCTAACTCCAGGGGATCGTCGCTCAAGCCCTCCTCGCCCACGATCTCCCTCAGCCTATCCTTCAACCCGACAAGCTTCGCGGCGGTCAAAGGCCATCCCCCCCCTCAAACGCTCCGGCCGATGCTCTTCCTGTTGTCACGGCCGATCCATCCAGCCGTTCAGTCACCCGCCTTCGGCGACTTTCCTCTTTCTCGGGACAGGGCTTCGCGCTCACCCCTGGGGACCCCTCGGTTCATGGCCCCCCGCATGAAAAGGTCCATGGCCTGCCGCATCAAGCGCTGCGTGTCCTTGCGGCGCACCAGCTGCCCGCCGAAGATCACCAGGTCCAGCAAGCCGGTCAGGGTCCGCCAGGCGATGAGCGAGGCCATGAAAGGGTCAAGATCGCGCCGGAAGACGCCTTCCTCGATCCCCCGCTCCACCACGCCGGCCCCCAGCAGGAGAAGATCACGCGCGTGGGCCTCGATGTCGTCGCGAACCTCCTTGGGAAGGTTGTCGCGCACGCTACCTCCGGCGAAGAGCTGGGTAAGGCGGAAATAGTCCGGGTTGGACACGCAGTGATCGACGAAGGCGCCCAGTATGGCATCCACCTTGCCCTGAACGGGCATATCCGAATCAGCGAGCTCCCTCAGCCTTACCTCCAGCTTCTTGAACCCCTCGAGGACGACCGAAGCATAGAGCTCATCCTTGCTGCGAAAATATAGATATACGGTCCCCTTGGAGAGCTCGGCGGCCGCGGCGATGTCATCCACAGTGGTGGATGCGTATCCCTTGTCGCAAAAAAGTCCCCTGGCCGCCTCCAGTATCTCCTGCCGCCTTCGCTGCCTCTCCCTCTCCCTTCGGGCTGCCGTGCTCATCTCCCCCCCAATCCAGTGAAATTGCGCCTTGGTCCGCGGATCACGAAGTTTTCGACAGCTCTCGGTTTCGGAAAATAACTCAAAGTCATCTTATGACTATTAGTCAGACCAGTCAAGGATCTCTTATTGAAACACAAAGGTGCATTTCGTAAAATCAAGATTTGAGATCAACCGAAAAGTCGTATTGCTGATCAAAAGAAGGCGACAGGAAAGGCGCCCGGGGAAAAGAGGTGAGGAAAATGCGAAGGCGAGGTCTCTGTCCGCGACTGATAGCGATAATCGTCGTTCCGCTGCTGCTGTTGTTGGCTGGATGCGGAGGCGGTGACGGCAAGGAGGCAGGCGGCGGAGGTGCCGTCGGACCCGCCACCGGCGATTCCGCGACCGCGTCCGGAGCGTATGAGGCCTGCCGCGAGGAAATCAACAGATTCGTCTCCGCAGGCGGTTTTCTGTCCCAGGTAGTCGGAAGGAACGTGGATGCCAAAGGCCTCTCCGCCTCCTGGGACTTCATCGTCCTCGGCCCGGAAAAGGACGGAACCACGCTGAAGGAACATCACATAACCTGGAACAAAGGCAAGGTGGATTCATCCGCCGTCTATGAATGCGACACCCTCGGATACGAGAACAGTCCCTCCTACTCGTATCTGTTCAACCCCGTGGGGGAGAAGTGGCTTGATTCGCCGGGCATCGCCGAGGATTACGTCAAGAGATACCCGGAGACCAAGAGCTCCCTGGGAACCATGGAGATGCGGCTCAAGTACTACCGCGATCCATCTCGCGGCCTGGAGGGGACCTTCTGGGAAGTGGTCCGCGAGGCCGAACAGCGAGGTATGGCCCACGCGATCTTCCGTGCCGACAGCGGTGATTTCGCCGGGGAAACAAAGGCGCAGTGACGGACCGCCATCGCGTCCGAGCGAGGTCGTCCCTCAGCTCATAAAAAACCGCATTACCGCCCCCATGCCCGCGGATCTCTCCTGACCAACGCTCTCCAAGCAGCAGCGATGCATGTCTTTCCTGTTTTCACCGGGAAAAGGGGCAGAGGCGGGCTCGGTCCGCTGCTCAACCTCTATTCGGGGATCGATCTCTCTGATCGATGTCAGTCACTGTGGTTGACACGCTGTCGGAAAGATAATATCTTACCTCTGGACGCACGGCGAGTTACCGCATACGGATAGTCGCAGTTGAAGCGAAAGGGGGCCGCGGAGGTGAAGAGGGAGACCGGCATCAGGCGCAGTCGCTACGAGGAGGACCGCAGGCAGCGCCGTATCGTCAAGATACCCGTCAAACACGAATCGGATCCGGTTAACAATCTCCCGGAAAATCTGGAGAAAGCAGGAGAGCTCCTCAGGGAATCTCTGGGCAGCGAATGGGTGAGCGATGATCCCGCTGTCACCTGCGGATACGCTCGCGACCAGTCCTTCACCCCGGCCATCTACCCCCACATCGTGGTCCTTCCCGCCTCCACCGAGGAAGTGGCGGAGGTTTTCAGGATAGCCAACCAGTGTAAAGTTGACGTGATGCCCTATGGGACCGGGGTGTCCACGGTGGGAGCCACCATCCCTCTCTACGGCGGCATCATCTGCGACCTCAGGCGCATGGACCAGATCCTCGAGCTGGACGCGAAGAACATGTACGCCCGCATCCAGCCGGGGGTGACCTACGTGATGCTGCAGGCGGAGGCCCAGCGCCATGCCCTGAGGCTCACCAACCCCTCCACTTCCGCCACCGCCGGGGTCATATCCAACCACACAATGTGCAACATCAACACCATGGCTTCCAAGTACGGGTTCGGCATGGACAACATCCTCGAGTTCGTCATGGTCCTGCCCACGGGGGAAGTGCTGGAAGGAGGGCCGCGCGCCTGCGGGATGCAACCCGCCCATGTCCCCGGGCCCGGCCCGGACATCTCCAGCTATTTCCGCTACTCCATGGGCACCATGGGCATAGTCACCGAGATGACCATCCGGCTCTACCCCGAGCCCGCCTTCATGCATCAGCTCTATCCCGCCTACGACGAGGACCGTCTGGATGACGTGATCGAGGCGCTGTACCGTCTGGGCCGGGACAACCTGGCCCTGGAGCTGGCCCACCTGCAGAACACCTTCTACGGCATCTTCATCGGGGACAATAACAAGGAGGCGGAACGGCTGGTCAAGGCGATGCCCCGCAACAACATCATGGCCTTCTTCGGCGGAGCCACCCGGGAGGAGGCGGTGCTCAAGGCGGAGCTGTCGCGCAAGGTGGTCTCCGAGGTCAGCCCCAAGTTCGATTTCATCGAGGCGGAGATCATGGAGGAGCTGGCGGGGACCAAGGTGAAGCTGAACCGCTGGGCAAAATATTTCCGCGAGACGGTGCGGGTTCAGCGGGTTCGCGGCAGTTTCTATATAGGGGCGCTGATAGACCGCCTGGACAATTTTCTGGGCACCGAGCGGGCCATGCGCACCCTCACCACCGATCAGGTGGGCACCAATGACGGGGTGCTGCGTCCGGACGATGCCAGCGCTTACTTTCAGCCCTACCACATGGGCCGCATGGCTTACCTGGAATTCGACCTGTATTCCAACCAGGCGGACAAGGACGACCTCCTGCGCATACTCTTCGGCTACCTGAGGGCCTCTTTCGGCGGCATGGGCAGGGGGGCGCTCTTCGCCGCGGGAGCCGCCTGCATGATCGCGGGCATGCCCATGGCGGACATGGCCCTGCCGGTGATGATGCCATCTCTCATGCCCTACATGGACACGGTAATCGCCCTGAAGATGGAAACCGACCCCAACAACATCTGCAACCGCCGCTGGGACTATCAGACCGGGAAGATGAAAAAGCTCGCTCTCTTCTGAGTCCTTTACCGTTCAGCTCACAGGAGACGGCCCAGAAGATGCGGAGCCGTTCCCCCGTCCTTGAGGGTGGAAAACGGGTTGAAGAGCCGACCCCATTGGGGAGAGGACGGGGTAGGCGTATCGAAAAGCACTGAAGAGCCTGCCGTAGGTAGAAGCATGCTCGGCGCGAGGCATAAAGGAACGTCTCACCCGCACGACGCCGCCCGCTTCTTTCATCCCTCGGAAACTCCCCAAAGCAACGGCAACCGTAAGGGCCGCCCCCAGAGCTCCCGCTTCCTGCGGTCGCTCCACCGCCTCGACCTCGCGGCCGGTTACGTCCGCTAATATCTGCATCCAGGGGTCGGAACGCGCCCCTCCCCCGATGGCTCTCACTCTCGAGCAGGAAAGTCCAGCGCTCGCGGCTGCTTCAAGCATCCAGCGCAGGTTCAGAGCCACGCCCTCGTAAACGGCGCGCAGCATCTGCTCGCGAGAGTGCTCCAGGGAGAGGTTCATGAACGCCCCTCTCACGGAGGTATCCGGCACGGGGGAACGTTCCCCGAACATCCACGGGCAGAAGAACAGGCCTCCCGCTCCCGGCTCCGTGTCCTCGACCCTCTGATCAAGTAAAGCGAAGTCCGGCTCGCTTCCTCCCCCCTCCCCTTCTTCCAGGAGGTTCTGCGCGAACCACCGCAAGCAGGCCCCTGCCGTTTCCGATTCTCCGATGACTATGGGCAGGGCGGGGTCGGCCGAGGGCACCGCGGCCATGCCGTATCGCCCCAGGCGGGGCGGCCTGCGCACCGGTATCACCAGCCAGCTCGAAGTGCCCAGGTTCACATGGGCCTCTCCCTCCCCCATTGCCCCCGCTCCCACCGCCGCGGCGGGGATGTCGGACATGCCTGAGACCACCGGCGTTCCCGGCTCCAGGCCCATTTCCCCCGCGGCCTCCCGCGTCAGTCTCCCGGCCACGCGGACGCAATCGCTCACTTCCGGCAGCAATTGACGGGGGATGCCCAGGGCCCGCAGGAAGAGGCGGTTCCAGTTGCCCCGCTTGTCGTCGAATATGCCCGAAGCGCCAGCCCCGGTGCGGTCCGCCTGCATCTCCCCGGTGGCCCGGAAGACCAGCCAGCCGGTGGCATCCAGAAAGACGCGTATGCGCTCGAATACCTCAGGCCTCTCCTGCTTGAACCAAAGCCACTTGCTCACCAGGTCCTTGCCGGTGGGCAGGGCGCCGGCCAGGCGGCGGAGAACCGTCCTCCCCCCCATCCTGCGGATTATGGACCGCGCCTGCTCTTCGGCCCGGTTATCCAGCCACAGCACCATCGGCGAGAGCGGCTCTCCCGCGCTGTCCAGCGGGATGGTGTCGGCCATCTGCCCGGCGAACCCCAGGCCCCGCACTTCTCCTGCCTCAGATCCGCTCTCCTCGAGCAGCTCCCGCGTGCAGCGGCAAACGGCCCTCCACCAATCCTCGGGGTCCTGCTCCGCCCAACCGGGAAAGGGGTGGTTGATGGGATATGGCGAGAAGGAGACGGCCAGGGGCCTTCCTCCCATGTCCGCGAGGAGCGCCTTGCATCCCCCCGTTCCCACATCGTAGCCGATGACCAGCCCCGCCCCCATACCCGCCCCCGTCCTTACCGCGCAAAGGTCATAGGCTGAGCTGAAGCTCCTCGGACTCCCCGTCAGGTCCCCGATGTTCCACGTGTATGGGAAGCCCTCCGCCCTCCCCCTGCACGGTCCCGTAACTCCTGACCACCTCCGTGGCCAGCCGGAGCATCTCCATAGGCCTTACCAGCGCCTCAGGCGGCAGGACTCCTTTCTCCCGAAAGGAGCCCTGCCGCATCATCATCGCCCCCAAAGCGGCGGGGATGCCGGTACCCTCACCGGCGCCGCCCCGCCGAGATGACATTGAGAAAACATAACCGTGGCGCTCCCCTTCCTTCAGGCCCTCTACGCTTACCTTCAGACAGCCCATGGGGCCGTCCATGCCCGCTTCCTCCAGCAGGCGCCTCCTCCGCGAACGGATGAAGGCCACGGCGAACTCCAGGGGGACGACTTCTCCCTCTCCCCCTCCCACCTCCAGGGGATCGGTCGAGGCCAATCCCAGGCGCACCAGGTCCATGGTCAGCTGAAAATAGGCCGTGGGGAGCACGCAACCCTTGTTGGTGACCCTCTTGATGCCCTTAAGATGCCTGGGCATGGTGACCGTCTCCGGGTGCGGGTAGGGATATACCTTGAAGGTGCCGATCTCCCGAAATTCCGAATCCTCCGCCTGCTCCAGGCCCTTCTCCTCCAGCATCATCACCTCCACGAAGGATCCTTGGAGAAAAAGCGGAACCGGGTTGGTCATCGCGTGGATGCGGTGCTTGATGACCCCGGGGCCCTCATCCGGCTCCCCGCCGTGGGCATGATGTATGTCCACCCCTTCGACCTTATCCAGCATCTCCTCGGCGCAGAAACGGGCCAGCACGTTGGCCAGTCCCGGAGAGTTGCCCATGCCGATGAGGGCGGTCACCCCGGCTGAACGGGCCATCCCGTCCATCTCCAGCATAGCCAGGGTGGCATCGAGGTCGTCGCATACATCCACATAGTCCACACCCGCCTCGATGGCCGCCCTGAGGATCGGCGGCCCGAAACGGTAAAAAGGTCCGATGCAGTTCAGGACAACGTCCGAGCCGCTGACCGCCCGGGCCAGACTCGCCGGGTCCTCCGCATCCACCTTCTCCGCCCTGACCCGGGACGAGCCGAGGCTTCCGGCCGTCTCGCACGCCTCCCCGTACCGCTGCTCAGCGATCACGACCTGATCGAAGTGATCGGTCAGGGTGAGAGTGCGCACCGCCACCGACCCGATTCCCCCGCAACCGCCGAGAACGGTTATCCTGGCCATGTCGACCTCCCCTTGACCGGGTGCTGTCTCTCATCAGGAACCGCGGGGCCGCCGGGGCGAATTGCGCCTCAGCAAGCTGCCCGCCATGGCCCCCTCGTTTATCTTCCCGCCCTCCAGCACCACCTTCCCGTTGATGATCACCGCATCGAGCCCCGCGGGATATATGTCCGGCCTGCGGAAGACGGCCTCGCTGGCGAAGTTGGGAGCGTCGAGGACGAGGAGGTCCGCGAAATAGCCCTCGCGAACCTGGCCCCGCCAGGCGATGCCGAAGGTGGAAGCGGGCAGCGAGGTGCAGCGGCGGACCGCTTCCGGCAAACTCAACAGGCCTTTCTCGTAAACGAAGCGGTGGATGAATTTGGGATAGCATCCGTAAAAGAGATATGAGGGCTTGCCGATGCCGAGCAGGATGGTGTCGGTGGTTATCATGGTATCCCCGTCCAGCAGCGCCGGGTATGTATAGCGCTCGGTGAAGGGGTCGTCGGGCTCGCTCAGGGACTCGAAAACCAGCACCTCGCCTTCCTCCTCCAGCAGGAGATCGCACATGGCGTCGAAAGGATGCTTGCCCTGCTCGGCCCCTATGTCCACGAAGTCCCTGCCTTCCAGATAACGGTTCTTCTCGGAGTGCACCGCCATGACCGTGACCGCGTCCCACCCCAACTGCCGGATGATGTTCAGCGACCAGTCGTTGCGCCCTCGATGCGGCCAGGCGGGCTTGCCTCTCTCGATGTCCTCAAGTATCTCGCGGCGGACTGCGGGGTCGCGCAAGCGAGCCATCACCGCTTCCCCCGTGCCCTCCAGGACCCAGGGAGGGAAGAAAGCCAGCAGGTGGGTGAAGCCCGCGGTGGTGGGCATGACGTCCATGGTCATGGCCGCCCCCCTCTCCCTTTCCCTTTCCAGGTAACCCATGATGCGCTCCATCTCCATGTCCAGGAGCGGCGAGGGGATGAAGCGCAGGGCTGTCCGGGGATGCCGAGCCAGCCATTTAAGCCCTTTGAGCATGATGCGGTGCAGCGGCCCGAACCAGGGGATGGAGAATACGTGAGACACGTGGCCGCTGATGCCGCAGGTCCTGGCCACCTCCCCCACCTCGGCCACCGCCCGACCCAGAGTGGTGTTGGTGTAGGAGCGCAGGTGGCAGGCGAATATGCCGTCATAGGGAGCGATCTCACCGGCCAGCTCCACGATCTCGGCGGTGTCCGCGCTGCTGCCGGGGAAATACTGAAGCCCGGCGGAGAGCCCGAAGGCCCCCGCATCCATGCTCTCCCTGAGCAGCCGGCGCATCTCCGCCATATCCTCCTTCCCGCAGAGGTCTCGGGAAAGCCCCGAGGCGGAAGCGCGCATGACCCCGTGAGGGGCCAGCAGAGCCGCGTTCAGCAGAAGGCCCTTTCGCTCCACGAAATCCATGAACTCCGCCATGCTCTCCCAGCGCACGTCGCGGCGGAAATCCATCTGGGTGAAGACCTCCAGATAAGCGGAGACGGCTTTGACGTTCTTCTGGGTGAAGGGGGCCAGCCCCATACCGCAGTTGCCTCCCACAAAGGTAGTGATGCCCTGCCTGACCAGCGGCTCGAGTAAGCGGTCGTGGTCATCCCGGAAGAGGGTCAGGTCGGCGTGGGAATGCACGTCTATAAAACCGGGGCAGACCACCTTTCCCTCCACGTCCAGGCGCCTCTTTGCCTCCGCGCCGCGGAGGTCGCCCACTGCTCGTATGGACTCACCTTCGACGCCAACATCCGCCCGGAAGGGCGTGCCTCCGGTCCCATCCACCACCGTGGCGTTCTCCAGGATCAGATCCATGTCGCACACCTCCTCTTGCCGCGACCGGGTTAACGCTTCGGAGCTGAAGCATAACGGATCAACGGCACAATCCATCGATACATATTACTCCAGACGGCAAAAACCGACCATGTCGTCCATTATTCTTAACCGCCGTTCGATCCTTCCGGATTTATCGACCGACAGTTTGTGATAATTTGTGATAATGGTGTCTGACACCAAAGGTGATACCAAATGGGGACAGGGGAGGACGGCATGGCGCTGACCAGCGAAAACTTATTTAAATGACCGGCGGTTTGTGATAATTTGTGATAATGGTGTCTGACACCGGTTGGGGAAACCGGTTGGGTGACACCGGTCGAGAGGTCAGGGTTTGCGGCCCAAGGCCACCAACGATACCCCAAAGGGCAGGCCGTGTTCGAGCGCGATTCTTTCCTCAAGGCGCAGAAGGGCGATGAGGGTCCTATTGAGGAAAGTGGGGGCCCATAGGTCGGAACGGACATCCTCCGAAGATGCGCGATGTCGGCTCCACAGCCTCCAAACCACGGCTAAAGGGAATAAAGCTGTATTGTAGTAGGTGAGCAGGGCGGGCCGCAGGCCTCGGTCCTCCAGCATGCTGCGGACACCGGGGGCACGGTATCGGCGCGCCCCTCCCACGGCCGCATCATGGCTGCCCCTGAGGATATCGAAGGCGGGCAGGTTCAGAAGCAGCCATCCGCCCGGGCGGAGCACCCTGGCCATCTCCCCCAAGGTGCGGAGGTCGTCGCTCACCGCCTCATGGCAGATGACGTTGAAGGATACCACCAGGTCGAAGGTCTCGTCGGGGAAAGGTATCTCCTCGATGGAACAGCACCGCGTGTCCTCAAGACCTCGGCGGGCGCAGAAGCGCAGGGCCTCCTCGGAAATATCCAGCCCCACCAGCATCTCCGGCCGGAATCTCTCATTCAAGCGCCGCATGAAACCCCCGGTCCCGCATCCCGCATCCAGCACCTTGCCGCGCGCCTCCAGGGGGCAGCAGCGCTCAAGGATCGACAGGAAGAGGTGGTGATGCCCGACATACCACCAGTGTCGGTCCTCCGCTTCTCCCATGATGCGGTACTCTTCTCGCTTCAATCCCGCCTCCTGGGTCCAGTCGTCAATCGGGGTCCATAGTGCCCGCCGACTCCATCGGTGGCGCGATATCCATGTGGTGTATTTCTAAATCTCGCCTTGGGGGGCCGTCGCCGCTTACTCCGGGATCACTCTGCTCTTCGGCTTGCTCCTCCCCTCCCTTGCCGGCCGCTTTTGAGAAAAGGAGCGTGAAGCGCCGATCGAGAGCTCTTCCCCTCTCCCTGAAGACAAGCCAGGCCATCAGGAGGAGCGCCGAGATCCAAAAAGCCAGGCATAACCACAGGGAAAATCGTATTCCCCTGGTGGCGTAGAAGAATTCTATGCGGTGTTTCCCGGGAGGGACCCTCACTCCGCGCATGATCCCGTTGATCCTATGTATCTTTATCCGGGAACCGTCCAGGTATGCCTCCCATCCGGGGTATATCTGGTCGGTGAGCACCACGAACCCCTCTCCATCCATATCCGCTTCCAGGACCACGCGGTCCTCGCCCGCCTCGATCGTCTTTACATCACCTTCAGCGAAAGATGTGAGGTCGAGGCCGTCATAGTCATCCGGCAGCATCATCCCGATGACCGAGGGGTCGGCCTCCCGCAGGAAAAGGCGCTGCCTTATGTCGAACTCGTCCTCGACCATGATCACCTCCCTGACCGGGTAAGCCCGCGGTAGGCAGTTCATGTTGCGGAATACCTGTACCTTGCGGTCCTCATAGACCAGCCGATATGCGGGGCTGAAGTCCTCATCTGCATTATCGGCATCGGCAAACAGCTTCTGGCTGACCTCCGGCAGGGGGATCTCGTCCAAGGCCACGACATCGATGTCGCTTATGTATATGGGCGAACCTGAGGAGGTCATGAAGTAGAGGGTCCCCTCCTCAAGATGGTCATCCACGCGCTGCGGGCCCAGGATCACCTGCAGATATCTTCTCCTCTCCGATGAGAAGTAATCGGGTTTCATGTATATCTCCCGATCCGCGCTGCAAACCTTTCCCAGGGCGATCCCCACTTTCAGCCCCTCGGTGAAATCCTCGTCCGCCCATGCGTCGAAGGAAACCAGATAGCGCCTTCCATATCCCAGGGGAAAGTCCTGCTCGAAATAGGCCTCTTCCAGCCCCCCTTCGGCCGCCAGCCGCACCTCGCCCTCTTCCTCGGCGAACCCCACCCCAGTCCAGCCCCGCCGCAGGTATATCTCATTATGAGCCGGCGCGGGCCGTCCCTCCTGATGGACGGCTATGCTCTCCAGCCCGAGCGGCGGTCTGCATTTCTCCACCACCACATAACCGCAGTTGAGCATGGATAAAGTCAGATTGTCGGTGACCAGGTTCCTCCAAGTGGCGGAGTCCTGCGGGAGGTCCAGCCCGGTCAGGTCGATGAAACCCTCGATTATGAGGGACTCATATCCGTTGAGCATGCATATGTCCTTGTTCACGGCATCCATGTTGTAGGCGAAGCTCCCGGTGAAGAGCGTCCTCGTCTGCCCGGCCGTTCCTTTGAGGAATTTTATCCAGGAGGAGTTCTCTTCCCACTGCACCTCCCGGATGTCGTAATTCCATCTGTCGATGAAGGGGGTGAAGGAGAACATCTCCATGACCAGCACCAGGATGAGCAGGGGGGCTGCCCATTGGGATAGAGGGCGGCGGCGGTACCAGATATACCAGACCAGCAGATAACCCATCATGCAGGCCAGAGGGATGAGCAGCGCCTTGTTGTTCCAGCGCAATGCCTGCTCCAGGCCGCGGCGGAAAGCAGTCGCCTTGGTGTCAGCCAAAATCCCGAACAGGCGCCGTCCCAGCAGAGCGAGGAATACTCCGGCCGAAAGCGGCACCAGCAGAACCCATAGGAGCAAACGTCGGTTACGCCGGTCCTCCCTCAGAACATGGGTCATCCCCAGGGCTCCCAGGCTGGTCAGCGCCAGGTCGAACTCCAGCACGTTGCGGGTGGGCACCCGGAAAAGTCGGTAAACGGGCACGTACCACATCACCCGATACAGGGGGTTGTGGCTTCCCAGCATGAGGAACAGGGAGACCGCTCCCACCAGCGTCCACATCCTCACCTGGCGGTCCTTGCGGAAGCAGCGGATCACGGCCACCGCCGCCATCAACAGCATGAGCACCCCCACGAATCCCGAGGACTCCGTGAAGTTCCCCGGACCGTACAGCCCCCTGCCGTAGGAGCTGGTGTAGATGAAGGGGAAGACGAACTGCACGAACAACCAGGGGTTCATCGAACTGCCGGTGAAGAACGTGTATCCGTTCTTGGGCCGCAGGCAAAGCTGGGAGAGCTCCCGCGTGGCCAGAAGCTGCGGCATCGCCAGGATGATGCCCGCGACCATAGGCGCCATGCAGAGCAGGGCGAATCTGAGGCGGCGGCCCCTCTCCCGGCCCGCCAGATGGTAGATGGTGAAGATGAGCAGGACGATGTAGGTGTACATGGGGACCTGATAATGCCCGGTGAACAGCTGGGCCGCCATCACCAAGGAAGCCGCAACGGCCAGGGATATGCGCGGCTCGCGCCGCATCTTCTCATACAGGTACATCAGCAGGGGAAGCCAAGCGGCCCCGTTGATCATGTTGGGATGGCCCTTATGCGCGGCCATGAACCCCGCCATTCCGAAAGCCAAGCCGCCGCACAAAGCCGGGAGTCTCCTCCCGCAGATGAGCTTGAGGTAAAGGTAGGTGAAGAATGCCGCTGCCACATAGTGCAGCAAGAGCATCAGATTGTATGAATAGGCGCTGCTCCAGAGGAAGAAGAAGAAATTGGGAGGGTAAAGGACCCCCGATTCCGAGTTCCCAATATAGGATATGCCGGTGAACTCGTGGGCGGTCCACAGCGGAAAGCCGCGCGAGAGCATGGATCCGTAATACATCTTCCAGGGATAGTAGTAGACGCGGGCGTCACCCGGCGCCACCATCCGCCCCTGAAGCATGGGGTAAAAGAGCAGCGCGGCCACCGTCAGGTAGAAAAGGACGACGGCGTATTGGGTTGATAGGAACCTGCGGAGAGTGGGGCCCACGTTCAGCGGACCGGGCGATCTCATGCTCGCTCTCAAAGGTAGAATCCCTCACCCTGCCATTCCCGCGAGTCGTCAAGCGTGCGGGCTTTTTCGATTTCTGATACCGACCACGTATGGTGGAGATTTTAACACAGCGGCCTCAGGCGACCAAGAAGCTCGGAGTCGCTCATTCACATCTTGCTTTTCTCGATTCCGCTGACTGCGCGCTTACTCCGCTCGTTCAGAGCGCTCTTTGCCGGAAAGAGGCGGGCTGCCGCCGCTCGACCGGGTCGAACAAAAGCCGGTGTAACACCTGATGTCCATGCCCCCCTCCCGAAAACCCCAGAGGCTCAATCGTCAAGGCGGCGCCCGTCCTTCAACCTTATGATCCGATCGCAGCGGGAAGCCACGCCGTCGTCATGGGTCACCAGGATGACGCAGCGCCCTTCTTCCGCCAGTTCGCGCAGCATCGAGACGATGAC
>MU158500.1:8179-14940 GCA_015711755.1 Candidatus Geothermincola secundus | reverse complement strand
GCCTCGCTGCCTCTAACAGACGACAGGGCGAACCCCTCCCCCACCTCCACCCCCTTTACCGACTGAACGGACATGAGCGCCCCGGCCAGGCGCCCGTCCAGGCGGCGGTCCCAGTGGACATGGCTTCCCAGACCGCAGGGCACGCCGAAAGCGAGGACCTCGACCACTCCCCCCAGCGTGTCGCCCTCTTCGCGGGCACGGTCTATCTCTTCCCGCATGGCCTCGGACGCCTTCGAATCCAGGCATCTCACAGGGTCCTCTTCCGCCGGCTCAAGGTCCGTAAAAGAGCCGACCACCCTCTCGGCGGCACGCACTCTTCCCACCCCGAGCACATGCGAGCCGACCTCGATGTCCACAGATCTCAGCATCAGCTTGGCCAACGCCCCGGCGCATACCCTGCCCACCGTCTCTCGGGCCGAGGACCGCTCGAGGATGTCCCGCACGTCCTCGTCGCCGTACTTGATGGCGCCGGCCAGGTCGGCGTGGCCGGGTCGCGGCAAGGTGACCGGCTGCACTCCTCCGGGGAACGCGCACTCCTCGGGAGACATGGACTCCCTCCAATTATCGAAATCGCGGTTGCGCACCAAAACGGCTATGGGGCTTCCCAGGGAGCGACCCAGGCGCACCCCGGAAAGCAACTCCACCTCGTCCCGCTCAATGGACATGCGGCCGCCTCGTCCGTAGCCGCGCCTCCTTCTGGCCAGCTCATCCTGGATGAACTCGCGCCGCACCCGCAGACCCATGGGCAGTCCTTCCACCACGGTCACCATCCCCGGGCCGTGCGATTCCCCCGCATCCAAAAACCTCATACTGGATCTCCGACCTCCCTGCGGCCGATATACCCGCCTGCAAAGCGTTTCCAAGGAAAACAAGGAGGCGGCATCTCCGATGCCGCCTCCTCCTGCCCTCCCGCCGCCGCTTCAGATCCTTCTCAACTGCCCTTTCTTGAGCTCGTACCTCTCGTCGCCGCACATGACCGCGACCGTGTCATTTCCCTTGAACTCCACCAGCTTATAGCGGGTGGCGAACTCGGAGCCGGCCTTCAGACGGTCGTAAGAGTTGTCCCCTACCTTGATCCTCGCGTATTTTATGCCGCGGCTCTCATAGATATCCTCGACCAGCACCGCTTCCCCGGTGATTGAGGCAGTTCGGGGCAGCGAGCTCGAGGGCGCGGTCTCGGGCGCGGTCATGACCGTGGACCCGCTGCCCTCCTCGGGTATGGGAGGGAACCCCATCATCTTGGCCCACTTTGAGTCCAGGGTGCCCTGATGGTCCTGGAGGATGCCGACCTCACCTATGAGCGGGAAGAAGGGGTCGTTCAGCACCCAGACGTCGGAATAAGGGATCTCCACGGGATTATCCACCAGCTGGATGTTGTTGCGCTGTTCCACCGTGCGAGAGACCACCGCCCTGGCGTCCAGCGCCTGACGGGAGACCCAGCCCGGCGCCAGCGTGCCCGAGAGAGTGCGCCGCGCCTCCTCGCCGCCCGTCGGCGCGGTGAAGGCCAGAGAGGCCACGCAGGCGGCAACCGCCGCCGCCAGGCAGCAGGCCAGTCTGACGGTCATGGGCGGACGATCCATCCGCTCCCCGATCCGCTTGAAAGCCCCTTGCCGGCTCGACTTTTTTTCCGATTCCTTACCCATTGCCAACACCTCTCCGCCCCGTCTATTTCTTCTTGGTCTCCGCCTGCTGCACCAGCAGGTCCACCTCAGCGGGGGTGGTGAAGAAAGCCCTCAGCACTATGTTTATCTGAAGATAGGGCAGCAGGTCGTCGCCTGCCTGCACCTGCAGGGAGACAGGCTTGATGGAGCGCTGCAGCCGTTCCACATGGTTGAAGAACTCCACCAGGTTGAAGTAGCGCCCGTAGAACTGGGTCTCCACCGTGACCACGTAGAAGTTCTCGGTGGTGAGGAAGGGGGGATTGGGAGTGAAGGAGAAGAAGTCGAGCCCGGCCTTCTCCGCCGCGTAGTCCAGCTGCTGGATGATGTCCGCGAGGTCCACCTTCTCGGGTATCTTGTCTTTTATGGCGGTTATCTGCCGCTGGAACTGCTCGGGATCCTTCTCGTAGCTCTCCAGCTGAGCCTTGCGGGCTTCCGCTTTCACCTTGGAGTCCTTGGCCGCCTTGATGTCATCATCGATCTTTCCCAACTTGTTCTTCTCCGGCAGCACCAGGAGGAAGACCCCCAGCGCCAGCACCACCACGGCGATAACGATGGCGATTATCGTCCAATAGCGGGGACTCAGCTTCATTTCTTCTCACCTCCCGCCGCGGGAGAGGCGGTGGACCCGGTGGGCGCGGCCTGTCCCTGGGACTTCACCCGGTTGGCCCAGATGGCCTGCTCCGGGTTCCAGAAGGCGTTGATGAAGAAATGTATGGCCCAGTCCTGGTAATCCACAAGCTCGACGGTCACGTTGCCCTGATCGTCAACGGTGGTCGCCTGGCGGGTGGCGGTTATCGGCTCTTGCGTGGAGCTGTCTATCCACAGGTTGCCCCATTCCTCCATGTTGTGAAGGCGGGTGAAGAACTCCGCGACCTTGGGCTGGCCCCTGAAGTAGTAATAGTATGGATACGCGTCCAGGAAACCGTGGGCGCGGAAATCGCTGGCGCGGGGCAGCCAGGTCTGGATGCACAGCCACGCCGGAGCGGCGAATCCCTCTATGCGTATGGGGGCCCCCGAAGTGGTCGCGCTGCCCGAGGCCATGACCGGCCCGCCGCCTGCCGCCTCCAGAGGGGTGGCGTCGATGGTCAGGCTGGCCAGCCAGATGGCGGGAGCCCGCGGGTTGCTGGCGGTGGTGAGCCCTTCGGGGACATAAAGTGCGAGGTCGTTGAGCATGCTGGCCCAGGCCACCCTTCCGGCGTTGCATTTGTTGTATAGATCCTGGTATTTCTGCAGCTCGGAACGCTGGCTCTCGTACTTCTGCAGGGGTTTGTCCACCTGCTCGCTTATCTTCCTCACTTCCTCCTGCGCTTTCTTGAGGTCGTCCTGCTTGCCGGCCACCTGCCCGTGGAAGAGGAGCCACAGCACCACCACCAGGGCCACCGCTCCCAGCACAGGCAGGATGAGCAGCGGGAGCAGGTTGGGCCTTGCCGCCTTCTCCTTTATCTCCGGGGGGAGCAGGTTGATCCTGGTCATTACCCGATCACCTCCCGGAGGGCCAGGCCGATGCATACAGCGACTGACTGCTCGATGTCCGCCAATTCCTCAGCGGTGAAGGGCAGGTTGCCCAGCCGCAGGTTCTGGAAAGGCCGTCCCGGTTCCACCGGCATCCTCAACCCCCTGTTGAGCTCCTGGGCCAGGTTGACCGTGCGTGAACCGCTCCCTGAGAGGATGACCTTGGCCAGGTTCCTCTCCTGGGTCTGGGCCACGTAGTAGTCGATGGAGCGCCGCACCTCGCCCACGAAGTTGAACACCTCTTGCTGCAGGATCTTCAGGGCCTCTTCGTTCATCTGCTTTCCGGTGCGGACCTCCTCCGCCTCCCCCATGTCCATGTCCATGCGGTCGGCGATGGCCGCGGTGAAATCGTTCCCTCCCCGCAGCAGGAAGCGGGCGAACCGCGGGACCTTTTCCTTGAGTATCACGATATTGGTGATGCCCGCCCCCACGTTGACCAGGCAGACCCCCGGCTCCTCGCCCGTTTCCTCCTCGGGGGAGATGCCGTGTTCCACCAGGGAACGGGCCAGGGCGAAGGCCTTGAGGTCCACGGCCACCGGGTTGAGTCCGGCGCCGTGCAGGGCGTCCACGAAGCTCTGGATCATGTCGCGGTGCGCCGCCACCAGCAGCACGGTGAGCATGCGCTCTTCCTCGGCGGTCATGAACTCCTCGATTATCTCGAAGTCGAGGATGGCGTCCTCGGTGGGGATGGGGATGAACTCCTGCACCTGGAAGCGCAGGGCGGTGTCCAGCTCCTCCCTCTCCATGTAGGGCAGCTCGATGGGGCGCACGATCACCTTCTGATTGGCTATGCCCAGGATGACCCGCTTGTTCTTGATGCCCGAGCGCGACCAGAGTTCCTTGAGCATGTTGGACAGGGTCACCGCGTCCATTATCTCCCCGTCGCTGATGACCCCTTCGGGCAGGTGGATTATGCCGAGGTTGTTGAGCACCGCCTCGCCCCGGTCCACTTCCACCTCGGCGACCTTGATGGAGTTGGTACTGATGTCCAGACCCACCGCGGTTTCCTTTTTCCTCGGACTCATCGGCGCACCTCACGATCCCCTGGACAGGTACTTGTTTACGTCGCTTTCCTTAATACGGTAGTTCTTGCCTACCCTTATCGCCGGTATCTGGCCGCTCTTCACCAGACGATAGACGGTCATTTTGGAGACCCTGAGTATGCCGGCCACCTCGTTCACCGTCAGCAGCTTGTTGCTGATCTTCTCGGTCACCGCCTGATCCTCCAAGCTCGCACGGCGATTCCCCCGTTCCCTTTCCTCGCTCACCTTCACCCCGTTCCACCTGTCGAACGGGAACCGAAAATCATGTCCTTCTGCAACGAGAGACTTTTAGATTAACACTTACGGACGATAGTTGTCAATATTTCCTTTCGTCAACTCCAGCCTTCTACTTTAGCAGTCATTTATAATTTCAACATTACTAACAAACATTATATATCGTTATCAATATTTGTCAATAGTTTATTCATTTGTTATTTTACACCAGAGATAACGGGGTTTCAGCCGCTGAGCGATTCAGACATGGCGGCCATAGACATCACGGCCGGGCCCCTTTGATGTCCGGGGCACCGACGCTCATCCGAAAGAGCACAACCCTGAGGTCCTGCAGAAAAATTGAAGGTTTGGGCCTGGCCCCAAGTTGAAGGTCAGGCGCGGAGGAAGGAGCGGTAGAGGGAGATGATGCGGTCCCCCCAGAACAGGGAGAGCCAGCATCCGAGGACCAGGAAGGGGCCGAAGGGGATGCGGTCCTTCCACCCCTTGCGGCCGGTGACGAGGGGCACGGCGGCGGCCAGGGAGCCCAGCAGGAAACCCAGGAAGAGGGCGGGCAGCACCTTCCAGGCCAGCACGGTGCCGGTGAAGGCCATCAGCTTGGCGTCCCCCATGCCCATGCCCTTGGGGTAAAGGAGGGCGATGAGCCCGAGGGGCACCGCCCCGATGAGCAGCCCCGCCCCCTGGTCCAGCAGGAGGCGGGGATCATGCCTTATGGCTGCGGTCACGGCGACGTAGATGACGGCGGCGGCCAGGGAGGGCACGATGATGGCGTTGGGTATGATCATCTCCTTCAGGTCTATGACCGCCACGGTGAGGGTCACCCCGACCATGAAGAAGGCCAAGGGCAGCATGGCGTCCCAGCGGAACCCGTAGCGGGCGAAGACAGCGACGAACATCATCCCCATAGCCAGCTCCACCAGGATGTAGACGGGGGATATGCGGCACCCGCAGGAGCGGCAGCGACCCCGCAGGATGAGATAACTGAGCACGGGGATGTTGTCGTAGGGCTTTATGGGAGTGCCGCAGCCGGGGCAGGCGGAGGGAGGGGTCACGATGGAGAGCCCCCGCGGTACCCGATAGATGAGCACGTTGGCGAAGCTGCCCAGGCAGGCCCCCACTACGAACATCAGAACGGATACAAGGATGCTGATACCCATGAGCGACGCGACCACCTTTCCGCATAGAGGACCCCATCAGGAGGATTATAATGCATCGGGGCGGCCCGGCCGCCCTTTCAAAGAAAAGAGTCCGGGGGGAGCCCGCGCTCCCCCCGACACTCAAACTCGCCTCTCGCCTCAGGCCGTCAATCGTCGTAGCGCCCGTGCACGGAGCAGGTGATCTGCGGCGGCGGCCCCGCTTCCCATGTGTAGGTGGCACCTGCCGCCTGACAGGCCGGCGTCTCCTTGATCCAGGTGGGCACCAGATCGTTGAGACCCGTCGGATACTGGCCGTTGTTGGCCGCCGAGTACTGCATCACCGCGGAGTCCACCGTCCGCTGATTGGCGAAGCACGACTTCTCCTCCGCGTTGCCCCGAGAGGACATGAAGACGGGCACCGCGATGGCTACGAGGATGCCGATGATAAGAACGACGATCATCAGCTCGATGAGGGTGAATCCTCCTTCCTTGCGCATTCCCCTTTCACCTCCTTTCCGAACACGCACGCAACCCTCTTTCACATTCCAATATCGTCATGATATGCGTGGGACTTTAGAGCAGCCGCCCTCACCGTGACCCATGCGGCGTCGGATCACTTGGAGAACTGCTGGATGAGGGAGAAGATGGGCATGTACAGGGCGATGACCACGATGCCCACGGTGGCCCCCAGGAACACCATGAGCAGGGGCTCCAGCAGGGAGGTCAGCGCCTCCACGCTGGCCGAGACCTCAGAATCGTAGAACTCCGCGACCTTGTTGAGCATGGTGTCCAAGGCGCCGGTCTCCTCCCCGATGGCCAGCATCTGGGTGACCATGGGCGGGAACAGTTTGCTCTGGCTCAGGGGGCGGGCGATGGACTCCCCTTCCTTGACCCCGATGCGCACGTTGTCCACCGCGTCGGAGACGATCTTGTTCCCCACGGTGTCCGAGGTGATCTCCAGGGCCTGCAGGATGGGCACTCCCGAGGATACCAGGGTGCCCAGGGTGCGGGAGAAGCGGGACATGGACATCTTGTGGATGAGGTTGCCGAAGACGGGCAGCTTCAGCTTGAAGGCGTCGAACTTGCGGCGCCCCCCCTCGGTCTTTATCCAGCGGCGCAGGGCGATGATGCCGCCGATGATGGCGATGAGGATGACCCCTCCTTTCCAGCCCGCCAGG
>MU158500.1:0-8169 GCA_015711755.1 Candidatus Geothermincola secundus | reverse complement strand
GCTGAGCCCCATGATGATCTTGGTGAGGAAGGGGAGCTGCGCCCCCATCTGGCTGAACATGTTCTCGAAGGTGGGTACCACGAAGATGAGCATGACGATGAGGAGCAGTATGGCGATGAAGAACATGGCGGTGGGGTAGGTCATGGCCGACTTTATGCGCCGCCTTATCTCGGTCTCGTTCTCCAGGGTTATGGCGATGCGCAGGAGCACGTCGTCCAGCACCCCGCCGATCTCCCCCGCCCTGACCATGCTGGTGTAGAGCTGCTTGAAGGTATCGGGGTGCTTGGCCAGGGCCTCGGAGAGGGAGCGCCCCATCTCCACCTCGTGCTGCACGTCGGTGATCTGCTCCCCCAGTATGGGGTTCTCGGTCTGCTCGGAGAGGATGCTCAGGCACTTGACCAGGGGAAGCCCCGCGTTGATCATGGTGGCGAACTGCCGGGTGAACACGGTCACGTCCCTCGGTTTCACCTTGGGCTTGAGGATATGCAGCTCTTTCTTGGCCAGGGAGGGCTTCTCCTCGGTGATGCCGATGACGAAATAGCCCATCTGGCGCAGCCGCTGGGAGACGCTGGCCTCGCTTTCGCCCTCCAGGGTGCCGGTTATTATCTTCCCCTGTCTGTCCCTGACCCGGTAGGAAAAGGTCTGGGCCATGTCCTCGCTCCTCTCGCTCTCAACCCTTCACGGATAATATTATTCGTCTGCCGAGTCCTTGAACTTTAATTAACTTTTACAACAGAAACATCAGGTTTGTCAACCTTTAAGCGCGATACGGCGTCATCCCCGCCCTTCCACGCTTTCAGCCCTTCCGCTATGACGCGGCGGGGCCCGGATAGCATCTACCAGCTCACCCCCTCGGGTTCCAGCTCCTCGGCGGTCTCGTTCGCCCTGCGCACGTACCAAGCGCGCAGCGCTCCGTCCACGGACGGGTCGGCCAGGCGCATCAGACAGTTGCCGAGGAGCCGCCGCCGGGCCTCGGCCGTCCCCTCCATGTCCCCCAGGGCTTTGCTGGTCGCTATGATCCCCTCCAAGACGAAATCCTCGTCCACCAGCCGCAGGTCCAGCCCCAGGGCGGCGCGGTATTCCTCCCGCGCCTCCTCATAGCGCCCCTCGCGAATATAGAGGTCTGCGAGGCTTACCCGCAGGTCGCCCGATGAGGGGTTGTCCTCGATGCCCCTCTTGGTGAAAAGAACGGCCTCCTCCGGCTGCCCGGAAGCGTAGATGGTCTCCGCCGCGACATAGTAAGCGTCGATGTTGTGAGGGTCCATCAGGGTGATGACATGGTAATAGGGGATGAGCTCCGCCTCCCTGGTGATGGACCCGTAATACCCGTGATGGATGCGGTCGCCTCGCACCCACATGCTGTAGGTGATGAAATCCCTCACTCCTCCGAGAAAATCCAGGAAGTCCACCCGGGCCAGCCCGGACGGCTCTCCTCCTTCACGCTCCATCCGCGATGCCCGGAGCGAGGACTGGGCCAGCGTCCCCGCGGCCAGAAGAGCCGCGATCAGCAGGGCGAGCAACGCGGGCCTCATATCTCCCTCCTGCGGAACAGCCACACGCCCACCGCCAGGGATATTGAGGTGAAGGCGGCGGCCATCAGCAGCATGGCCAGAAGGTCGGCGGCCTCCAGGGGGAAAGACCTCTCTCCATGAGCCACCGTCTCGTTGACGTTGAGGGAGCCCAGGTTGGGGAGGATGTAGTAGGCGATGCCGGAAAGCACCCGCAGCAGCGGGTTGAGCGACGCGTCGGACATGGCCCGGGAGAGGTATTCGCCTTTGATATTGCAGACCACGTAGAAGAGGAGGGTGCCGAAGCAGGATACCACCGGGGAGGCGTGCACCGACAGGAGCAGGGTGAAAGAGGCCAGCAATGCCGATTCGAGGAAGATGGTGAAGAGGGCCTTCCAGATGCCAGGGTTGAACACGCCGAACTTCACGTAGATGAAGAGGATGCCCACCAGATAGGAGAAGGCCAGGGCCAGGGCCACGATGACCATGACCCCGGTGAACTTGGCAAGATAATAAAGGCGGCGCGAGACCGGCTTGGACAGGACGAAATAGGCGGTGCGCCTCTCCAGGTCCCGGTAGATGACCCCCGAGGAGAGGATGACGGCGAGCAGGAAGCTCATGAGGGAGATGAGCCCCAAAAAGCCGTCCCGCAGGAGGTCCAGCTGCACCCCCACGCCGGAGCTGGGGAGGGCCGGCACCATCATGAACATGGCCAGGGCCAGGGCCAGCAGCACATAGAAGACCTTGCGGTGGAGGGCGTCGCGCACCACGCCCAGGGCCAGGGAGGAGAAGGCGTCCGCCCTCACTCGGATCCCCTCCCTTCCACTTCGCGCAGGAAGAACTCCTCCAGCGTCAGGCGCACCGGCCGCACTTCCTCCACCACCGCCCCGCCGCGCGCCAGCGCCCGCAGCGAGGTGTCGAGCAGGCTCGACGGGAACCTCACCCGCCTTCCCGGAACCACCCATGCCCAGCCTCGCTCATCCCCGCCGGCCGCCGGATCCCAAGACCCCTCAGCGACGGTCACCTCGTAGCTCTCCTCCGCGCCCAGCAGTTCCCGCATGGAGCCCTGGGCCACCTCGCGCCCCCTGTCGATGATGCACAGGTGGTCGCAGATCTCCTCCACCTCGGAGAGCTGATGCGAGCTGAAGAGGATGGTGGTGCCCTGGTCCCTCACGTCCTGGAGGAGTCGGCGCATCTCCACCATGCCCAGCGGGTCCAGCCCCCCCGAGGGCTCGTCCAGCACCAGCAGGCGGGGCCGGTTGAGCAGGGCCTGGGCGATGCCCAGGCGCTGCAGCATGCCCCGAGAGAAGCGGGAGAGCTGCAGGTCCGCCTCCTCCCCCAGGCCCACCAGGGGGAGGAGATGGGAGATGCGCGCCTCCGCCTCCTCCCGCGGCATGCCCAGCAACCTGCTCAGGTGACGCAGAAGCGAGCGGGGGGTGAGGTAGAGCTGGAAGTACGGCTGCTCGGGCAGGAAGCCCACCTGGCGGCGGGCCTCCGCATCCCTCCAGGGGCGACCGAGGATGCGGACCTCCCCCGAGTCGGGGGAGATGAAGTCCATGATCATCTTCAGCGTGGTGGTCTTCCCCGCGCCGTTGGGCCCGAGCAGGCCCATCACCGCTCCCTCGGGGATGGTGAAGCTCAAGCCGTCCAGGGCGCGCCGCGGCTCCCTTCTCCAGCCGGCGCGGTAACTCTTGCTCAGGCCGAGCACCTCGAGCGCCGCGGCGGCCATGGCCCTCCCTCCCGCCGATACCTCAGCCGATGAGGCGCTGCATCTCGTCGCGGTTCTGGCAGCGGGCCATGGCCACGTCGTAGGAGATGATGCCGTTCTTGTAGAGGGCGGCGATGGAATGGTCCATCGTCTGCATGCCGTACTGCTGACCGCCCGCCTGCATGGCCGAGTAGATCTGGTGGGTCTTGGCCTCGCGGATCATGTTGCGGATGGCCGAGGTGGCGATCATTATCTCCACCGCCGGAACACGTCCCTTGCCGTCCCGCGTGGGCAGCAGCTGCTGGGTGATGATGGCCTGGATGGTGCTGGCCAGCTGCAGGCGCACCTGCTGCTGCTGGTAGGTGGGGAAGACGTCGATGATGCGGTCTATGGTCTGGGGGGCGTCCTGGGTGTGCAGGGTGGCGAAGACCAGGTGGCCGGTCTCCGCCGCGGTCAGGGCGGTGGAGATGGTCTCCAGGTCGCGCATCTCCCCCACCAGGATGACGTCGGGGTCCTGGCGCAGCACGTACTTGAGGGCGTTGGCGAAGGAATGGGTGTCCGCCCCCACCTCGCGCTGGTTGACGATGCAGCGCTTGTGCACGTGGAGGAACTCGATGGGGTCCTCCACGGTGATGATGTGGTCGTTGCGGGTCTCGTTGATGAGGTCGATGATCGCCGCCAAGGTGGTGGATTTACCCTGGCCGGTGGGCCCGGTGACCAGGATGAAGCCTCGGGGCAGCTTGGTGAGCTCTTTTATGACCGGGGGCAGGTTCAATTCCTCCACCGTCTTGATGCGGTAGGGGATGATGCGGAAAGCGGCTCCCAGACTGTTGCGCTGGAAGTAGGCGTTGACCCGGAAACGGGCGCTCCCGGGGACCGAATAGGAGAGGTCGTATTCCAGGTTGGCCTCCAGCTGCTCCCGCTGTCGGGCAGTGAGGATGCTGTAGATCATGTCCCGGGTGTCGTTGCCGGTGAGGCGGGGATATTCCTCGATGCGCTGGAGCACGCCGTTGATGCGCATCACCGGCGGCGCCCCCACGGTTATGTGCAGGTCGGAGGCGCCCCTCACCAGCACCTCCTCCAGCAGCTCGTTGATGTCGATCTTCTTCTTGGTGGTGGTCAAGGTCAACCTCCTCTTCGCTCACCGCCGGCGGGCGGCTCCTTCCCGCGGCCCCCGCCGCCGGCACGCCTTAAGCCTTCGCTGCCGAACGGTTAATCCCAAGCCTTCACAAAAGGATAGCATAATCCGGCTCCCTTCCCCGCTCCCCCGCGTCACATGATGACCCTGAGCACCTCGTCCAGGGAGGTGATGCCCATCTTCACCTTGATGAAGCCGTCCTCCTTCAGAGTTTTCATGCCCTCTTCCCTGGCCTTCTCGGCTATCTCCACGTGGGGTGCGTTGCGGGCCACCAGACGCTCGATCTCCTCGCTCACCTTGAGCACCTCGAAGACGCCTATGCGCCCCCTGAAGCCGGTGTTGTTGCAGGCGGGGCAGCCGACGGGGCGGTAGAAGACGGTCCCCTCTTCCATGGGGAAGCCGATCTCTTCCAAGTAATGCGGTTCCGGCTCGTAGGGCTGCTTGCACCGCTCGCAGAGCTTGCGGGCCAAGCGCTGCGCGGACACGCAGTCCACAGCCGAGGCGATGAGGAAGGGTTCGATGCCCATCTCCAGCAGGCGGGTCAGGGCGCTGGGTGCGTCGTTGGTGTGCAGGGTGGAGAGCACCAGATGTCCGGTCAGCGCGGACTCGATGGCGATCTGCGCCGACTCGGGGTCGCGGATCTCGCCAACCATGATGATGTCGGGGTCGCAGCGCAGGAAGGAGCGCAGGGCAGCGGCGAAGGTGAGGCCGGCTTTGTAATGCACCTGGACCTGGTTTATGAGGGGCAGACGGTACTCCACGGGGTCCTCCACGGTGAGGATGTTCTTGCCGATGTCGTTGAGGACGTTCAAAGTGGCGTAGAGGGTGGTGGTCTTGCCGCTTCCGGTGGGGCCGGTTACCAGGATGGTCCCGTAGGGCTTGATGAAGCTCTCCCGGTATACCTTGAGGGAGTCCGGGGTGAAGCCCAGCTCCTCCAGGGTCATGATGGAGGCGCTCTTGTCCAGGATGCGCAGCACCACCTTCTCGCCGTGGATAGTGGGCAGGGAGGCCACGCGCAGGTCTATCTGCCGGCCTCTTATGTCCAGTGCCGCCCTGCCGTCCTGGGGGAGGCGCTTCTCGGCGATGTTCATGTCCGCCATTACCTTTATCCTCGCCACCACCCCAGGATGCAGCTTCTTGGGCGAGCGCCTTATCTCGTGGAGGACGCCGTCTATGCGGTAGCGGATGCGGACGTCCCCTTCCATGGGCTCGATATGGATGTCGCTGGCCCGCTCCTCCACCGCCTCGGAGATGAGCAGGTTCACATATTTCACGATGGGGGCCTCGTCCGCGGCCGCTTCGCCCTCTTCCGCCAGCTCCTCGTCAACATCGCCCAGTTCCCCGAGGTCTATGTGCTCCTCGGTGCGGCAGTAGCGGTTGATGGCGCCGACGATATCGTCCTTGGTGCTGACCACCGGCTCGACTTCCATGCCGGTCATGATGCGGATGTCGTCCAGTGCGAAGACGTTGGTGGGGTCGGCCATGGCCACCATGAGCTTGCCGTCGTCGTAACCGATGGGGAGCACCGTGTACTTGCGGGCGGTGTCCGCGTCGATGAGGGCGGCGGCGGAGATGTCCACTTCGAAGTTTCCGAGATCGACGTATTTGAGGCCTATCTGCTGGGCCAGGATGGCGGTGAGGGCCCCCTCGCTGACCATGTTCAGCTCGATGAGGACGCGGCCCAGGGACTTCCCGCTGGCCTGCTGTTTCTCCAGCGCCTCGGCCAACTGCTCCTCGGTGATTATCTTATGCTGCAGAAGTATCTGACCCAGCCTATCCTGCTTGGGTTTCTGCAATCCAACCGCCTCCGCCTGCGTGAATCCAGCGTCATCCCCGTCGTCCATCCAATGCCTCTTCCATAGCCCGCCGCATGGCCTCCAGCGGGGCCTCCGCCCCCGTCCAGATGCGGTAAGACTCTGCGGCCTGGAAGAGCAGCATCCCTCGGCCGTTGACGGTCCGCGCCCCCCTGGCCCCCGCCGCATCCAGGAACGCGGAACGGGGGCGACGGTAATCGAGATCCACCGCCAGCTGGCCTTCCCGGAAGAGCCGGTAATCGAGAGGCAGCTCCGCCGCCTCCGACCGGGCCAGCGGGGTCGAGTTGATCACGCAGGTGCAAACCGCCAGGGCCCGCGCTCCAACCTCGTTATACTCCTGAACATATATTTCGTCAAAGAGGTTCGCTCTCTTGACCATGCGGCACAACTCCCGCGCCCTCTCCTCGCTGCGGTTGAAGACGTATAGGATGCGCGCTCCCAGCCGGGACGCGGCCAGGGCCGCGGCGCGGGCAGCGCCGCCAGCGCCGATGAGGAAAAGCGACTCCAGATCGGTCGCTCCAGCTTCCTCCAGCGCTCTCTCAAGTCCCAGAGCATCGGTGTTGTATCCGATCGAGCCGGCGGGGCCGAACGCGAGGGCGTTGACCGCGCCGAGGATCAATGCGTCTCCTCGGAGCTCATCCGCCAGCTCGGCGGCCGCCAGCTTGTGGGGAATGGTCACGTTGACGCCCCTGAAGGAGAGGGCCCGCAGTCCGGCGAGCGCCGCAGCAAGTTCTCCCTCTTTCACCCTCAGGGGCAGATAACACCAGTTGAGGCCGGACTGGAGGAAGGCGGCGTTGTGCATGGCCGGCGAGGGGGAAAACCTCGGGTCGGCGGCGACCAGTCCGGTCAGCACGGTGCTTCCGTCTATGGGCATGGCATCGCCTTCTATCTCATCGTTCCGCCTGGGCGCAGACCTTCCGGCACGATCGCCTGTAAAAACCCGGGAGCAAGGACCCCTCCCTTTCCCCTTGCCCGGCACAGGCACAGCCACGGTGACCATTATAGACTTATACGGCGCGATCATGATCGGGAGCAGGCATTTTTGCAGAAAGACCCGCCTCGGGAATCATCGAATGATCGACCTATTTGTCGAGGGTTTTGAGGATGTCGTAGAGCAGGCCCAAAAGCACCTTCTTGACGTCTTCCTTCTCAAATGCGTTGCAGGCGATGATCTGGATGTCTCCGTCCAGGTTCAGCTCCTTGCGGAGCTTCTGGATAGCACCGTCCCTGCCGTTCTCGGGGAGGCGGGTGGCTCCGATAACGTAGGGCGAGTCGGACAGCGTGGCGAAGAACTCCAGGATGCGCCGGGCCTCCGAGTAGGTCTCCTCGCGGCTGGCGTCCACCATGACGATATAGCCCAGCATGCCCTCGGAAAGTATCTGCCACATGAAATCGAACCTTTCCTGGCCGGGCGTGCCGAAGAGGTAGAGCACGATGTCCTTGGAGATGGTGATGCGGCCGAAGTCCATGGCCACCGTGGTCTCCTGCTTTATGGAGCGGGTATGATCGGAAATGGCCCTCTCGGTGGAGACTATGGCTATCTCGGAGATGGTCTTTATGAAAGTGGTCTTGCCGGCGCTGAACGGGCCGGTCACCACGATCTTGAACGAGCGCAATTACCCTCCCGTGATCACAGCTTCTTGATGCCGTCGATTATGCGCATCACGATGCCCTTGGTAACCGTCTTGTCCCTCTTCACCTTGGGAATCGGCTTCCCCTCCTGCTGCATGGGCTTCTCCCCTTCCCTGGCCTGCTTGGCCTGCTTGACCGGTATCTTTATCTTTTTGGTGGCCGCCGGCGCTCCCGCCCCGGTCAGTTCCGCCAGCTCCCTCTCCAGGGCAAAGGAACCGTCGAACATATCCTCGGCGGGCGCCTTCGGCGCCGCGGCCTCGACAGCCGGCCTTTCCGCTTTTTCTTCTACTCCTGCCGCCGCTGTTCCTTCCATCGGCGGCATCGCCGGCGTCCGAGGAGCCCGGGCTGCGGGCGCCGGCCGCGCCGCGG
>JACVIY010000064.1 GCA_015711755.1 Candidatus Geothermincola secundus | reverse complement strand
CCGCGGGGGCCTCCCCGTACTCGACCTGGTGGAGCTGCTCGCCTCAGGCGGAAAGGAACATACCGGCGCCGACCCTGCTTAGCCGCTCTCCCTCAATCCCAAACAGCGCCCCGCCCCGCCGATAGCCTGTACCTCCCGGCAGGCCGAAACGGTGAAAGGATCCTTCGGCGAAAGGAAGGAGGGCGGGTCTCCCCGCCCTCTCTCGCTTTGCTTTGCCTCGCCTCTCAGGCGGCGGCCACCGCCCCGAAGCGCTCCGGCTTGAACAGTCGGTCCAGGAGAGGCACGAAGGCGTTGCCGATGAGGATGGAATAGGCCACCGCCCCTGAGGGGGCTCCGTATAGGCGTATTAAGGTGATGAGCACACCGATGAGTATTCCGAAGGCGGCCTGCCCGTATGGGGTCATGGGGGAGGACACCCAGTCGGTGGCCATGAAGAAGGACCCCAGCATCACCCCGCCGGCCAAGATGGCGTAAACCCCGTCCCCGCCCAGGATGTAGGTGAGGATGAGCACGGTGGCGATTATCGATATGGGGATGACCCAGCGGATGATCCCCTTGTACAGCAGGTAGGCCCCGCCCAGCAGCACCCAGAAGGCTCCCACTTCCACCAGGGCACCGCCGGTGCGGTTGCCGAAGAGCAGGGCCAGCAGGGAGGGAGCGGCGGAGCTGCCCTCCATACCGTGCTTTATGAAGGTCAGCGGGGTGCCCCCGGTGGCCCCGTCGAAGAGCCCGGGGAAGGTGCCCAGCTTGGACGTCCAGGGGGCAAGGAACCCCGAGCAGATGAGCACGAAGGCCAGCCCGAAGAGGGCCGGGTTGAAGATGTTAAGCCCCAGTCCTCCCACCAGTTCCTTGATCACCACTATGGCCACAACAACGGCGATGACGTAATGCAGCCAGGGAGCGGTGGCCGGCATCACCAGGGCCACCAGCAGCCCGGTGAGCACCGCGCTCCAGTCACCGATGGTGTTGTCGCGCTTCAAAGCCTTGCGGGTCAGCCACTCGGCGGCCACCGCGGTGGCCACGCAAAGGGCTATGTTGAAAAGGGCGTTGACCTTGAAGACCACCAGAGCGGCGATCACCGCGGGGATGAGGGCCACCACCACGTCCCGCATGGAGGAGGCGATGGTCTCACCGGAGCGCAGGTGGGGGGGCGGGGTGACCATGAGTTTTTCCTTTGCCATTACCCTTCACCTCCTCTACTTCTTCTTCCTCGCCGCTATCTCGGCCTTGGCCTTTCTCACGTACTGCACGTGGGGGATGGCTGAAGGACAGGAGAAGGAGCAGCAGCCGCACTCGAAGCAGTCCAGGGCGCCCCAGGACTCCGCCTCGTCCCAGAGGCCGCGGCGGGCCGAGCGGACGATGAAGTTGGGCATGAGGAACATGGGGCAGGCCTCCACGCACTTGCCGCAGCGCACGCACTCCCGCTCCATCTCCTCTGCGGCCAGGTCGAGGGTGAGGGCCACCACCCCGCTGGTCCCCTTGACCACCGCGGCCCTGTCGTCGGGCTGGGCCCAGCCGGTCATGGGGCCGCCCATGATCAGCTTGGCGGGGGTGCCCAGGTACCCCCCGGCCGCCTCTACGAGGGCGGAGATGGGGGTGCCGATCCTCACCAGGAAGTTGCCGGGGTTCTTGATGGCCGGGCCGGTCACCGTGACCACCCGCTCGATGAGGGGCTTGCCGGTGGAGGCGGCCTCGGCCAGGGCTATGGCCGTGCCCACGTTCTGCACCAGGCATCCCACCTCGCTCGGCAGCTTGCCCGGGGGGACCTTGCGCCCGGTGAGGGCGAAGATGAGCATCTTCTCCGCCCCCTCGGGGTACTTGACCTCCAGCACCTCCACCGAGATGCCCTTCTCCGCGGAGACCGCCGATGCCAGGGCCTCGGCGGCGTCGGCTTTATTGGCCTCCACCCCGATGATGCCCCGCTCGGCTCCCACCGCCCGCATGCACAGCTTCAGCCCCTCCACCAGGTCGGAGGTCCTCTCCAGCATGAGGCGGTGGTCGCAGGTGAGGAAGGGCTCGCACTCGCAGCCGTTGATGATCACCGTGTCCACCGGCTTGTCCTTGGGGGGGGACAGCTTGACGTGGGTGGGGAAGGCCGCTCCCCCCATGCCCACCAGGCCGGCGGAGCGGGCGATGTCCCGGATCTCCTCGGCGGAGAGGGAGGAGGTGTCGCGGGGGGTGCCGGAGAAGGGGGGCTGGGAGGAGTCGGGAGTGATGATCACGCTCTTCACCCGGGCCCCGGTGAAGTTGGGCACCTCCTCGATGGCCTTGACCGTGCCGGAGACCGGCGAGTGCACAGGGGCGGACACAAATGCCTCCGAGGACCCGATGACCTGGCCCACGGTGACTTTATCTCCCACGGAGACGGCGGGCTCGTTGGGGGCCCCGATGTGCTGCTGCAGGGGGACGATGAGCTCCTCGGGGATGGGGGCGGGGGTGATGGGCTTTCCCGATGCCAGCTCCTTGTGGTACGGGGGATGGATGCCGCCGCGGAAGGTCTTGCTCTTTCCTGCCTGCTCCATCTCAGCCCTCCTTTCCTTCCAGTCCCTGGTTGCGCCGGGCGATCACGTAGCTCAGACCGGCGGCGGCCGCCAAGCCGATAAGGCCGATGCCCCCCCAGGGGGCGCCCGGCTTGATCAGGGCCTCCCACAGGGTGACCCCGGCGGGCACCTTGGGGTCGGCGGGCAGCCCGTAGGTCTCCGGCTCGTCCTCCAGCACGTAGATGTAGTGCAGCCCTCCAAGCTCGTCCTTGCCGTAGACGCGGGCCTTGCCGCCCAAGGCCCTAGCCCGCTCCTCGGCCTTGGCCACCATCTGGTCCCTCTCACCGAAGGAAAGGGCCCCGGAGGTGCAGGTGGACACGCAAGCGGGCTTGTTGCGCAGCCAGGCCTCGTTCTGCTCGAGCAGTTTCTCGAAGTCGGAGAGCGGCTTGTGCATCTTTCCCTGCTGGAAGGCCTCAGGGGGCTGGGTTATGCGGTCAAAACAAAGGCGGCAGCGGTAGATGCCTTTCTCCTTGGCATCGTAGCGGCAGGCGGAGAAGGGGCAGGTGGCCACGCAGTAATTGCAGCCGATGCACTTGTCGGGGTCGGTCATGATCACGTAGGCCTCCTTGTCGTCAGCGGAGACCTTGTGCTTGGCGGTTGCCCCGCTGGGGCAGACCTTCACGCAGGTGGCCTCGGTGCAGTGCATGCACTGGTACTTGGTGAAGTGCCACCACAGCTCGTCCCAGCTCTTGACTTCCTCCGGTTCATTGAAGAGGATGCGCATCCAGCACTGGCTGGTGAGCTCCAAGGGGTTCTCGTAGGTGCCCTCGCACCAGGTGTGGGTGTAGGTTCGCTCGTTCCAGCTCTTGCAGGCCACCTGGCAGGCCCGGCACCCCGTACACTTGCTGGCGTCGAAGAGTATGGCCTTGCTCATCTCAGCTCACCTTCCTCAGTCGGCCCAGGAACACCTTGTACTCGGGGATGGTGGTGTTGGCGTCGCCCACGTGGGGCGATATCTGGTTGGTCGCGTAGTTCTTGCTGGATATACAGTTACGCTCGGGGCCGCCGGGGAACAGGCCGATGTAGCCGAAATGCCAGGGCAGGCCCACGATGTGCACGGTCTTGTCGCCGTCCTTGTCGCGCACCTTGAGCGGCTGCAGGCGCGAGGTGACCACCGCCACCCCCTGCACCTTGCCGCGCTTGCTCTCCACCTCCACCAGGTCGCCCTGCTTGATGCCCAGCTCCTTGGCCAGCTGCCGCGAGATCTCCACGAACATCTCCGGCATGGCCTCGCCCAGCCAGGAGTTGTTGCGGGTCATCTGCCCCGCCTGCCAGTGCTCGGTTAGGCGGTAGGTGGTGATGACGTGCGGGTAGTCTCCGTCTCCTATCTCGGCGAAGCCGTACTTGTCGGGCTCTTTCTCGGCGGAGGGCCAGGCGGGCTTGGCCGCCGGGTTGAACTGCACCGCGGAAAGCTGGTTGTGGACGGGGCTCTCCCTCGGCTCGTAGTGCTCGGGGAAGGGGCCGTCTGAGAGCAGGCTGGTGGGGGTGGCGAAGAGCCGGCCCACCAGGGCTCCGGGGTCCTTGTTCATGATGAAGGGGTTGGCGCCGGAGTAGTTGAGCAGGGTCGTCTTGCCCTCATAATCCTTGGCCAGATAGAAGTCGTTCACGTCGTTCTTCATGTCCAGGGTGCCGTCTTCCTTGAAAGTGAAGAGGGCCTTGTCGGGGGCGAAGGGCTGGCCCCGGTAGGAGCAGGAACAGCGGTTGTAGAGGATGCGCCGGTTGAGCGGCCAGGCCCAGCACCAGTTAGGATAGATGTTGAGGTCTATCTTCCTGGCGTCGGCGGGGGCGCTGTCCTTGTCCTTGTAGATGGTCGCGCCGTCCCTGTCCAGGTAGTACACGGGGTTCTTCTGGTAATGCCACTGGGCCTTGTTGAAGGGGATGCCGTTCCACTCCAGCTTCTTGCCGTCGCGGGGGATCTTCTCGGGGACATCGGAGATGCCGAGGTATTTGGCGATGCCCTTGATGTCGTCGTCGGAAGCCCACTGCCCGCAGTATATCCAGTTCCCACAGCAGGTGGTGCCGTCGTCCTTTAGGTTGCCGAAGCTGAAGAGGGCGCCCTTGAAGGCCTCCTCCCAACTGAAGCCGGCCTCCGGCCACTTGAACCCGTTGATCTCCAGCTGCACCTGGTCCATGTCGGGATCGCCGTGGGCGTCCTCCTCGTACTCCCAGAAGAGCCGGGTGATGGCCTCGCGGGCCGGAGCCGCGCTGTCGGCCTGATAAAGGGCCTTGAGCCGCTTGACCAGCTGATGCATGATCCAAGCGTCCGACTTGGCATCACCCGGCGGCTCCACCGCCTTCCAGCGGTACTGGGCGATGCGGCCGGAGTTGCTGATGGCGCCGCTCTTCTCCACCGAGGAGGCCGCGGGAAGGGCCCAAACCTCGGTCTTGATGCTCTTGGGGTCGGCTCCGGGGCGCTGCCAGAAATTCATGGTCTCGGTATCCCAGAGATCCACGGCCACCATCCAGTCCAGCTTCTCCATCGCCGCGCATTCCAGGTTGGCGTTGGGGCCGCCCACGGCCGGGTTCTGCCCCCATATTATGAAGCCCTTGATGATCTCGGCATACATATCCTCGAACAAGGCGATATGGGTGTAATTCTTGCCCTTCTCCGTCTTGGGATGCAGCTCGTACGCCTTGTCCAATCCCTTCTCCTTGGCGTAGGGACCCCAGTAGGCCATTAGATAGCTGGCGGCGAACTTGGGGGCGTTGGCCCAGTATCCGTCCTTGGCCTTCACCTTCTCCAGGTATTTCTCCAGGGTGGGATGGTCGGTTCCGTTGGGGACCGTGAGATAGCCGTTGATGATGTGCGACAGCAGGGCGAAGTCGGTGGAGCCCTGGACGTTGGACTCGCCGCGCATGGCGTTGATGCCCCCGCCCGGCAGGCCCGTGTTGCCCAGGAGCAGCTGCAGCATGGAGAAGGTGCGGATGATCTCCACGCCCACGCTGTGCTGGGTGAGCCCCATGGCGTACATGAGGTTGCCGGTCTTCTCCGGCTTGCAGGTGATGCCGCAGTAGGCCTCGGCTATCTCGATGAACTTCTCGCGGGGGATGCCGCAGACCCTCTCCACCATCTCCGGGGTGTAGCGGGCGAAGTGCTTCTTGAGGTGGTGGAAGACCGTCCCCTCTATCTTCTCGTCATCGTAGGGGATGAAGTTGCCGTTGGCGTCCTTCTCCCCGTTGGGGACCCCCCTTCCCGGGAACAGGGGGTCTTCCTCGATGGGCAGCAGGGCCACGCGGATGGGGTTGCCCGATGCGTCCGTCTGGAAGTTCCAGGTGCTGGTGTCGGTATATTTCCTGGATTTCTCGTCGTAGCCGCTGAACAACCCGTCGAGATCCGCGGGCCCCTTGAAGTCCGGGTTCACCAGAATGGGGGCATTGGTGTAGTTCTGCACGTATTCCCACTGGATGTAGTTCTTCTGGATGGCGTAGTTGATGAGCCCGCCGAAGAAAGCGACATCGGTGCCGGGGCGGTGGAAGGAGAAGATATCCGCTTTGGAGGCGGTGCGGGTGAAACGTGGGTCCACCACGATGACCTTGGCCCCGCGCTCCTCGCGGGCCTTCTCCACCCACTTCCAGGAGACCGGGTGGTTCTCGGTGGGGTTGGCCCCGCAGATCATGAAGACGTCGGCGTTGCGCAGGTCCTGATACTGGTTGGTCATGGCTCCCCGCCCGTAGGTGGCCCCGATGCCGGGAACGGAGGAGGAGTGGCAGATGCGCGCCTGATGCTCGACGTAGACGAGTCCCAGGAAGCGGGCGAACTTGCTTGCCAGATAGCACTCCTCGTTGTCCAGGGCTGCCCCGCCCAGCTGGGCGATGCCGGTGCAGCGGTTGACGGTTACCCCGTCTTTATCCGTCGCGGTGAAGTTGGCGTCGCGGGTCTCCTTGATGCGACGGGCGATGGCGTCAAGCGCCTCCTCCCAGGTCTTCTCCTGCCATTCGGTGGCACCGGGCGCCCTGTATCTTACTTTGGTCAGGCGCCTCTCGTTGTTCGCCACTTGGAAGATACTCTGGCCCTTGGAGCAGAGAGAGCCTCGGCTTATGGGGCTGTCGGAGAGCCCTTCAAGAGCCACCACCTTGCCGTCCACCACGCTGACGATGGCGGAGCATCCCACCGAGCAGTAGGGGCACACGGTGGTGGTCTCCACGGCCTCGCGGATGCGCAGCTCCTCCGCATCCGCCACCGCTGAGACCTCGAAGCCCAGGGCCATCAGGGCGGCGGTGCCCGCCCCCACTCCGGAGAGCTTCAGGAAACCTCTTCGCGTAATTTCCATGCTTTCCTCCCACTTTCCTCCGTATCGCCCGACCGACAACTAACTATCCGTTTACCCTGGCACAGGAAGCATACCCGCACCGAGTGACATACTTGCTGGATTCCCGGTCCGATAGGCACCCGGGCTTCTCTTCTTTTTTCAAGGAACGGTCGCGGATAAATCGGGAGTATTATACATCCACCCCTTTTCAAGGGCAAGGACGACGCGGAGCGCGTTCTCCGCGTTGGCACAGGTTCCCGGAAACTCAGGGTACTCACCCTCTCAAGCAAGCGCTCCCCTTAACTTCGCCTCCGATCATCACGAAAGAGCCGTCCTGCAGCCTCTCTCATAGCCCTTCCTCGCGGCCACCTCATCGAGGTAGGCCGTGAAAAGATCTTCCAGAGGCAGCACTATCTCCTCCGTCCTGCCCTGGCAATCCGTTATCTTTATGTATTTTTTGCACGCTTTACATATGTGGATGCGCCTGGTGCGGTCCTCTCCCGCGAAAAGATAACCGAGCTTCTTCTGGTCGGTGCTTCCGCAGAACAGGCAGAGCATGCGCGGTGTCCCCCAGCGCGTGGAGCAGAGCGAGCATTCCAATACCCGCATGCCGTCCCCGTCCCGGTTGAAGCCCATGACTGCCGGCTCCCCGCACACCGGGCAGGCGGCGCTCAACCCCTGATCCAGGTCGAGCCGGGGATGGAGCTTTCCCGCCATCCTCTGCATGAACGGAGCGAGAGAAGCGTGGACGAGCAAGTTGAGGATGTCGGGGTTCAAGCTCAGCTCATCCGCCTTTCTCTGCAGTGACCGAAAATCGCCGCGCAGACGGTCCCTTAAAAGACCTTCCGCCTCCTCCACACCCATATCCAGCGTGGCGATCGCCTCGCCCTGGGCGCCCCCTTTGCCGCGGCTGCGCCTGGCCAACAGCTCTTTTATCTCCATGAGGATCTCCAGGAAACGCTGTGTGTCCAGCCGCAACGCGCTTCTGTCCACAAGAGGTATGCCTTCCTCCAGCCGTGCTCTTATCTGAAGTTCCTCAAGCGCCGGCATCTCCACATCCAGGCGGGAAAGATGGCGGCGCTGGATATTGAAGATATCGCGGTAAAGGCGGAGCATCCCGCCCACCCTGTCGCTTAAGGCCTCGTACCTGGCGGCCTCCCTCTTGACCAGAGCTTTGGTGATGCGGGGCTGTTCTATACCGAAATCTCCGATGGCAACCGACCTCCTCGATCTTTTCGCGTCACCCGTTGCCCGCCCCGACCGTGATGCCCGGTAGCCCAGCTGCCGATTCGGGCATACAATCCATCCTAACCGCCCTCCTCCGACTCGCGCAACCTTGCCCGCCGCCGGCGCAGGCCCAGGGAGGCGAAGAGGATGGAGCCCTCGTAGAGAAGGAACATGGGAACGGATACCAGGAGCATGGTGATGGGGTTCCAGTCGGGGGTGATGAAGGCGGCGAAGACCAGGGTGAAGATGACCGCCCAGCGCCAGTTGCGGTGCAGGCGCCGGGGGGTGACGATGCCCAGCCGCACCACCAGCCAGATCACCAGCGGCGTCTCGAAGGTGATGCCCAATGCGAGGAGCAGTATGGTCACCAGCCCCACGTATTCCTGAGCGGTGAGCATCGGCCGCAGGTGGCCGCCCGCCTGCCCCACCAGCCAGTCGAGCCCGGCCGGCAGCACGTAGAAATAGCAGAAGACCACGCCGATCAGGAAGAAGAAAAGGATGAACGCGAGCGACGAGTACATGACCTTTTTCTCCCGCTTGCGCAGGGCAGGAGCGATGTAGGCGAGGATCTCATATACGACGACGGGCAGGGCGATGACCAGCCCCGCATACGTGGCTATGCGGAATCGCACCATGAAGGGGTCAAGCACCGTAAGGTAATGGAGCTCCAGAGGGATGGATGCCCTTTCCGCCGGGTTCTTCAAAAGATCCAGTATCTGCCATGAGAAGACATAGCATACGCACATGGCCATGCCCAGGGCCAGCAGGGAGACGATGATGCGGCGGCGGAGCTCCTCCAGGTGGTCGAAGATGGTCATCTTCCTGTCGGCCATGGGATCCTCCGGGGTCCTCGCGGCAAAAGGCGTTCCCCGCCCCGCCTCCGACTCCCTCTCTGCGGCACGGCTTTAGGGGTTATGGATCTTGCGTGTAAGCTATAAAGCTCAGTCTTCTTTCTTCTTTCCGGAAGACTTGCCCTCTTCCTCCTCGGGCCCCTCCACTCCCTCGCGGATGGCCTTGGTCACCTCAGTGGAGGACTCCCGGAACTCGCGCAAGGCCTTGCCCACCGAACGGCCGATCTGGGGAAGGCGGCTGGGACCGAAGATTATCAGGGCGATGAGCAGGATGATGCCCAACTCCGGCAGGCCGAAACTCTGAAAAAGCGCCAACATCTCTTTTCCATACCTCCTTTTCCGCAACGCCACGGAAAAATATTATTTCTTAAGCCCCTGCCAAGTCAAACACGCCCCCCTCAGCGGCGAGGGGTTCATGGTATTATGGTCTGAACCTCCACCGATACCGGGTTGGAGTACAGGACTACCTTGCCCTGGTAGAGCGCGGCGATGCGGTAGCGGTAGGTGTACCCGATATAGATGTTCTCCTCATCGGTATAGCTGTCGGCCTTACCGCTATATGCATGAGGGAACGCATAGCTGTCGGAGCCCTCCGGCGGGTAAACGGGGTATCCCATGCTCGAGGATCGGCAGACCATCCACTGATCCACCTGCAGGTCGCCTTCCATCAGCCAGTCCAGCCGCACCGCCATATTGGATGACGAATCCGTGACCTGCCTGCCCTGGAGGAGGATGCGGGGCTCCGGCGGAGGGGCAGGCGGTGAAGGCTCGGGGCCGGGCTCCGGTTCGGCGGGCACGCTGACTGTTACATAGTTGCTGAGGACCCTGTCTTCCCCCACGAGCATGGAAAGGCGATATGTGTACGGTTTGCCGGGAGCCAAGGAGTCATCGGTGAAGCTGCGCGCCGAGGGGTTCCGGACGGTCTTGAAGAGGTCCTGGGGCCAGTAAGGGGTCCTGCTGCCCACGGCTCGCAGGATCTCGAAGAGGACGGGCTGCCCCCCGGCAACGTCCCATTGGAGGACTATCCTGCTCCCATCCACCCTTGCCCTCAACTCCACCCGGGGCGTCTCCGGGGGAGGGGGGGGCGACAGCAACTCCGGCAGCACCCCCGCGTCAAATCCCCGCGCCAGATCCCTCTCCAGGTTGTAGGTGAGCCATTCCGCTTCGAACCACCGGGGTTCGATGGGACCGAGGGTCCCCTGCCCGGCGGCATCTCCCGCGTCCTCCACGCGGTAACCCTGGCCCTGGGAAAGTCTCAGATCCCGATCTCCGTGCCGGACGGACGATTCGCTGTGCAGAGCCAACATCGTGAAGCCCGATTCTCCCCATCTCTCCGTGCTGAAGGCGGTACCCGTGGCGCTGCCGACAACCTCTCCGGCCCGCACCGAATAGCGGAACGTCCTCAGCACCCGGTGATAGACACGACCCCCGTCGAGAAGCAGCAGCAGTTCCCCTTCCTCGAGCGAGGCCAGGGTCACCTCGCTGCGGCGGTCCATCCTGAACAGGGCGTCCTCCCCTGCCAGCACCTCCACGCGCTCATCCAGGGTCCTCAGGGAATCGCCTGAATGTATCTCCACCCTGCCTGACCTCTGCTCCCAGCCCCCCCCTTCCCGCCTCACCTCAACCGTAGCGGGCGCGTCGAGCAGCAAAGCGAGAGCCGCTTCCTCTTCGCCGGGCAGGAGGGGTGGTTGAGGTCCGCCCCCGAAGAACCAGAAGATGGAAGCGGCAGACACCGCAAGAAGCAGGAACACCGCCGCCCCTATCCATGCATAACGGCGGGTGCCTGCGCTCACCGGACGGAGGAGGGGCTCCGGGGAGAGGGCGCGCCGCGGCGCTCGTCCACTCAACAGCTCCTCACGCCGCTGCAGGAGGCCCACCTTTATCTCGGCCTGCCGCTGCGGGTCAGGCCTTATCGCCAGCTCCCCCACGCGGCGCAGCGAACGGGCCAGCGCCGCCATCTCCCGCAGGTCGGGGTCCCGTGACAGCAAAGGGCTTTCCGCGCCCTTTTCCAGGTGCTCGGTCAGGAGGGAGGCGCGCAAGGACCTGCGCATCTCAGTATGCCTCCTCCAGAGTCATGCCGCTCTCCGCCACCAGCTTCTTGAGGGCCCTCAAGCCCCTGTACAGCTTCATGGCGGCCGCTTTTTTATTCAGGCCCAGCACTTGGGCTATCTCATCCAGAGTCAGGTCCTCGTAGAACTTCAGTGAGAGCACGTGCTGGTACTGCTGAGGCAGCCTGGCCATCAGCTCCATCAAGCGGGCCGCCCGCTCCACCCGCTCCGGTTGAGGCTCCGCTACCGCCAGCACTCTCTCAACCTCCTCAAAAGAGACCCGCCGCTGCCTTCCGACCCGCCGGTGATGGTCGGTGACGAGATTGGAGGCGATGCGGTAGATCCAGGCGGAGAAGGGCACCTCCTTCCATTCGAAGCGCTCCAAAGCCTGCAGGGCCCTCTCGAAGGTCAGAGCGGCGATGTCCTCCGCATCCTGGGGGTTTCCCACGCGGCGCAGGGCATAACCATATATTATGGGGTAATAATGGTCGTATAGTTCCCCGAAGGCCGCGGGTGAAAGCCGCGCCCTTTCCACCAGCTCCCTCTCCGCCTCGGGATCGAGGCGGGCCCATGCGAGCAAAAGGAGGAGTAAGAGCAATACTCAGCGCCTTTCCCGGCAGCAGCCGACAGGCAAACGCCTCCTCGACCACAGGGACCTCAGCATGCGAGGGGCGGATCCCTGCCCGTCCTCCCCTTCCCCAGCCACCTCGGGATAAAGCATAGCACAGTTCTTTCTCGGCGGAAGCGGCGCGCATCTCCATTTCCTCTTTTCCATGGTACCGTCTCTCCTTTCCATACATCTCAACGATGAAAGGAGCCGTTTGTCTACACGGAGGGCAAGGAAGAAGAGCCGGGGAGTTGAAAAAGAGTACCGGAAGGGCCGCGTGGACCGTAAAAGGAGGTGTGAAGAACCATAGCCACTCAAGAACGGCTCCTTGAAGGCGGTGAGGGCCATGATCCGTCGATAGGCGGGAGGAGGACCATCGCGGCCGTGCTCTGCTGTGCGGTCCTCGCCGTCTCGTTTTTTGCGGCCGTGGCCGGATGCGGGGGCAAACGCAACGACCCGGAAGTGGTCAGGAGAGGGTTGGGGGAGACAGCCGTACGGTTCCTGGACGCCTGCCTGGACCTGGACACAGAAGCGGTGTTGGGGATGCTCTCGTCCTCCTACCGCGAGGAGAACGGGGTGCCGGAGACCCTGACCCGCGAGGACCTTCTGGCGGTGCAGGGGACCTTCGTCGGCTATTCCTTCGAACCGGAAGGCGACATCGTGCTGCAGGAGAGCGGCCGCCACCTGGTGATGGCGGAACTGGATTACGCCGTCCTGGGGAAGCGCCTGGAGACGCTGGTGCTGGTGGATGAGGGCGGCTGGCGCGTGGACGGATTCACCGCCTTTGACTGGAGGGCCCTGCAGGATAAGGGCGATCCCCCGCGAGCGCAGGCGGAAAAACAGCTGCGGCTCTTTCTCGACGCCTGCATGCGGAGCGACACCGATTACATATTCCGCAACCTATCGGACGCCTATAAGAGGGAATACCGCCTGACCGCTCCCTGGAGCGCCTCCGATTTCTCCGGCATCTTCGGAAGCGCCCGTGGATACGAGATCGAACCCGAGGGCGTGCGGATGGTCCGTGATGACCAGGTTGAGGCTGACGTTACCATCATCTTCGGCAGCCACGGCAACCTGACCAAGCAGACCTCGCGGGTGATAATGCTGCGGCAGGGCGGCAGCTGGAAGGTTGACGCCTTCCCCTTCTTCCTCTATTGAAAGAACGGGCCCGGCCGCCTTCTCCGCAAGGTCAAGGGCCTGCACCGGAAGGCCTCAGGGGAGAGCGAGGCCGCAGGCGCAGGGTAAGCTCATTCTCGCGGATCATCCCTTAAAGCCCCGTAGGGATCGAGATAGCAGCGGGAGGTGGCGGTGACCCAGAACCCGCTTCTTCCCAAGGGAACGAAAAGGGTGCGCGCCGCCCTGCGCACGGTCACCGTAACGGTCATCATCACCCCTTCCCTGTCCACCGCCACCGCCACCACCTCGGCGCCGTTCGCGGTCGCGTAACTCGCCGCGGCCCCGACTGGATCGCTCCCCACCCCCAAGAGCGGCGAGAGCTCCAGTCCCGCGGCTTTGGCTGCCGCATCGGCCGCCCCCTGGGCCTCGCTGCGGGCGCGGAAGACTACCGCCATGTCGAAGAGGAAGAGGCCGGACAGCAGGGCCAGGCAGGCCAGGACCAGCGCCAGGATCGTGATTGAACCGTCCTGCCGGCGCGAGGGCGCATTATGGCCCGGCTCACCATCCTGCCTTACCACGATGTCGCGGCCTACTCCTCCCCGCCTCATCTCAGCGCCCCTCCTCGCGGTCGTTCTCAACCCGCATGGTGGATGAGCCAGCCACGGTGACCTCCGAGGGGAAGAACTTTCCCAGGAGGGGAAAGTACAGGGGCACTCGGTATCTCACCCTCACCGTCACCGGCTGCCCGCGCTTGCGCCGGGGGCATTCCAATTCAACCCGCATGCGCTGGGGGTCCAGCCCGGATGCGGCCTTGAACACCGCTCCGTCTATCATCACCCTGTTCGCCGTCTCCACCGCTTTGCGGGCTCCCTCGCGCGCCGCCCCCGTCACCACAATCTGCGCCCGCAGCACCATGGCCGCCTGAGCAAGCAACATGAACGTCAACAGAAGGAAGGGTAGCACCAGGGCGAACTCCGCCGTGGACTGCCCCTCCTGGCGAGACAAACACCTCATAAGCACCCCAGCCCTCTCCCATCGCTTATTATTAACTTATACATATTATATAATATATTAATATAAACCTGCTTTGTCAAGCGCCTCGATGGAAAGCCCCGTCCAGCGGAGGAAATCGATTGCCCCGTAAAGGGAAAGGGAGGGCTTCATGCCGTGGGGCTTCTCCCGCCGCCCCCCAAAGAGGGCTTTCTCGTTTTTCGGAAAAGGATCGAGGACCCTTACGGTTCCCGGCGGGCGCCCCCCCTCAGCCCCGCCGCCGCGCCGCGCGGCGGCGCCGGCCCGAGGGAGCGACCACCGTGTCCACGAACCTGGAGATCTCCTCCTGCAGGACGCTTATGGGGGTCATGCGCCTGATCCAGGAGTCGCCCTGCAGGCAGAGGGTGGGGACAGCGGCGCGGCGGGTTATCTCGTTGCGCACGGCCGCGAAGACGCTCCAGGTCTGCTTGCAGGAATGGTGGCCGCTGTAGATGGCGCAGTTGGCCCCCAGGTCCTTTATGGCGAATATGACGTCGTCCAGCCAGCGTACCCACATGGAGTCACCGCCCACCTGACGGGTCATGGGCATGTTCCACGCCGCCTCAGCCATGCCCTCGAGCATGCTCTCCATTGAGGATGTGTCCGTCCGTGCCGGGAAGAAGAGGTCGAGCCCGTCTCCCAGGTAGGAGATGCCCCGCTCTTCCATCCAGCTGAAGAAGCCGAGGAAGTCGAAATAGTATCCGGTGTATATCCAGACGCAGCGGGCTCTCTCCTCCTCCGGGACGTCCCCGGAGCGCAGCATGTCCAGGACGGAGTCCCGCATGGTCTCGAGGGTCCTTACGCCCTCCTCCCGCCCCCAGCAGGAGAAGCGGGTCCCATAGGAGAAGAGGGCATAAACGTTGGGCACGGGGTTGGGCACGCCCCGATGCATCTCCCAGATCTCGTTCTGGAGCTCGACGCAGCGGTTGGCGTTCTCCATCACCTCCCGCATCCGCTCCTCCTCCAGCTCCTCTCCGATGAACTCCTGCAGCCGCTCCATCAGTTGCTTGAAGTTCTGCAGGTAGCGGCGCCGGCCTCGGGAGGTGCACTCCGTGGGCTTCTCCAGGATGAACTGCGGTATGCCCAGGTAGTGCGACACGAATTCGTGTATCTTGGAGTTGACGTCGCAGCCGCCCACCGCCGCCTGCACGATGGCATCGGGGGCGAAATCCCGCTCGCTGAGCACCGAGCCCAGCTCCACCGCGTTAGCGGAACAGAGGTTGTCGGGAAGCCCCAGGGACATGGCGAAATCCCAGTAGCGCTCCCCCTGCCCTTCCAGGGCAACCACTCCCAAGGTGGTGAGGACCTCGCTGGTGACCGGCACCGCCCGCCGGA
>JACVIY010000063.1 GCA_015711755.1 Candidatus Geothermincola secundus | reverse complement strand
CTGCGGGCGTAGGGGCATCTCCAGGATGGCCATCCCCAGCGGCGGCTTCGAGGAACTGGGCGAGGAGGGCCGGGAGCTGCAGGAGCGGCTGAAAAGCATCGCCGGGCGGCACGGCATCCGCTTCGTCGGCCCCAACTGCCTCACCGTCATCAACGCCCACACAGGCCTCTGCCTGCCTTTCGTCCCCGTCCCCCCAGAGCTCAAGCGGGGCGGGGTGAGCATCATCGCCCAGAGCGGGGGCATAGGGTTGGACCTTCTCGTCAGGCTCTACAGCGAGAACGCGGGCTTCGCCAAATTCGTCTCCACCGGGAACAAGGCCGACCTGGACGAGGTGGACTATCTGGAATACCTGGGCTCGGACCCATTGACCGATGTGGTCCTGATGTATCTCGAGGACGTGCAGAGGGGTAGAGAATTATTACAAGTTGTAAAGAGTATCCAAAAGCCGGTTCTGGTGTACAAGGCCAACGTCACTCCCCTGGCGCGGGAGAGCGCCACCTCCCACACCGCGGCTCTGGCCAACGATGACAGGGTCCTGGATGCCGCCCTCAGGCAGGCGGGAGCGCTGCGCGTACGCAGCCTGCGGGAGCTGGCCGGGCTGGCCAAGGCCTTCTCCCTGCCACCGCTGCGGGGTGACCGCATCGCATTGGTCTCGCCCACGGGCGGCCTGCTGGTGCTGGCCTCCGACCGCTGCCATCGCCACGGTTTCGTCTTCCCACCCCTGCGCGAAGGGCTGGTGAGGGAGATAGCCGGGCGGCTCCACGCCGGGGTGGTGAGGATCTCCAACCCGGTGGACTTAGGAGACGTGCACGACCCCGAGTCGCGTCTTTACATCGTGGACCGGCTGCTCTCCGAGGATTACATAGACGGGGTTATACTGGCCCTCATCTCCCGCATGTCCACGGACCCGGCGGCCTTTTCCACAGGCGGGCTGAAAGACGCTCAACGCAACCTGGTGCCTGATCTGGCGGAGACCTGCCGCCGCCACGGCAAACCGATCATCTTCGCCCTGCTGGCCAACGACCTCGCCCGCTTCAACGCGAGGAGGTCGGCTGATTTCCCCGTCTTCGCCGATGCCGAGGAAGCGGTGGACGCGGCAGCCGCCCTGCGCGACTGGTGGCGACGGCGCGCTTCCGACTGATCGAGGCGGACACCGCATCGCGGCGCGATGACCGGGGGCGAGCATTCCTTTATCGTTGCGATCTATTGCTCAGTCGCGCGGGAATCCGACAGCCGTATGGCCGCCGCAGCGGTTCGACTGCACGAAGTAAAGGGGCCTTTCCGCGATGATGTCCGGGCCGATGGCGACCTTGACGCGGCAGGACAGCTGCAGGTCGGCTCCTGCGTGGTCGTTCACCCTCAGAGTCACCCTGCGCCGCGCCGGGACGGTTACCCTGCGGGCGTCCAGGGTGCCGCGTTCCTGGGTGTAATAGAGGACCTCGACCTCGGAGGGCTGGTCCCCGGGGTTCTGCAGGCAGAGCCACTCATGGAAGCCGCCATAGGTGCAGCCCTCGGCTAACAGCCATTCGGCTGCTGCCTCCGGCGTCCCCATGGCGCAGTGACCGCCGTCCCAATCGGCGCCGAAGCCGCGGTAGCGGAAATACATGGGCCTCTCCGCCAGGAAATCGGAGGCGGAGGTGAGCCGCACGGAGACGTCCTTTTCCCTGCCGACGACATCGGGGACGAAGACGGTCAGGCGGCGCCCTGCCTCGACTCTGAACTCCCTGTTGACATTGGGCCCCTGTCCCTCGCCCAGCTGGAACTCGGCGCTGACGCTGATCGGTTCGGAGGAGGGGTTCTGTATGGTCAACCACTCATCGAAACCGCCGCGGGTGGTCCCCTCGGCGAATTTGAAATCTCGCCCGAGTGAGGTGGACCCTATCACCTTGTGAACTCCTCGCCACAGCTCCCCGCTCCTGCTCGTGTAGGCGAAATCGACATCGCGTTGTGCCACCACGGGCACATCGGATTCAATGGTCAGGCTGCACTGATATCCGGCTCCCAGCAGCTCGTTGACGTTGAAGGAAGAGGCCATCTCCCCATATCTGGCCCGCAGTCCTTCGATGACCACCTCTCCCATCTCCTGAGTCTGGAAGCGGAAGGTGAGATTGGCGTCCCGCGTCCCCGGCACCTGCACGAAGACGGTTTCCTGAAAGCCGCTCCCCGTGTATCCCTCGGCGAAATACCACCGGTCCGAGGCGCGGGTCGCGCCGCTGATGACGTCTCCCCCCAGGCTGCCCGAAATGGATTGGTAGGATGGGAGCTCCGCCAGCACCTCGCCGGCGGCGGCCAGGGTCAAGGAGCCGTAGAACATGCCGTCCCCTCCGTACAGCGCCCCCGGCCTCAGGGTGGTCCGGGAGCTGGGCAGCAGATCGAGCCGGCGGTACGCTGGACCGTCCGACCAACCGGACATGTTCAAGACCGCCGAGACCGTTTCCCCGCCCGGGTTGAGCAGGCACAGGAAGGAACTCGTGCCTATGGCGTCGCAGCAATTGGGGAGGTAGATGCAGATCTCGCATACGAGGAAGTCCACCGGATCGGAGTACCCGCTCCCAGCCCGCACTCTCAACTGCTTCCAGCCGGTGGGGATGTTATAGGGTATCAGGCAGCGGGCGTGAAAGTCGCTGTACTCGAGCACTTCGCAAGGCGTGCCGTCCAGGGTGACCTCCGGAACGATACCCGTAGGCGAGAAGCCATCTCCATGGATGATGAACTCCTCCCCGTTCTTCCCGTAGGGATGGATGAGGTATCCAACGGTGGGCGAGCCCGGGACATCCTGGGCCAACTCAAACCATAGGCGGTAAGCATGGCTGTCGGAAAAGCCCGAGAAGGGGAGGACCCGGATGAAATAGGTGTCCGCCGACGGCTGATCAACGGAGCATTCCTCCGGATAGTTCTCGCCCATGTAGGATCCGTCCACCTGCTGGCGGTCGGGACCGTAGACGGCGAGATCGTAATCGCAGCCGTCCGGGATATTGTCGAGGTGGACGGTTAGGTTGGCGCAACCGGCGGGAACCTGCAGCAGGAAACAGTCGTTGTCGCCGCTTCTGGAGATGAAGGATTCATACGGGATCGAGGGCTGCAGGGGACCGTAGGCCTGATCGAAGGTGTCGTTGGGCTCGTAGGTGTCGTTGTATTGTTCGACCTGCCACATGAGTCTGTAGGGTTGCTCGGAGGAATTGCCTATCCAGCCGAATACCATCACATAGTAGCGTCCGGCGGCCGCATCCCGCAGGATGATCTCCTCATCGGCATTATCCGAGTGGGAAGACATCCCCACGCAAACCCTTTCTGAGTTGTACAGCGACAGATTATAATCGCATCCCTGAGGCACTCCGGTGAGGGTCACCCGCAGGTTCCCGGATCCGTTGCCCAGTTCCATGTAATAATGATCCGATCTCTCCCAGCTCATTATGTAGGAGCTGTATTGCCTGCCCGCCTGCAGGGGTCCGTAGGCCTGATCGAAGTCGTCGTTGGGTTCATATATGTCCGGGTTTATCACCGCGAAGTCCATGGCATTGGAAGTCCCCGACGCGGTCATCACTTTCACCTGTACCGTTCCCGCCGGCATATTGGGCACGAAGCAATCTATCTCACTGCTGCTCCACATGTTCCATTCCGCCCTGTACGTGCCGAAATACACGGAGGAGCCCGAGGAGGTGCCGAAACTGTGGCCGTATATCGTGACTCTGGTCCTAGGAGAGCCGGAGTTGACAGAGAGGCGCTCGATCATGGGTATCGGCTGGTTCACCGTGAAGCTCACGCTGTTGGAAGTGAGTCCGCCGGGCATCACCACCTTCACCGCCACCGGACCGGGATCCATGTAGGGGACTCTGCATACAATGGTGGTATCGCTCCATGAGTCGTAATCGCTGCACATGGTCCACCCGAAGAGCACGTAACTCGAGCCCTTCGCGCTCCCAAAACGGGTACCGGTGAGGGTGACCCGGTAATACGGCGAGGCGCTGGTGGGGGAGATGGAGCTGATGGTCGGGGGTGACTGCGTGACGTTGAAGCTGACTCCGTTGGAGGTGCCCGCCCCGGTTACCACCTTGACCTGCACCGAGCCCGGGCTCATGTCGGGCACCCTGCACACTATGCGGGTGTCGCTCCAGGAGTCGTAGGCGGCGGCCTGGGTGGAGCCGAAGAGCACGTAGGAGGAGCCTCGGGCGGCGCCGAAGTTGGTGCCGCTCAGGGTCACCTGAGCCCCGGGGGCGCCGCTGTTGGGGGATATCGAGGATAATGACGGGCCGTTCACGGTAAGATTAACGGCATTGCTGGAATTGCCCTCCCAGTCGTATACGCGCAGAGGACCGCCGCCGAAACCGGAAGGCACGGTGGCGGTTATGCTCTCGTTGGTCCAGGAGGACACGCTGGCGCTCGTTCCGTTGAAGGAAACCCTGGCGCTGCGCCTCAAGGCCCCGAAATTATCTCCGCTTATGGTGATGGAACTCCCCGGCCTGACGCAGTAGGCGCTGAGGGAGGTTATGTTGGGGGTATCGGGTATGCGGTCCTGCATGGTCCAGGCCTCAGGCGCGAAACGCTTGACGAAATCGTAGCTGAGCCAGATGTACCCGCCGTTGTTCCAGGAGCTGCCCCAGGAGTTGGCGATCTTGAAGCCGCCGCGGTGATCGGCGTTATAGCCGCCCGGGTTGACGTTGTCGTTATAACCGCAGACGGTCACGGCGTGATAGCCGACCAACCCCGACCGCTCATTGTAATCGTAGTAGTAGGTGTTCGGGCCGCCCCATCCGGGGAAGTCGCGGTAGATGGGGATGGCCATCACCAGTATGTTGCCGTTGGCCAGCCAACTCTTGGCGCTGTCTATGGGGGTGGGGTTGGAGAAGGGAGGTTCACCGCGCATCCACATCATGTAGTACTGGAAAATGCGGTACTGTCTGGCTGCGTTGCGCTGCGTGGAGTTGGGCTGGGTGGTGTAGTCGTACTGGTTATAGGGCATCTGGGCCAGATCGGTGCATCCGCTGTTCTTCAGGAGCTCAAGGGCGTCGTAGAAAGAGGAACCGTAATCGCCTCCCCCGTTTATCTGGTTGTAGATGAAGGCCGGGCTGAACTGATACAAGGTGCTGCCGAGGTTCCATGAGGTGTGCTCTCTCTTCTGCAGCCAGCTGTGGTAATAATAGCCGGTGGCCCAGGCCACGCAGCTGCCCTGCTGTCCCTGGTCGCCGATGGGCGGGAGCTGGCCGGATAGGTCAACGGCAGAGGGGAGAGAGGTGGCGGCCATGAAGGGGATCTCGCACTGCGGGTGATCGCCGGGCGGGGAGAGCCGCAGGCCCAGGCCGTAAGGTGGCGGCTCCTGTTCATCCGCGTATGCGGAGGGATTGGTCGACCTCGACAAGGGAAGAGGGATGAGCGCGAGCGCCAAGAAGGCGATTATTGTTATTTTCAAAAGAAACGAAGCGGCGCTTCCGATAATCCCCTCGGCACTGCCCGCCGACTTATCCGCGCATACCCCTCTGCCCTTGCCCATTATCGTCACACTCCTCCATATATTCGCACATCCCTAGCCCCCTTTATATATTCGTGCTTATCGGCGAATGTCTTTAACGCACCTTCAACTTGGGGCCAGGCCCAAACCTTCAACTTTTTTAAGCGCGGCTTCTGAGTTGCGCTGTATCCCTTCGGTGTCTGACACCATTATCACAAATTATCACAAACCGACGGTCGATAAATCACGTTTCCCCTGCTCAGCGCCATGCCGCACTTCCCCGCCCCCCTTTGGTGCCTCCTTCGGTGTCTGACACCACTATCACAAATTATCACAGAAGGCGTTCATCTCTTTTGGCTCTTTTAGTCCCGACGCTGATATCCAATTCGTTCACCTGCTGCGCGCGACGAAGTCGAGATCCATCAAGTGATCGATGATCGAAGACGCCCGGATAGAAGACGAGGCTCGCTCCTGTTCAGCGTTGGTTGGGGTTTCACAGGTATTCGCTTATGTCTATGCCCAGTTCCCGAGGGTTGACCGCCTCGATGACCGCCCGCCCCGTTTCCATTACCTTCTCCTTGAGGGGGACGAGATCGACCAGATGAGGATCCACCTCCTCGCCCCGGGAGTCGCGGATTATCTTCACCACCGGGGCGGTGCTGTCTCCCTCGTTCTGCTCGTAGACGATGCCCGTCTCTCCCGTGGCCGTGCGCACCAGCGTGCCCACGGGGTAGAAGCCCATCATGTCGATGAACACCTTGACCAGCAGGGGATCGAAGGCGCTTCCCGAGTCTTTGGCCAGTATGCGCATGGCCTGTTGGGGATCCTTGGCCTTCTGATAGGGGCGGTCGGTGGTCATGGCGTCGTACACGTCGGCGATCTCCACGATGCGGGAGAAGAGGGAGAGCTCCCGCTTCTCCCCGATCTCCGGATAACCCTTGAGGTCGTAGCGCAGGTGGTGCTCGAAGGCGACGACCACCGAGAGGGGATGTATGCCCGGCTGGCTTATGAGGATGTCCGCTCCGATGACCGGGTGGCGCCGCATGAGGTCCCATTCGGCGTTGGACAGCGGGCCTTCCTTGTTGAGGATGGACGCGGGTATGGTCACCTTGCCGATGTCGTGCAGAAGGGCACCCGTGCCCAGGATCATAAGGGACTGACGGTCCAAAGGAAGCATGGAGCCCAGAGCCAGCGACAGGATCAGCACGTTGACCGAGTGGAAGGAGGTGTACTCGTCGTAACTCTTGATGGTGGCGAGGCCCAGTATGGCCGAGCGGTTCTCCACCACCCGATTGAGCACCGAGCCCACCACCTTATTGGCCTTGCTGATCTTGAGCCGCTTGCCGCTGACCGCCAACTCCGCCAGCTCGCGGATGACCTCCACCGCGTTGAAGTATTCCTCGCGGTGGGATGTCCGCCGGCGCTCTTCCTTCTTCAGCTCCTCGAAGGCACCCGGGTCGGCCAGCGCTATATGGACGATGCCGCGCTTGCCCATCTCGCTGCGGATGCCGCCGCGCTTGTCCAGCTCTCGGGGATCCAGGTTGAGAAGATAGAGGAAGTCGGCCAGCTCCTCCGGGGACAGGCCTCGCATAAGGGTTATACCCCCGATCTCTCTCTCCATGCAGTCTTTGACCAGCGAGTAGTAGAGAACGCTTTCCCGAGGCATCAGCCTCTCTTCGAAATAAATCTCCTCGCCCACGATGCGCAGCTGGAAGTCCTCCGCCAATTGAAGGTAAGAGCGGTATCCCTTGAAGAAAGCCACGATGGACTCCACGCAGATGGGATGATGGGGAGGGTAAATGCCCATGTTCTTCTTGGCCGCCATGAACAGCGAAAGAAGCTCCCGCGCCCGCTCCACCAGGTTCTTGGTGCGGAAGTAGTCGATGCGCTGCTCTTTGTGAGCCAGCAGGTCTTCCTGCTGACCGGTCGCCTCATCGCTCATATCCGATCATCTCCGCTCGACAACCATCCTGACTGCGGCCGCTGTTCCTGCGGGGTGAGGCCGTCCTCACTTGCGGCCCCTGCGGGCGTGGGGGAACTTCTGCTCAAGCTGATGCAGAGACTGCTCCGCCGCCCGGTTTATCTCATCCCACTGTTCCCGATAACCGAACTTGCTCATGCGCATGTACTTCTCCAGCACAGGGAAGGTGTCAAGGTTCCCCGCTTTGCCCAGGGCTATTATTATCTCCTTCTTCACCTCCAGATCCTCGGCCCGGTTGTCCTTGAGTGTTTCCAACATCTGGCACAAGGGCCCCAGGGCCCGCCTCTCCTCCAAGCGGCCCAGCCAGCGGATGCAGAGGATCCGCGTCTGGGGATCCGGAGAGGAAAGCCCCTCCAGGAGTATGGTACCCGCCTCGTACCCGCCGATGAACCCGAGGGCGCGGACGGTCTCCGCCCGCACCTTGGGGTTGGGGTGATAGAGGGACTGACGGAGTGAAGGCAGGGCTGCGGAGGAGCGTATTCTCCCCAGTATGGATATGAGGTTGCGGACCAGGTACCAGCGGTCGTCCTGCAGCCTCATTATCAACAGGTGATCGTATCCGCGGGCCAGCTCCACCAGGACGTCGTTGATGAACTTGCGCAGGGACATGTCCTCCTCGTCACCCAGCACGTTGATCATGGCCATCACTCCGTCTTCCCGCAGCACCCGCATATATTGCTTGAATCCCTCCAGCACCCCGGGCTCCTCGCGGTGAGAGGCGGCGTTGCGGATGACGGAACGTATGGCAGCGGGGCTGGCGGCCTCGTTAGTCAACAGCAAGAGGCGCTCCCGCAGGGGGGCATAGGCGGGGCGCAAGTCCCCCAGCAGCTCCCTGAACTCCTTTAGGAGATCGGCCGCCAAGTCCAGGTGCCGCATCTCCAGCAGTCTCCAGAAGTCCTCCTCCAGCTGCTCGAAAACCACCGCCAGGTTATTGATCTCCTCTCCCCTCCTCAGCAGGTTGAGAAGTACCGGCGTCGACTGCACCACCCGCTCCCTCTCCAGGTCCATCTCGGAGATGACGCTGATGGCCTGGATGTCTTCATCGCTGTATTCGCGGAAGAACTCGGCCACTTCCTCCAGAGTGGGGAGCTTACGAGCGGGCCCCGCGGATTCATCCCTTTCCATGCCCGCTTCCAGGGCGTAGACCAATGCGGGAGAGACGTCGCCGTTCTCGATGAGCTTGTCCTTGAGCATCTCCACCGTCTCCTCGACTTCTGCCAGGGAGAAGCCCACCAGGCGCAGCAGCGCCCTGGTTTTGGGGATGAGCTCCTGGGCCGCGGGAAGGAAATAGGAGAGGACGTCGCTTATCTCCCGGGTGGTGAAGTTGGATAGCAGCTCCGCGTTGAAGGGATCCTCCTTCAGGTTGGGGAGTATCTGCCTCAGGAGCAGCTCGTTGCGGATGGTGGTGTCCAGGAAAAGGATGGCCTCGGCCATGCAGCGGTAGTAATCCGAGCGGCGGTGGGGAAAGTCCTTCTCGACGACCTCCGCGGCTTTTTTGAGGAAGAGGTACATGCCTTCCACCAGCTGGGAGAGCTTGGTGATGGGCTTGCCCTTGATCGACAGATGGCGCAAAGAGAATGCCAGGTGTTCCGGCTGCAGAAGCAGTTCGGCCAGCTCCTGCAGGCGCTGGGCGAAGCCCCGCAGGGCGTCCTCCAGTATCTCCAGGAGGTCGGCGGGCTTCCTCTCGACCCCCTCGCCCTCCTCCTCGTCCTCTTCGATGCGCCGTTCCCGGGACTCGCTCACCTCCACCGCCACGTGAGTGACCCCTGAGACGAACAGCTGCGTCTCCACTCCTCCCTGTATCTCCACTCTTTCCGGGTCGGCGGCCAGCAGGAAGAGAAAGGATTTCAGCTCCTCCTCATCGATCCCGGGAACCACGGTGAAACGGTTGATGTTAAGGTGACGGAGGGTGGAGGCGAACTGGCGGAAGGATTCGACCCTTGCCCCTAAGGCCCAGTGGCGGTAGGTGAGCACTTCCTTCTTAACGCCCAGGGAGAACTCACCATAAGATTGGAGAAAGCGCTGCAGGACTTGGGCAAGCATCTCCAGAGAGCCCTGTGCCACCGGGTGATGCATGGGGTACAGGGAAAGGGACTTGCTGGCAGCTATCAATCGGTTCACCGTTTCGATGACTTGGCGCAGCTCCTCGCGCTCCTCCGGGGAGAGCTGGCGCTCGTTTCCGGAGGGCTTTGCGGAGCTGCCGGCCGCGGCGGCTCCGGGCTGGCTCGAGCCCTCCACCGCTACCGCTTCGTCCCTTTTCGGTCCGTTCTCCTCCATCATCCGCCTCTTGTGCCATTCTGACCCGAAGGGGGACGGGACGTAATGTTTCCTATCAATATATTATCGGCGACTGGTCGGTCGATGCTGAAGCGGCGTCGAGGTCAGCGGTCCCGCTCGGCCGGCGAACGGTGCCGCGCGGTATGGAAACGGGCATATGCGGCCTCCTCCTCGAGCTGACTCGCTTACCTCGTCCGGGTCGGGCGTTTTGAGTCATTGCCGGCCCGACGGATCGGGAGTAGGATGGCCGCATGCGCATCGATACGTGGGAGGAGGGGATTTTCCTGGCCCGTCCCAACCGCTTCGTCGCCGAGGTGGAAACGGGCGGCAGGAAGGAGCTGACCCATCTGCCCGATCCGGGGCGGCTCGCTGAGATGCTGAGGCCCGGTGTTGAGGTCCGCTTGCAGGCGGCCGACTCCCCGAGGCGGCGGACCCGCTGGACACTCATCGGCGTACGGTGCCCCCACGGCTGGGTCAACGTGGATTCAAGGCTGCCCAACCGCCTTTTCGAGGAGGCCTTAGCCGACGGATGCATGCGGGAGTTCGAGGGCATCGCGGGATGGAAGAGGGAAGTGCCGTTCGGCGGGAGCGTCATGGACTTCCTGCTGGAATCGATGCCGCCCTGCCTGGTGGAGGTGAAAGGATGCACCCTGGTGGAAGCGGGGGTGGCGTTTTTCCCCGATGCCCCCACGACCCGGGGAGCAAGGCATCTTCGCGAGCTCATCGCGGCGAAGGAAAGGGGACTGCGTGCCTGCATCGTCTTCGTGGTCAAGCACCCGGGCGCGCGGTTGGTCAGGCCCAACCGGGCTACCGACCCCGCATTCGCCCGGGCACTGGTCGAGGCAGCGGATAGGGGGGTAGAGGCATATGCTTATCCGGCTCCCTGGAGAGGCAGGGAGATACGCATAGAGGGATGCCTGCCGGTGGAACTCGGATGAGGACTGACGCTTATGATATAATCCATTCGGATCATCCGCGGAGTAACGCTATCAGATGATCGAGGCCGCGCATGGCGGCCGGGCTGATCCGGAGGATGAAAGGGGTTGCCCCTGAAGACTGCTCTTGCCCTGCTGGTGGCAGTTGCCGGTTCGATGCTGATCAACACGGCAATATTCCTGCAGAAAAGGGCGGTGCTCTCCTTGCCCGAAGTAAGAGCCAGGCTGTCATGGGGAGTGATCAAGGCCTTTATCACCAACCGTCCCTGGTTGCTGGCCCAGGCGGCGAACGTGTCCGGCTTCGCCCTATACATGGCGGCCCTGTCTTTCGCGCCGGTTTCCATCGTAGAACCCATCATCGCCTCGGGGGTGGTCATCCCGGCCTGGCTGGCCATGCGCAACCTGGGCGAGAAGCCGCGTAAGCTTGATCTACTGGGCATGGGCATGAGCGTGCTCGGCGTCGTCTTCATCGCCCTTTCCCTTATGGAAGGGCTTCCTGAGGACGTGCTCGATCACCCGCTGGAGATCTGGCTCATCGCCGCCGCGGTCTTCGGGCTGTCTCTGGCGGTGCCGCTGTTGATGAGGGGAAAGCCGGGCAGGGAGGCCGCGGGGCTGGGGGTATCGGTGGGGCTGCTCTTCGGGATCGCAGCGGTGTTCACCCGCCTCACCCTGATGTTCTGGAACGATGAATGGCTGCTTTTCGCTCTTTTCGCAGCGGCCTGCGTCGCCGGATACCTTCCCGGCTTCATCGTCCTGCAGGCGGCACTGCAGCGGGGCATGACCGCCGTGGTGGCGCCCATCTATAACGGCATCATGGAGCTGGTGCCCATAGCGCTGGGCATGCTGGTGCTCAACGAGAGACTCCCCGATTCCCCCGTCCTGACCGCTTTGCGGCTGGCCGCTTTCGCCCTGATAATAGCGGGAGCGGTCACCCTGTCGGCGCGTGCCGAAGCCGCCTGAACGGAGCGTTCGCCCGCGGGGGCCGAGCCTGAGAGGCCGCATTCCCTTCAAGGCGTTACGGAAGGCAGCCCTTCTCAGGACGGCGCGGCGAATGCCGCTCGACACTAAGACTCCGAGTTTCATAAAACGGCTCCAATTCGATAAAATGAATGGCGTCAAGCCATGGCCGGAGGGCACGGAAGTGCGCAGATGCAGAGCGTTACGGTCCGAGGTAAAGGGGTGAGGCGTTATGTCCGAAAGGGTGTTATCCGACAAATATCGCAGCAAGCGGTCCGGCATCCTTTATATCATCACCGGTCTGGTGGTGGTGGTGTTCGTGGCCTTTGGGGTGGTGTTGTCGCTCGTCTTCTCCTCGAGCCAGGATCGGCTCATCGAGAAGAGCGAAGATAAGCTGATAAACTCGGAGGTGGAAAACATAACCTCGGCCACCGGCTACATCACCGACCTGCTCATGCCCGTTTTTAATCAGAAGGCACAGGAGACCCCCATCGAGGACCTTTTGAGGGCCTTGAACACGGGCGAGCTGACCGATGCGCAGAAATGGATAATCGGCGAGATGGAGAGAGAAGTGGAGATGGGCGTGATGGGGCTGGAGAGGATCCTCGCGGTCATGACCTCTTCGCCGGTGACCGGGACTCGGGAGGTGATCATAGCCGCCAGCGATCTTTCCTACATGACGGGCTGGGAGTTGCCCCCGTATCTGAAGGACGCCCTGTCAGAGGACAGGTCCTACCTCATACTGGAAGGCGGGCTGCCGGAGATGGGCCTGGAGGGTGAACAGCTCGTCGTCTTGAAGCGGACGCGGGACGAGCAGCGCATGGTCACCGCCTATTTCGTGGGGGTGACCTCGCTGCAGGCCAAGGTGGACGACATCAATGCCTTCTTCGCCGGCGAGAGAGACCGCACCCGCAGGCTCATCATCGCGGTCGTTCTGGTCTCCATAGCCGTTATCGTGCTGGTCACCACCTTCTTCCTCTCCTACCTGTTGCGGCGGCGCATCACCGAGCCCATCAATCAGCTCTCCGCGGTGGCCGAGGAGGTCATGGAGGGGAACCTGGACGTGGAGGTGCCGGTGCGCAAGGGCGAGGAGCTGGAGAAACTGAAGACGGTGTTCAACGAGATGGTCAGGAGCATCCGCGAGGTCATCAACCGCTCGGTCGGCCCGGACTGACCTACCTTTCGGAGTATGCCGCTGCGCGATAGGCAGTTGCCCCGATACGGCATGAAAGGATATAGGGCTCAAGCGCCTGCGGGGATATCCCGTCCGGTCACCGCGATGGTCTTCAGGGCGAAGCGTTCGTCGTGGTCCACCATCTCCCGGGCCACCAGGGAAGCGTTGGCCTCGTCGCCTTCGCGGTAGCACCGCAGCAGCACCTGGAAGAAGCGCACGTTGACCCGGAGTTCGTCCCTCTGCTGGGACAGCGATGCATAGAGGATGCGGCTGGTCACCGGCCAAAGGTAGCGTACCAGGTCCTCGAGGACGCGGTTGGCCCCCGCCTGACATGAAGCCAGCCCGAACTCGATTATGCCATCGAGGTAACCGCGGACATCGCCCCGCTCCGCGCAGTCCTCCAGCTTCCTCAGGGCCATCGCGACGGGCTTGATCGTCTCCTCGTTGCGCCGTCTCGCTGCCAGGGAGCATATGAGAGCGAGCATCTCGCGGAGCACCTCGTCCAGCCATATGATGGAATCGGCGGTCATCTCCCTGACCCGCGCTCCCTGGCGCGGCTGCAGTTCCACCAGGCCCTTTTCCGCCAGGATGCGCAGCGCCTCCCGAACGGGAGAGCGGCTTACTCCCAGTTCCCTGGCAAGTGCCGCTTCCCCGATGCGGGCCCCCGGCTTCAGCTCCAGGGTGATGATGCGCTCTCCCAAAGACTCGGCGATACCGGCCGACAGGCTCTCGGGCCTCTCGCTATCCATGCTCACCTCGGTATCGGGTTGATTGCGACAAGCGTGCGCTACGACGCAGATAATCATAGCACGGGCGGATTCAAGGGGTGACCGTAGCGCAGGACCCTCTCGGCCATGGGTTAACGTCAACCGGCGCCCCGACGCAGGGCCCCGTGCCTACGCGGGCTAGGCGCTGAAGATCAGCCTGGTCCCCGAGAGGTTGCGGATGAATGCGCCGGGCATGGCATCTTCGAAGGCGCGCAGAGCTTTGGGGCCCGTGCAATGGGTGGGGACCAGATAGGACGGCGAGAAGACGCGCATCTCCTCGATGGTCCGGCCGATGATGGGCTCGAAGGAGGGGCCGCTCAGATGGAATCCCCCGATGACCGCGTGCACTTCTTCAACGCCGGTGACCTTGCGGGCGTGCCGTACCGTGTTGATGATGCCGGAATGGGCGCATCCTGAAAGGATCACCAGCCCTTTGCCGCGCAGCAGCATGGCCAGAGCGGTATCGTCGGATATGGGGTCCCACTGTTCCACGCCGTCCTTCACGCAGTATGCGGTGGGCATGCCCTTTTCAAAATCCGTCTCCCTCTCGATCTCCCCGAGGAAGAGGACGGTATCCCCGCCCATGGGATAGGGGTCCCGGGTGATCACCGGTTCGGCCCCCGCTCGCTCGAGCTCCTCCCGCTTCAACTCGGGGAAGCCGACCCGGAACTCCTCGGAGAACTTGAGGTAGCGGGGAGAGGTGAAGACATCCGGATGCAGGACCAGCGGGATCGGCTTGCGCGGCAGCATCTCCAGCAGCGGATAGAGCGCGCCGAAATGGTCGAGGTGGCCGTGGGAGAGAGCCATCTCCTCGATATCGGCAGGGTCTATCCCCAGGGCTTCCAGATTGAAGGGAACGGCAACGGAGGAGAGCCCGGCATCCAGGAGAACGGTGTGCGACTCGCCGGCGAGAAAGGTTCTGACGAGTGCGGAGAAGCCGTGTTCCGCGAGGACCTGGTTCTGCAGCTTGCCTTCCTTTGCCAGCTGCGCTCTCTGCACCACCTCGTTTGAGTCGAGGGCCAGGAGGTCACTGACGTTGTCCACGATGGTGGTTATCTCGATGCGGTCCACTTCCCGGATCTGCATGCCTTCCTCCTTATCGCGCAGGGGCTTCCGGGAGTATTTTAACATATGCCCTTTATCCTTAAAGGGGATTCCTTTGATGTGCGAGGGCCCCGGTCTTGCCGGGGCCCGGTATTCCCGAATGTTTGGGCTCGCACCCCTCTGGGGACCTAAGGGGCATATCCTATGGAGTCGTGAGCCCAGGTGCGGTTCCCGCCGTAAACGGCCCTCTCGCAGATGACCTGGCCCGCGCTCGCGTTGACCCTGGTGGAGACGTCCCAGGAGGAGACATAGTCGTTGGCCTTGAAGGTCTTGCGGGAGCGGGCGGGTATGCTCACCGCCTTGAGGTCATCGGGGGCCACCTCGCCCTTGTCCGTCTGGAAGGCGATGCCCACGACGGCGGGGGTATCCGCGGGGTTCTGCACCAGCACGAAGGTCTCGAAGTCCCCCTCGGTGCATCCCTCGGCCAGATACCAGACGGCAGCGGGAGAGGTCACCCCGATGGAGTCGTGAGCCCAGGTGCGGCCTCCGCCGTAAACGGCCCTCTCGCAGATGACCTGGCCCGCGCTCGCGTTGACCCTGGTGGAGACGTCCCAGGAGGAGACATAGTCGTTGGCCTTGAAGGTCT
>JACVIY010000062.1 GCA_015711755.1 Candidatus Geothermincola secundus | reverse complement strand
TATCGGGCCCAGGAGAAGAGGAACTATTTGGGTCTGGTGCTCAAGCTGGAGGACGGGCTGTTGCTGGGCAGGGCCGAGGGGGTGGAGAAAGCCAGCATCGGTGAGCTCGCGGCCAAAGGAGGGGGAGGCGCCTCGGCCAAGCCCATCCTCATCCGCGAGTCCTGCGACGGCTGCGAGGGCCTGGAGGAGCCGTGGTGCGTGCGATTCTGCCCCACCGGTGCCCTGCGGCGGGAGGCGGGATGATGGAGTTCCTCTTCAACGGGACCATGTTGGTGGTGGACCTGGAAGGGCGGAGATGCGAGGAGCTCGCCCTTCCCGAGGGTCTGCTCTCCGGCTGCCTGGGAGGGGCACGGGCCAATCTGGCGCTGCTGGAGGAGTACCCGGAAGCGGATATGGTCCTCGGAGCCGGCCCCTTTACCGGGCTTCCGGTGCCAGGCGCCTGCCTTTCGGTGGCCACCTGGAAAGAGGGAGAGAGGATCTCCCATACCCCCCTTCACCTATTCGCCGGGATGGAGCTGAAGCTCTCGGGCTTCGACTTCGTCATCATCAAGGGAGGTTCCGCCGACCCCCTCTACCTATGGCTGCACGACGGAATAGCCGACCTGGAGGAAGCGGAGGCGTTGCCGCGCGACGGTTGGGAGGCCGTGGACGCTTTGCGCAGGGAGCTGGGCGAGGACCTGGTGCAGGTGCTCATCGCGGGCGAGGGACCCTGCCTGGGTCTGGGATACTGGTCCAGCGCCGACCGTGTGGGGTTGGGAAAGGCATGGCGGGAGAGAGGTCTGCGGGCGGTATGCGCCAGGGGTCTGGGGATACTGGACGCCGCCGAGCCCGACGCCTTCGCGGAGACCTGCGCGCGTCTCCTCGGAGAGGTGCGTGGATCGCTGGCCCCCATAGGGCACGGGCTGGAGGGCATCATCGAACGGCTGGGGGGGAAGGAGTTCGATTACCCGCTGCCCTTACTGCACCGGCGGCGCTCCTGTTTCTCCTGCCCGTATGACTGCAACGATTTCCTGAAAACGGAGGAGGACCCCGCCCGCATGGACGCGGATGGAGAGGACGAGCCCGGCTTGCTGCTCACCGACGCCCGCTCCCTCGCGATCCTGGAGGAAAAGGGTGCGGATCTGCGGGAAGGGGTGCGGCTCCTGCGGCGTGCCGCGCGGCTGGGGGCGTTTCCCGCGGGAGCGGCCGCGGCCGGGACGGGAGCGGATGATCGAGAGCTGCTGGAAGCGGGCCCGTGCTCCTGGGAGGTGCCGCAGGGGCCCTTCAGCCCCTGGGCGGCCCCCCGCCCCCTCTTTGAGGGAGGGGACTGGAAAGAAAGGCAGGCCCTGGCATACACGCTGGGCATATGCCCGCAGCTCATGCTGTTGACCCCCGTTTTAAGCGGGGAGACCCTCTGCGAGCTGCTGCTGCGGGGCATGGGACTGGAGGTCGAGCCGCAGGATATGCTGCGGATCTGCCTGGAGGCGGCCGTTTGAGAAAGGGTTCACGGCGGTGATGGGGTTTGCAGGAGATTGAGCCCGTGATCGGCATATACGCGGGAGAAGGAGCGTCCCACTCCTGGACCTGGTTCATCTCCTTCCTGGAGGCGCGGGGCTCCCGGGGCTACCGCTTCCTGGAGGGGTCTGACCTCCGCGAAGACAGGCTGGAGGGGCTGCGCGCCGTCCTCATAGGAGGGGGAGACGTGGAGGCCATCGCCCGGGAGCTGGGGGAGAAGGGTGCCCGCGCCCTGGAGGGTTTCGTGGGCTCGGGCGGGCTTTACTTCGGATCCTGCGCGGGCGCATACCTGGTCATGGAGGGAGTGGACCTTCCCCCTTATACGCCCTTCCGGCTCATAGAGGCGGGCATCGCCAATTATTCCCCGGCTCCTCCCCCTCCCCTCAACCTGCCGCATAAATACAAGGTCGCCTACGGAAGGGGATTCGTCTTCCATCCCGCCTACGGGCCGGTCTGGGTGGAGATGCAGGAGGGCTCCTTCTTGGGGGAGCTGGGCACGGTGGCGGCGGCGCTTTACGGGGGGCCGGTGATAGTGCCCGGTAAAGGGTGCGAGAGGCTGGCGGTGTACAGGGGCCCCCATGCCGGGTGTCTGCCCATGGTGGAGGAGCGGCTGCTGCTGCGGCTTCTTCAGAATACCTGTGCGGCGGCTTGCGGCACTTACGGCAGGGGGAGGGTCTACATATGCGGCCCCCACTTCGAGTGCCCTTATTATCCCGAAGGCGGCAGGGTGCTGGAGCGCATACTGCAGGAGGAGAACATCTTCAGCGCCAGGGAGAGGAAGCAGGCGGCCCGCTTGCGCGAGGGGAGGGCCAGGAGGGACAGGGAAATGCGGTCGACGGCTCCCGCGGCCGAACCCAAGGCGGCAGGCCTGCTCGAGGAGGTGCGGAGGGAGCTCTCCAACCTGCGCATAGCCGCCCGCTGGATGGAGTCCTTCCAGGTGCGCTGGAAGCTGGGGGCCAAGGTGTGGGAGCCGGAGAAGATAATCTATTACGCCGATTTTCTCTGGGATAGAGCGGACGCTCTTAAGGAATGTGCGGCTGCCGAGGGAGCGGCCGAGGACCTGGAGGAGTTGACCGAGAAGGCTGCGGGAGCGCGGCTCGCGCTGCGGGAACTGCGCAGCCGGCTCGAACGGGGCGAAGAGGGTCTGAGCGAGGCGGAAGACCTTTTCCGCCGGCTGCGCATCCTGACCATGCGGCTGCTGGAATGCCTGCGCGACCGGGGGAGCTGGAGGTCCGGCCTGGTGTCAAGCGGGCAGAGATGATCCGGGGATCAGGAAGTTCGTCGGTGAGAAGGATGTTCGCTGCCTTTCTCTCCGCGGCTCTGGCGCTCTTTCTGCTTCTATCGGCGACCGGCTGCGGGGATGATTCAGCGGATGGCCCCGCGGTACGCCTGGGGCATCTGCGCAGCGACCTCCATCAGCTGGCCTTCTATGTGGCCAAGGAGAAGGGTTTCTTCGAGGATGAGGGCCTTAGGGTGGAGGTGGTCGGCGTCTATGCGAGCGGGCCGGATGAGATGGCCGCCTTCCAGGCGGGAGCCCTGGATGCGGGGTATGTGGGGATAGCCCCGGCCATGGCCGCCGTGGCCAACGGCAGGGCCGACGTCAAGGCGTTGGCCCAGGCCAACTTGAACGGTTCCGCCCTGGTGGTCCGCCGCCCGACCTCCATCTTCGGCTTGGAGGACCTGCCGGGGCATCGGGTCGCGGTCCCCAACCCCGGGACCATGCAGGACCTTTTGCTGCGGCTGGCCTTGGCCTCCCGCGGCCTTTCCCTCGGCGATCTGCAGGTGGCGTACATGGCGCCCCCGGAGATGCTCTCCGCAATGTTCTCCGGATCCCTAGATGCTTTTCTGGCCTGGGAACCATTCGTGGCCAGGGCGGAAGCGGAGGGATTGGGTTCGGTCATGCTCGATTCCCGCCTTATTTGGGAGGACCATCCCTGCTGCATCCTGGCGGTATCGGGGAGCTTTTTGAAAGATAGACCGGGGGAGGCCGCCGCCCTCCTGCGAGCCCATCTCAAGGCCACTGCCTACATAAACGAACATCCCGATGAAGCGGTGCGTATGGCCGCGGAGTTCACCGGACTCAGCGAGGAGGTGGCTGCGGCGGCCATGCGCCGCATCACCTTCACCGGCGACATGAACGCGCAGGCCGTGCTGGAATACGCCCGCTTCCTGGCGGAGGAAGGGCTGGCCGCTATCGAGGATCCTGCCGCTTTCGTCCGGGATTTCCTGGTCGGGCAGTGAGGCGGGAGAGGGGTGGAGGCGCTCGGCGAAGACCCGTGAGGGCTGGCGGGACGTCCGCTTTCCCCGGAGCGTCAGCCGGCTGCGTGACGCGGATGGAAAAAGCTTTCGGCAGGAGAAAGGGGCGGGAGAACCCAATAAAGGCGGTAGATTATGGCGGGAAAGCCCTTTCCCTGGCAGCGGGATGAGCTTCATCCGGCCGCGCGGCGGGCTCTGAGCGTATGCGGCCCCCTGGCCTTCCTCGGTCTGTGGCAGTTGTTCGGCGCGGCGGGATGGCTGGGCGCCACCCCTTCTCCCTATGCCGTCGCCCGGGCTCTGGTACGGCTGGTGACTCACGGGGACCCCTTCCTGAAAAAGACCCTGTGGGCGCATGCGGGCGCTTCCCTGTTGAGGATACTCTGCGGTTTCGCCATTGCTGCCGCCGCGGGGACGGGCTTGGGGATGCTGATGGGCTGGAGCCGGGTGGCCCGACAGATGCTCCGCCCCGTGGTGGAGATGATGCGGCCCATACCTCCCTTCGCCTGGATCGTGCTGGCCATACTGTGGTTCCGCATGGGCGATGCCCCCGCCGTCTTCATCGTCTTCCTGGGCGCTTTCTTCCCCGTTCTGCTCAACGTGGCCTCGGGAATGGAGTCGTACGACCGAGTGCTGGGAGAGGCGGCGGCAACGCTGGGTGCCTCACCCTTACAGGTCCTCTTCCGGGTGGCTCTTCCCGCCGCTCTGCCCCATGTCTTCACCGGTCTGAGGGTGGGCCTGGGGGTGGCCTGGATGAGCCTCATCGCCGCGGAGATGGTGGGGGTGGGGGGCAGCGGCCTGGGCCTGCTCATCGAGTCGTCCAAGGCGGTATGGGACCTCGAATACGCGGTGGCGGGCATGGTGGTCATCGGAACGGTGGGACTGCTCCTGGACCTGGCCATGCGAGGCATGGAGGCCCATTTTCTCCGATGGAGGTGATCGTCTTGAAGGGCGATGTCGTGTCGCGGCCCCGGCCCGCCTCCCGCCGTCCCCCGAGGAGGGAGGCTGGGCTTGAGGAATGAACCGGAACTGCGGCTGATCGGTCTGTCCAAGACCTTCCCCGGCAGAAAGGGGGTCCCGGAGGTGCGGGCCCTGGAGGACATATCCCTGCAGCTGCACCGGGGCGAGCTGGCCTGCCTGGTGGGACCCAGCGGTTGCGGCAAGACCACCCTCCTGCGGATCGCCGCCGGCCTGGAGAGGCCCTCGGAAGGTAAGGTGTTGCTGGGAGAGGAGGAGGTCTCCTTTCCCGGGGGGCAGGTGGGCCTGGTCTTCCAGCAATCCGCCCTCTTCCCGTGGAGGACCGCCCTGCGCAACGTCTCCTTCGGGCTGGAGATGCGCAGGGGCCGAGATAGGAGGTGGGCCGAGGAGGAGGCGCGAGATTTCCTTTACACCGTGGGTATGGAGGGGTTCGAGCGGCGCTATCCGCGAGAGCTGTCCGGAGGAATGCAGCAGCGGGTGGCCATCGCCCGCTCGCTGGCGGTGAGGCCTCGGGTACTGCTGCTGGACGAGCCCTTCGGCTCCCTCGACGCCCAGTCCCGCAACTCCCTGCAGGAGTTCCTGGTGGAACTGTGGGGCAGGACCGGACTGACCATGCTCTTCGTGACCCATAACGTGGACGAGGCGGTCTTTCTGGGGGAACGCGTTTTCGCCATGACTCCGCGCCCGGGGCGCCTTCACCGCGTCTACGAGGTGGGCCTAGGATACCCGCGTGACCGCACCTCCCCCGCCTTCGTGGAGATAAGGCGGGAGATATTGTCCTATCTATCGCAGGTGGAGAAAGCCCCTGGAGGGGGTTCCTGACGGGAGCCGGTATGACCGCCGCCGGGCGCGGTGGTTGGCCGGAAAAGCGGGCGAACCGATTGAGTCCCCGAAAACAGCGCTTATCTTCATCGCCGTATGGTTCGTCATGCTGAGGTTGGTGCTGCTGCATCTCGGCGTTCTCACCTGAATGGCTCCTTCCTGCCGGTAGGGCGGGGAAGGGCATGAGTCCAAGCGGGTAGGGTGCGGTCTGCAGGAGGAGGAGGTGGATCATCCCGGCGAGGGCAGTTGAACGGGGACAGAGGCACGCCGCCGCTTTCCCTGTGGGGCCCGACCGGCCGGCTCCGCTACCCTTGAGCGCTTCGTTTGACACCATTCCCGCGCGCTGGCTACAATCATCTGGTCAAATAATGACGTTAAGTCAGGAAGTCGGGAAGACCGTTTCTTGCTTGTCGGGAAGAAGAGGTGAGGCCCCATGAGCGTCATGCAATCCCAGGTCGAACCGAGGCTGGCGGAAAGGGCGTATCAGGAACTGCTGGAGGCCCTGGGGGAGGAGAAGGTCACCCGCAACCGCACCATACTCTTCAGCTACTCGGGTACCGCCCTGCCCCTGCCCAAGACCATGCCGGACATCGTGGTCAGCCCCCGCTCGGTGGAGGACGTGCAGGTCACTCTGAAGATCGCCAACCGACTGGTGGTGCCGGTGACCCCCATAGCCAGCGGGACCCTGGAGCCCTCGGTGATACCGCGGGCGGGCGGCATTGTCCTGGACACCTATGCCATGAACGCCATCCGGGAGATAAACGCCGATGCCGCCTATGCGGTCATAGAGCCGGGGGTATCGGTGGGCAAGCTCTCGCGGGCCCTGGCCCCCTATAACTTCCGGACCTGCCTGGGCTCCTTTCCGCCCGGCAACTCCGCCCTTCTCAATTACACGCTTCGCGGCCACGGGACCCACCGCTCCAGCGGCATAGACTCGGAGATACTGGGGCTGGAGGTGGTGCTTCCCGACGGCACCCTGGTGGAGACGGGCTCCAAGGCCTTCTCGAGCAGGTTCCCCTCGGCCACCTGGCATTCGCCCTGGGGCCCCCTGCCGGACCTGCGAGCCATCTTTCTCAATGCCTGCGGGACCTACGGGGTAATCACCGGCGGGGCGGTGCGCGTCTACGACCGCAACGAGGTTCAGACGGCCCCCCTTTTCGCCTTCGACAGCTACGGGGACGCGGTGCGCTTCATGGTGCGGGTATCCCGTGCCAACCTGGTCGAGCACGTGGTCACCTGGCACTGGGGGCTGGTGACCACGGTCAACGTGCTGGCGGCGGGGGAGATGGAGGGAAGCGAGGACTTCTCCCTCCTCTTCACCATGGAGCCTTGGCAGAAACCTGAGGACCGCCCCTACAACGTGGCCATCCCCATGTATACCGGATATGCCGAGGACGTCGAGGTCCACCGCAAGCTGCTGGAGAAGGTGGCGGCGGAGAACGGCGGCAGGCCCTTCGAGGACGAGGCCAGGGAGCGCTTCCCCGGCGCCTGGCACTACTGGAACAGCTACGCCGTCGAGCATCAGCCCTGCACCGCTTTCATGCGGGGATTCGCCGTGGGCTTCGGCTTCATGCAGATACTGTACGCGGAGCCGTCCAAGGTGGTGGAGCTGGAGGACTGGGGGCTCAAGCACGTCTACAACGGCGGGCTCACCTTCGGGACCACCTATTACAGCCACTGCCTCGATCAGGGGCGGACGGTCTTCCTGCGCATCACCCCCTTCGTGGACCCGGTGGACACCGAGGAGCATGCGCGGGCGGTGGAGGTGTACAAGAGCTACATCGCCGAGGGCATGGCCCGCTACGGGGCGGTGCCGGTGCGCTACGACGGCATCAACAACTACGTGGAATGGGCGGGCGGCTTCGGGAAGCTGATGAAGCTGATCAAGCAGGCGGTGGACCCCAACAACATCCTCAACCCGGGGCTGCGCATCTACGAGGGGGGGTGGTGAGCCGTGGCCATCACCATGGACATGCTCATGTACACCTGCCCCCGCTGCAAGACCTGCACGGGCACCATGCACCCGGGCGAGGAGACGGTGGAGAGCGTCTGCCCCGCCTTCGAGCGCTACCGCTATTTCACCTATGCGGGCGGGGGCAAGTGCTACACCGCCCAGGGGCTGCTGGAGGGAGCGCTGCAGCCGGACGCGGACATGGCCGAGGTCATCTACCGCTGCACCCTGTGCAAGGCCTGCAGCGAGCAGTGCGCGGCCCATTCCGCGGAGCCATCGGAGATCGCCAGGCAGGTGCGGCGGGAGCTGGTAGCCGCGGGCTTCGGGCCGCCGGAGCCGGCGCGGGGGCTGGTGCAGTCGGTGCAGCGCAACGACAATCCCTACGGGGCGCCGCGGCGCATGCGGGGGCGCTGGGCCCGAGGCCTCGGGCTGAAGGACGCCTCCAAGGAGAAGGTCAAGACCCTCTACTTCGTGGGCTGCACCGCCGACCTGGTGCCCGCCCGCAACCACTTCGCGGCGAACACGGTCAAGCTGCTGCAGGCGGCGGGCGAGGACTTCGGCGTACTGGGCGAGAACGAGTTCTGCTGCGGGGCCACCGTGTTCAACCTGGGGTGCGCGGAGGTGTTCGAGGAACTGGCCCGCCGCAACGTGGAGAAGCTCAACTCGCTGGAAGCGGAGCGCATCGTCACCTCCTGCGCGGGCTGCCATTCCGTGCTGGCGCACGTCTATCCGGAGGTGGCCCGGGTGGAGTACCGCGTGATCTCGACCCCCGAGTATCTGGAGGAGATGCTGCGGGAAGGGCGGCTCAAGCCGGGCCGGGAACTGGGCCTCAAGGTCACCTACCATGACCCCTGCCACCTCGGGCGCTACGGGGGGATCTATGACGCCCCCCGTCGGGTCCTGCAGGCCCTTCCGGGTGTGGAGCTCAGGGAGATGCGGCGGACACGCGAGAAGAGCTGGTGCTGCGGAGCGGGGGCGGGGGTGAAGACCTCCTACCCCGAATTCGCCCTGTGGATAGGCGAGCAGCGGGTGCGCGAGGCGCTGGAGACGGGGGCGGATGTCCTGGTCTCCGCCTGCCCCTTCTGTGAGGGCAACCTGTCCGACACGGTGGCGGCCATGGGCGCCGATATCGGGGTGATGGACCTGACCGATCTGGTCCTCGAGTCCCTGGAGTGAGCGAAGGGCCGCGGGGCTGGGCGGTTTCGAGGGAAAGGAGGTCTCTGATGGCCGAGGAGAGAGTCAAGTTCGGTTCGGAGGAATGGCTGGAGCGGTACGTACAGCTGTGGGAGCGCAACCAGGAGCTGATCGACTTCCTCAAGGACTTCAACGCCAAGATCGCCTATAAGTACCTGGACCGGCCGGACATAACCCCTAAATACGTGCGCCTGGAGAACGGGCACATCGTCGAGTACGGCCCGGTCGCCGACGAGAAGGAGATGGACTACGTGCTCATCGCCAACTACGACGTCTGGAAGGCCCTGGCCTTCGGGGAGCTGGACCCGGTCAAAGCTCTGATGAACAGGAAGATGCGGGTGACCGGCAACCTCTCCGCCCTGATGAAGGTGGCGCCCGGCTTCGCCCTCACCCTCAACATCGTGCAGAGCATCCCCACCGACTTCGATTAGGGGAGCCGTGGGAGAGGACTCGAGAGCAGAGGATATGGCGACCCGCGGCGAAGCCGCCCCCCGCCGCCGCAAGTCGGAGGAGACGCGTCGGCGCATCATGGAGGCGGGCAGGGAGGTATTCACCCGCAAGGGATACCACGACACCCGCGTCTCCGAGATCATCGACCGCACCGGGCTGGGGCACGGCACCTTCTGGATATATTTCCGGGACAAGGAGGATCTCCTGCGGGCCCTGGTGGAGGAGATGCTCCGGGAGTTCGTCACCGAGAACCTGGTGGACCGCCTCACGCCCGAGAGGATAGACCCGTCGCGCCTGGAGGACATCGAGGAGGTCATCTCCCGGGCGGTCAGGGTTTTCGAGGACAACCAGCCGCTGCACAACGCCATCCTGGAGGCGGCCATGCAGAGCGAGGAGTTCGCCGCCATCTACGACCAGATAAACCTGGAACTGGCCGCGGTATACCGGAAGTACCTGTCCTTCCTGCTCCCGGACCCCGAGGGGTTGGGGGTGGACGTCTCCCTGATGGCCCTGCTGCTGGTGGTGACCATCGCCTACAACTCCCTGATGTGGGCCAAAGGATTCATGCACTGCGGCCGCGCCGAGTTCGTGCGCGCCCTCTCCACCCTCATACACCGGCTCATCAACCACTGATCGGGGTCAGCCCTTGACGGGCCCACCGCGAACAAAGATGATTTGCCGACCCCCAGTCTGTAATAATTTGTGATAATGGTGTCAGACACCGATGAAGACGCGATGGAGGGCAGGTGGCATGCGATAGGGCGCTGAGCAGCCAAAACTCAATTATCCGACCCTCAGTCTGTAATAATTTGTGATAATGGTGTCTGACACCGAGTGGTGACAACTGATAATGGTGTCTGACACCGAGTGGTGACAACGGATGGTAGCGGTGACGGGGCGCTGGGGGTCCGCCCCCGGCATGTTGCTATAATGTGGGAGGACGCCGGTTTAGGAGGGGCAGGTGGAACCGGAGAAACTCGACTTCGACGACATGACGCCGCGGCAGCTGCGGCGCTACCTCCAGGACAAATTCGTCATCGTGGCCTCCAACCGCGGGCCGTTGGAGTTCCGGCGCGATAACTCCGGCGAGATCCGGGCTCGTAGGGGGGCGGGAGGGGTGGTGACCGCCATGAGCACGGCTTTGCTGGCCACCGATGCGGTCTGGATCTCGGCGGCGCGCACCCCCGAGGATTCCGAGATGGCGCGGGCGAGCGGGAACGGTAAGGTGGGGATGCCGCCGGAGGACCCTCAGTACTGGGTCAGGTTCATCCGCCCCGACCCCGAGCCCTTTCGGCTCTATTACGATGTGATCAGCAACACGCTGCTTTGGTTCATGCAGCATTACATGTTCAACGTGCCCGAGTCCCCGGTCATCGACCGGGAGACGAACAGGGCATGGGACGAAGGCTACCGCGCGGTCAACCGCCTCTTCGCCGAGGAGATCGTTAGCGAGATAGAGCAAACCGACCGCCAGCCGCTCGTCTTCCTGCAGGACTACCACCTCTTTCTCTGCGCCCGATACATCCGCGAGCGGGCCCCCCATGCCCTAATCCACCACTTCACCCACAGTCCCTGGGTGCAGCCCGATTACTTCCACCTCCTGCCCACCCGCATGCGCCGGGAGATCATGCAGGGCCTGCTCTCCTGCGACGTGGTCGGATTCCACACCCCCCGCTACGCCGCCAACTTCCTGCAGTGCTGCCATGAGGGCGACGCCGTGCGGGTCTCCCTGAACATGAAGAAGCGCAGCGTGGGATACGGGGGGCGAGAGGTGCTGGTGAGGCATTATCCCATCAGCATCGACCACGAGGCCCTTAAAAAGACGGCGTCTCGCCCCGAGGTGGAGGAGAAGCGCCGCCGCCTGCGCGAGAGGGCCGGCGGGAGGATACTTCTGGTCAGGGTGGACCGCATCGAGCCGTCCAAGAACATAGTCCGGGGGATGGAGGCCTATCGGCTCTTTCTCCGCCATTTCCCGCATTGGAGGGGGAAAGTCACCTTCGCCGTGCTCCTCTATCCCTCGCGTGAGGGGATCCCCGCCTACCGGCGCTACCGCGAGTCCGTAGAGGAGTCCGCACGCCGCATCAACGAGGAGTTCGCCTCCGACGGGTGGGAGCCGGTTTATCTGGAGGTAGAGGACGATTACCTTCGTTCGGTGGCCGCCCTGACCGAATACGACGCCCTCATGGTCAACCCCGTTTTCGACGGGATGAACCTGGTGGCCAAGGAAGGCGCGGTCCTCAACCGCAGGGACGGGGTCATCCTGCTCTCGGTGAACGCCGGCGCATACGCGGAGATGAGGGGAGCGGTGCTGCCGGTAAACCCCCTCGACGTATGGGACACCGCCCAGCTGATCAACCACGCCCTGTCCATGCCCGCGGAACGCCGCCGCGCCATGGCCCTGCGGGCGCGCGAGATAGTGATGCAGAACACCTCCTTCAAGTGGCTGCTGCGGCAGATCCAGAACCTGCGCCGGGCGGAGCGGATAAAGAAAGAGGAAACGCCGCACCTGGAGTCAACCCTGAAGTTCCCTTCCTGGATGAAGCAGATATAAGGGATGCGCGAGGCGCCGAAGATCCTCCAAGTATGCAACCAGGACCGCTTCCTGGCAAGTCCTTATATGCTCCCTTTCATGCGTCGCCTGGTGCGCAAGGGTTACGCGGTGGAGGCGGCCTGCCGGGTGACCGGGGCGGAGGAGGAGCTGAGAGAAGCGGGTGTGGTGGTACACGATATTCCCTTCACTCGTAAGATCACGCCTTTTCAGGACCTGCGCTCCCACTCTCTCCTGAAGCGCCTGATAGCTCAAGGGGGTTACCGTATGGTGCACACCCATACTCCCAAGGAAGGGGTCATGGGACGCCGCATCGCCTGGGAGCTGGGGGTGCCGGCGGTCCTGCATACCTGCAACGGCTACTATTTCACCGAGGACTCCTCCCCGCTGCGCCGTTTCCTGGTCATGCGTATCGAGAGATACGCGGCGCGGCGCTGCCACTTCATTGCGTTTGTGAACTCCGAGGACCTGGCGCTGGCCCTGCGAAGGGGAGCGGCACGCCCGGGGCGGCTCAAATACATCCCCAACGGGGTGGACACCGACCGCTTTCACCCGGGCGAGGAGCCCGGGCTTCGCGAGGAGCTGGGGGTGCCGGCTGACGCGGAGGTGGTCGGTTACGTTGGGGAGGTCACCCGGGAGAAGAACCTGGGGATGCTGTTGGACGCCTGCCGCCTGCTCATCGGCGAACGCCCGCGCCTGAGGCTGGTGATGGTGGGTGACGCCCTCAAGGAGCCGGAGTCCATGGAAAGATTGCGCCTTAAGGCGGAGAAGGGGGAGATGGCCGGCAGGGTGGTCTTCGCGGGGTTCCGCCGTGACGTGGAGCGCTTTTACCGGATCTTCGACGTGTACGCCCATCCCTCCCTGAGGGAGGGTTTCGGCGTCCCCCTCATAGAGGCCATGGCCACCGGGATACCGGTGGTGGCCTGCCGGGTCAGGGGCCCTCGAGAGGTCGTCAGCGACGGGATCACCGGAACCCTGGTCAGGCCGGGGGACGCGGAGGAGATGGCCGCGGCCATATCGTTTTACCTCGAGGTCGAGGAGGCGAGAGAGGCGCATACCCGAAGGGCCCTGGAGGAAGTGAGGAGGGAGAGGCGACTGGGCCCGGCTCACCGCCGCCTCATGGGGGTTTATCAGCGGCTTCTACGGGAGGCGGATAGACGGGAGGATGGCCGCGGGGAGGATGGCGGGAAAGGGCGCCCCGACACCTGAAGGGGAAGGCGCCGCTCCGCGGATCCGCCTCGTCATCGGGGGGTCGGAGCTGAACGGGCGGGGGCGGCGAGCGGCGGCCCTTCAGGCAGTGCTATCATCGTCATCGAGACGCCCCCCGACCAGCTCAGGCGTTCCGGGTCGGGGAGGGCTTGATTGGGGAAGGAGGAAGGATGGGAGGCCGCCTTAAAGACGAGATAGCCGCCGGGCGGGCGGGCCTCGCGGTGATCGGGCTGGGCTACGTGGGCGTGCCCCTGGCCGTGGCGGCGGCGCGCTCCGGCCTCAAGGTGACCGGCCTTGACCTCAACCACCGCCTGGTCAGCGAGCTCAAGCGGGGCAGGCATGAGTCGCGGGACGTCAGCCGCGCCGAGCTTCTCCGGCTCATGCGGGAGGGCTTGCTGCGCATAACCGGCGACCCCTCGGACATAGACGGATGCGATGTTTTCTGCATCTGCGTGCCCACGCCCCTGACCCCCCAGCGGGAGCCGGTGCTCGATCATATCCATCAGGCCTCGGATATGGTCGCAGACGCTTTTTCCAGGCGGCCCAAAGGAGAATCGCTGGTGGTACTGGAGTCGACCTCTTACCCGGGCACCACCCATGAGGAGGTGCTGCCCCGCTTTCTGAGGAGCGGGGCCGCCCTCTGCCGCCGATTCCACCTGGCCTTCTCTCCGGAGCGCATCGACCCCGGCAATCCCACCTGGAACCTGACCAACACCCCCAAGCTGGTGGGAGGGGAGCGGCGCTGCTGCACCGCCGCCGCCGCCGCCTTTTACCGGAGATTCGTCGAAAGGGTGGTCACCGTCAGCTCGCCCGCGGCGGCGGAGATGGCCAAGGTGCTGGAGAACGTCTACCGCGCGGTCAACATAGCCCTGGTGAACGAGCTGTGGATGCTCTGCGAGCGCATGGGCCTGGACGTTTGGGAGGTCATCGAGGCCGCTTCCACCAAACCCTTCGGCTTCCAGGCCTTCCGGCCCGGCCCGGGCCTGGGAGGTCACTGCATACCGGTGGATCCCTTCTACCTCGCCTACAAGGCGCGGGAGTTCGATTTCCAGACCGAGTTCGTGGAACTCGCGGGAAAGATCAACGCTTCCATGCCCTATTTCGTGACCGAGCTGGCCCGTCAGGAGCTGAACCGCGCGGGGCGCAGCATGCGGGGCTCGCGTGTGCTGCTGCTGGGAATGTCCTACAAGGCGGGCGTGGGCGACATCCGCAACTCGCCTTCCCTGAAGGTGATGCAGCTAATGCGCCGAGATGGGGCGCGGGTGAGTTACCACGACCCCCACGTGCCCGAGGTCCTCGTCGATGGGAAGAGGGAGCGGAGCGTGCCCCTGACGGCGGCGCGGCTCAGGTCGACCGAACTGGCGGTCATCCTGACCGACCACCCCGAGGTCGACTACGGCATGGTCATGGAGAGCGGGGTGCCCGTTCTGGATACCCGCAACGTTACCGGCAGGGGCCGCGGCGCCTGAGTAAGGATCCTGGAAGGGACTACGCCGCTTTCAGAGCTGTCCGTACCTCTCGTAGAAGACGATCTCCTCCAGCGGCTTGCGGCCGCGGTCGTCGGGATACTTGGCGGGGTAGCCCAGAGGGGTCAGGGCCACCAGGCGGATGTCATCGGGTATGCCCAGGATGGGCTTGATTTCCGCCTCGTTGAACAGCCCCACCCAACAGGTTCCCAGACCCTGGTTCCAGGCCTCCAGGACCATGTGCTCCAAGGTGATGCCTATGTCAACCAGGTAGTAGTCCATCCCGTCGTGGTGGCCCGACTTTGAGGGATCGGCGCAGACCGCTATGAGCACGGGCGCCTGGGCCACCGCCTTCTGTGCGGGGTTCTTCTCCAGCTTCTCCGACACCGCCTGCCTCGCGGCGGGGTCCTTCACCACGATGAAGCTCCAGCACTGCAGGTTGGCCCAGGAGGGAGCTAGCCGCCCCGCCTCCAGGACGGCCCGCAGCTTCTCCTCCTCCACCGGCCTCTCCTCGTACTTGCGGATGCTGCGCCTCTCCTCGAACAGCCTCATGACCACGGCAAGGCCACCTCCTCCTACTCGCCTCTCTCGAACGGAGCCGTCAGTATGACCGCCGCCTCGATTCTACTACAAAACAAACCTTCAATTTGGGGCCAGGCCCAAACCTTCACTTTTTTCGCATGACCTCGAGGATGCGCAAGCGAGGGTGCCCCGGACATCAAACGAGGCCCGACCCTATGTCCGTATGACACCTAATGGGGGCGGGGGGAGGGCAGCAGGGCTCTGACCAGAGAAAAATCAATTAACTGACCGTCAATTTGTGATAATTTGTGATATCGGTGTCTGACACCGAGGGGACACCGAGGAGAGGCGAGGAGGGGGAGGCAAGGCTCTGACCAGCGATAACTTGTTTAGCTGAACGGTGGTTTGTGATAATTTGTGAT
>JACVIY010000061.1 GCA_015711755.1 Candidatus Geothermincola secundus | reverse complement strand
ATGATCGCCATTCCCGAGACCATGGTGGTCCTGGGGTTCGTCATCGCCTTTCTGATCACCGGCCTGGCAGAATGAGGTTCGGGCGTCCCTGCGGGGAGCGCGGACGGCGATGCCGGGCCGGATAAACGAGACGGGGAAGTGATCCCATGTCCATCGAGGATATCATCCTGGCGCTGGACGAGCAGTGCAGGAGCGAATGCCAGGCCATCTTCCAGGAGGCCCACCGCCAGGCCGAGGAGATAGTACGCAGGGCGGAGGCCGAGGCCGAGGAGATAAGACGGAGCAAGCGGGAGAAGGTCATTGCCGCGGCGGAGAGCGAGGCGGCCGCCATGCTCTATTCCGCCAGGCTGAGAGCCAAGAACCTCGCCGTCGAGATAAAGGAATCGGTGCTGGAGGATGTCTTTAAAAAAGCGGCGGAGGAAGCGGGCAAACTGCGCGAGAGAGGAGATTATCAGCGCATCTTCACGGCTCTGCTGGAGGAGGCGCTGGCGGTGTTAGGCGAGGGCGGCGTTCTGCATGTGGATCCCCGAGACCGGGAGGTGGCGGAGAAAGCGATCAAGGCAACCGGCAATGATGGTCGCATGGGCATAAAGGAGGATTTGAACTGCCTGGGGGGGCTGGTGGTCTCCGATAAGGAGGGCCGTATAAACATAGTGAACACCTTCGACGAGCGCCTGAGGCGCGCCCGGGAGAGGCTGAAGCTGGAGGTGACCGGCATACTCTTCGGAAGCGTTGGGGTAGGATCGGCCGCCTCGGGGTGACGGAGGCGCGCCGAAAGGCCTTGGAGGGAGCGCCCGCGGTATGGTGCAGGTTCCGCTGAGAGACTACGCATACGCCAACGCCAGAGTGCGGGCGATGACCGCCCGCCTCCTGGACGGTACGGCCTGGAGCCGCCTTCTCTCCGCACCGGATTACAACCACTTCCTGAGCGAGTTGGACGAGACGGAGTACGGCCCCTACGTGGAACAGGCACTGCTCGAGGGCATCCAGGTCACCCAGGTGGATCGGGCCTTCAACCGCATTCTGACCGATCATTTCAATAAGATAAAGGGCTTTTTCGAGGGCAGGCCGCGTGAGCTGGTCTGCGCGGTCCTCTCCCGCTGGGATCTCTACAACCTGAAGACCATCCTGCGGGGCAAGCAAGCCATCGTCCCCAACTCCGAGATAGTGCGTAACCTCGTCCCCATAGGTTACCTGGATGACGTTACCCTGGGGGAGATCGCCGAACAGCCGGACCTGCGGGCTTCCATCGACCTCATCGCCGCCTTCAGTCGGGGATGGAGGGTGAGGTACGGGGCCGCCCTGATGACGAGGTTGCGGGAGTATTATCGCCAACACGACCTGGCGGTGCTGGAATCGGCCATGGACCAGGAGCACTATCGGGACATCATCGAGGTGGTTAGGGGCGGCGACAGCTCCTCCCTCAAGGCCCGGAGGCTCATCGCATTGGAGATAGACATAATAAACCACATCACTTTGCTGCGAGTCAGCGGCATGGATCTGGACAGGGAGCAGCTCGAGCGCTATTACCTTACGGGCGGGAGCATGGATTACCGCCTCTTCCAGCGTCTGGCGCGCAGCCGGGACGAGGAGGAGCTCATCGCCGCCCTGTCGGGCAAAGACGAGTTAAAAGCGCCGCTGCAGCGCGCTCTTGCGCAGCTGGACGAGAAGGGCTACGCCGCCTTTCAGGATGAACTGGACCGCTACCAATTGAGGCAGGCCCTGCGCATGGACGACGACCCTCTGGACCTGGGGGTGATCATAAGATATATCTGGCTGAAGTGGATGGAGGTGGCCAACCTGCGCATAGCCATGCGGGGAAAGGCCATCGGCATGATCGAATCGCAGATCCGCAAGGAGATGCTGGACGTCGGCGCTGCCGGCGAGGCCAAGGCGGGATAGTGGGGAGGCGGGGGTATGTACAAGGTCATAGTCATAACCGACCCGGAGATGGCCGACGGGTTCCGCTTCGCCGGGGTCTCCGTCATCCCCGTGGACACCAAAGAGGCGGCGCGGGAGCAGATCAGGATACTGCTGGATGACCCCGATGCCGGTATCCTGGCCGTGAACGAGAGTTTCTACAACGCCCTGGATGAGAAGACCATGGAGAAGATAGACCGCGTCTACCGCCCCATCGTCATCCCCATGCCGGTGAAGGAAACGGTGGAGATGGCCGGAGAGAGGCGGGCCTACCTGGCCCGGCTCATCCACCGGGCGGTGGGCTTCGACATCACCCTGAGGAGCAGGGAGACCTGACCCCGCTGGAAGAGGAGAAGAGGAAATGATCGAGGGAACGGTTATCAAGGTATCCGGGCCGGTGGTCAGCGCCGAGGGCATGGCCGGGAGCAAGATGTACGATGTCACCAAGGTGGGCGAGCTCGGCCTCATCGGCGAGATCGTGCGCCTGGACGGCGACGTGGCCATCATCCAGGTCTATGAGGACACCTCCGGCCTGCGGGTTGGGGAGAAGGCGCTGTGCCTGGAGCAGCCCCTGCTGCTGGAGTTGGGCCCCGGCCTGCTCTCCTCAATCTTCGATGGGACCCAAAGGAGGCTCACCGATATCGCCGATTCCCACGGCGATTTCATCATCCGCGGGGTGACCACCGACGCCCTTCCCCGCGGCCGCAAGTGGGAGTTCGTCCCCGCGGTGGAGGAAGGCGCCGAGGTCGTGGAGGGCGACATCATCGGCGAGGTGGCCGAGACCCACCACATCTCCCACAAGATCATGGTGCCTCCGGGCAAGGGGGGCAGGGTGGCCGAGATAAAAGAAGGAGAGTTCCGCGTGGACGAGACGGTCTGCGTGCTGGAGGATGGCACCGAGATCAAGCTCATGCAGACCTGGCCCGCGCGGGTGCCCCGCCCGGTGAAACGCAAGGAGAACCCCAACATCCCCTTCATCACCGGGACCCGCATCCTGGATACCTTCTTCCCCATCGCCCAGGGCGGCTACAGCATCATCCCCGGCGGCTTCGGCACCGGAAAGACGGTGACCGAGCAGACCCTGGCCAAGTGGGCGGACGCCGACATCGTCATCTACGTGGGATGCGGCGAACGGGGCAACGAGATGACCGAGGTGCTGGCGGAGTTCCCCTCCCTCATCGACCCCAAGACCGGCGTTCCGCTCATGCAGAGGACCATCCTGGTGGCCAACACCTCCAACATGCCGGTGGCGGCGCGAGAGGCCTCCATCTACACCGGGATCACTCTTGCCGAGTACTACAGGGACATGGGATATAACGTGGCCATGATGGCCGACTCCACCTCCCGATGGGGCGAGGCCCTGCGGGAGGTGTCGGGGCGGCTGGAGGAGATGCCGGGAGAGGAGGGCTACCCCGCCTATCTGGCGACCCGCCTCGCCGACTTCTACGAGCGCTGCGGGCGAGCGGTGTGCTTGGGAAGTGATGACCGCATCGGTTCCATCACCGCCATCGGGGCGGTATCCCCGCCGGGCGGCGATTTCTCCGAGCCCATGACCCAGAACTCCCTGCGCATCACCGGGGCCTTTTGGGCGTTGGACACCTCTCTGGCCCACCGCCGCCACTTCCCCGCCATCAGCTGGCTGAAGAGCTACACCCTCTACATGGACCAGATCAAGGAGTGGTATGCCAGGAACGTGGCCGAGGACTGGAAGGAGCTGCGGGACAAGGCCATGAGCCTTTTGCAGAAGGAAGTTGAGCTGCAGGAGATAGTGCAGCTGGTGGGGCCCGACGCCCTGCCCGATTTCGCCAAAGCGGTGCTGGAGACCACCCGCATCCTGCGCGAGGACTTCCTCCAGCAGTTCGCCTTCTCCGATGTGGACGCCTTCTGCTCCCTGCGCAAACAGTACCTCATGCTCAAGGCCATATTGACCTATTACGCGGGACTGGAGGAGGCTCTGGTGGCCGGGGTGCCCCTGCGCCAGGCCACCGAGCATCCCATCAAGAACGAGATCGCCCGCATGAAGGAGATACCGTCCGAAGAGGCTGAGGAGAGGATCGGGGACCTCATCCAAAGGATCCGAACGGAGCTCCGCAGTCTGGGCGAGTGGTAGGGAAGGGGTGACGGAGAAGTGCCGACCGAAAAGACCTCGCTGGCCACCCTGGAGTATCAGACCATCGGGGAGGTGGCGGGCCCCCTGCTCTTCGTGAGTCGGGTCAGGGGGTGCGCCTACGGCGAGATGGTCGAGGTGCGCTCGGTGGACGGCAGCATAAAGTACGGGCAGGTCATCGAGATAGCCGGGGAGCTGGCGGTGGTGCAGGTGTTCGGCCCGACGGCGGGGCTGGACGTGAAGAGGACCAAGGTACGCTTCTCCGGCGAGGTGGCCAAGATGCCCTGCAGCATCAACCTGCTGGGGCGCATCCTCAACGGCATGGGTCAGCCCCGCGACGGCGGCCCGGAGATATTCCCCGAGGAAGAGAGGGAGATCATCGGCTCCCCCATCAATCCCTGGAGCCGCGACGAACCCCGCGACTTCATCCAGACCGGCATCAGCGCCATCGACGGCCTCAACACTCTTGTGCGCGGGCAGAAGCTGCCCATCTTCTCCGGCGCGGGCCTGCCCGGCAACGAGCTGGCCGCCCTCATCGTCAAAAACGCCAAGATCCTCGGGGGCGAGGAGTTCGCCATAGTCTTCGGGGCCATGGGCATAACCCGCCGGGAGGCCTCTTTCTTTCAGGAGAGCTTCGCCCGTTCGGGAGCCCTGGAGAGGGTGGTGTTCTTCCTCAACCTGGCGGACGACCCGACGGTGGAGCGCCTGCTGACGCCGCGCTGCGCTCTCACCGTGGCCGAGTACCTGGCTTTCGAGCACGACATGCAGGTGCTGGTGATCCTCACCGACATGACCAACTACTGCGAGGCGCTGCGGGAGATATCCACCGCCCGCGAGGAGGTGCCGGGAAGGCGCGGTTATCCCGGGTACATGTACACCGACCTGGCTACCATCTACGAGCGGGCGGGCAGGATAAAGGGCAAGAGGGGCTCGGTGACCCAGATACCCATCCTCTCCATGCCCGACGACGACATCACCCATCCCATACCCGACCTCACCGGATACATCACCGAGGGCCAGATAGTCCTCTCCCGCCAACTGCACCGCCGCGGCATCTTCCCCCCTATCGACGTGCTCCCCTGTCTGTCCCGACTGATGAACCTGGGTATCGGCGAGGGACGCACCCGGGCGGATCACCGCGGGGTGGCCGATCAGCTCTACGCCTACTACGCCGAGGGGGTGGACCTGCGGCGCCTGGTGGCCATAGTGGGGGAGGAGGCCCTGACCGACACCGACCGCCTCACCCTGAAGTTCGCCGACGCCTTCGAGCAGAACTTCCTCGACCAGAAGGAGGAGAACCGCGAACTGGAGCAGACCCTGGAGATAGGATGGAATCTCATCAGCATGATGCCCAGGGAAACGGTAAAGCGCATCAAGACCGAATACATCGACATGTACTACAACCCCGCCAAAGCGGAGGACGTCACCACCGCCGGCGGCAATTGAGTTCGCGGCCGGTGTGATGCGCGGGCAGATCGAGTGATCGCGGCGGTGGATTAAAGGAAATAGAAGGAGAAATAGTTGGAGCAGGTGCACCCCACCCGCAGCGAGCTGCTGAAACGCAAGGCCAACCGCACCCTGGCCGAGCAGGGGATGAACCTGCTCAAGCGCAAACGCGACGCCCTGCTGCGCGAGTTCATGCCCATCATCGACGAGACCATGCGGCTGTCGCTGCGCTTGGAGAGGGTGACCATGGAGGCCCAGTACGAGCTGGCCATGGCCAAGGCCAGGGAGGGCGGGCCGGTGATCAGGTCGGCTTCCTTCGCCTCGGCGGGGGAGGCGTTGGTGGACATCACCGGCACCCATGTCATGGGGGTACCCATACCCATCATCCGCAAGGGCTCGAGTTCCATGCGCCCCATCACCCGCAGGGGTTACGCCATCACCGGGGTCTCCAGCCGGGTGGACGGCATCGCCGATAAGTTCGAGGAGATCATCGACGTCATCATCGAGAGCGCCGACATCGAGACCCGCCTCAAGCGGTTGGGGGAGGAGCTCCGCAAGACCAACCGTAGGGTCAACGCGTTGGAGAACGTGGTCATACCCGATTTGAACGAGCAGATAAAGTTCATCAACATGAGCCTGGAGGAGCGCGCCCGGGAGGACGTCTTCCGGCTGAAAAAGGTGAAGAAAGCGCTGGAGCGCAAAGAGGAGGAGCGGCTGCGCCGTCTCACCGGTTGATCCTCGGATGGGGTCATCCCTTCACATGTCGCGCTCACATGTCACGCTTTCAGCCCATGGCCGCGGCGAGAGCCCCGCGATTTCGGGGGTATGTTTGACAATACGGCGCCCCTGACTTTTCATTTCTCTTGAGCGGCTCCCCGCGGGCTGCGGGGTCTGGATGATGACTTTGGACGGAGGTGCGATGAGCGAGGTGTTCGTAATAAGGGGCGGAGAGGAGCTGCGCGGGTCGGTTCGGGTCAGCGGCGCCAAAAACTCCGCCCTGAAGTTGATGGCCGCGTCCCTGATGACCGGGGATGAATGCCGCATCGTCAATGTGCCCGACATCGGCGATGTCAGGATAATGGCGGAGGTGCTGCGTCACCTTGGGGCGGACGTGGATTTCCGCGACGGGGAGATGGCCCTGCGATGTCACGAGCTCTCGACTTTGCGCGCCCCCTACGCCCTGGTGCGCAAGATGAGGGCTTCCATCATCGTCCTGGGACCCCTGCTGGCCCGTTACGGGCACGCGGAGGTGGCCCTGCCGGGAGGGTGCAACATCGGAACGCGCAACATCGACCTCCACCTCAGGGGGCTCGCGGAGATGGGGGTGGAGCTGGAGATGTCGCACGGATATATCGAGGCCAGGGCGGAACGGCTGCGGGGCTCCCGCATCTCCCTGGCCTTTCCCAGCGTGGGGGCCACGGAGAACCTGATGATGGCGGCAGTCGGGGCGGACGGCACCACCTGCATCGAGAACGCCGCCCGGGAACCCGAGATACAGGACCTGGCGGATTTTCTCAGGGGTATGGGAGCTCAGGTGCACGGGGCGGGCACCCCGGTCATCGAGATCGAGGGGGGGCATGCCCTGCATGGGGCGAGCCACCGGGTCATCGGGGACCGCATCGAGGCGGGAACCTTGGCCGTGGCCGCCTGCGCGGCGGGAGGGGAGGTATCGATAGAGGGTGTGAGCTCCGGGCATCTGCAGGTGTTCCTCAGGACATTGAGGGAAGTGGGTGCGGAAGTGGATGAGGGTGAGGGGGGACTGATGGTCCGGGCACACCCGCCTTATCGAAGCTGCGACGTGGCCACGCTGCCTCACCCCGGCTTCCCCACCGACTTGCAGCCGCCCATGGTGGTCCTGTTGAGCTTGGCCCAGGGCATCAGCGTGCTGACCGAGAACGTCTTCGAGAACCGTTTCCTCTATGTCGATGAGCTGAAGCGCATGGGATGCGACATAAAGATCGAGGGCAATCATGCCATCATCAGGGGGGTGACGCGGCTGAGCGGCGCCGAGGTATGCGCCTGCGACCTCAGGGCGGGAGCGGCCCTGGTGGTGGCGGGGCTGGCGGCGGAGGGAGAGACCGTGGTGGGTGACATCCATCATATAGACCGCGGATATGAGGAGCTGGAGGGAAAGTTGAGGGCCCTGGGCGCCGATATCCATAGGGAAGAAGCCGAAGGTATAAGCGGTTGGAGGGAAGGCTGTTGAGGATGCTGAGGCGCCGCGCCGCCGTGCCGATCACGGCAACGCTTATGATCGCATCCGTACTCGCCGCGTTTGTACCGCGGACAGCCGCCCGCGCGGCGGCGGATAACGCGGTCGGTCACCTATCGCCCACGGGTTCACCGCCCGGCAAATACTTCCCGGGCGAGGTGCTGGTGACGCTGCGGGGGGAATGGGAGAACGCTCTGCGTTCCCTGTGCCTGGCGGCGGGCGAAGGCGGCCTGCGCCTGATCCGCGACGGCTTCGAGGAAATGGCGCGACGGCAGGAAGCCCTGCCCAACCCTTCCCTGGCGAGGCTGGAGCTGCGGGAGGGAGTGGGCGTGGAGGAGGCTTGCGGACTGCTGGGCAGGCTTCCCTGGGTGCAGGAGGCGTATCCCAACCACCTCTTCTTCGCCGCCGCCGCTCCCGATGACCCCAATTACGGGCAGCAGTGGAACCTGCGAAGGGTGGGGGCGGATTTGGCTTGGGATATCGAGACGGGGTCCGATTCCCTCATCCTGGCGGTGATAGACACCGGGCTGGATCACGGCGCCGCCGAGTTCGCCTCGCGCTGCGTGACCGGCTGGGACTTCATAAACAACGATCCCGACCCCTATGATGACAGCGGCCACGGCACCGAAGTCGCCTCGGTGGCCGCCGCCGCGACCAACAACGCCAACCTCATCGCCGGCATGGCCTGGGGTGGGCGCATCATGCCCTTGAAGGCCCTGGACTCCGAGGGATTGGGGAAGAGCGATGCGGTGGCCCAGGCCATATATTACGCGGTGAACCACGGGGCCAGGGTCATCAACATGAGCTTTTCCGGAACCGAGGACGCCCCGATGGTGCGCAACGCCGTAGGTTACGCCGTGAGTTCCGGTTGCCTGCTCACCGCGGCGGTAGGAAACGACGGCAACGGGACGGTCAACTATCCGGCGGCCTATCCCGGGGTCATCGGGGTGGGTTCGGTGAATTACCGCGACATCCGCTCTTCCTTCTCCAACCATAACGCCACGGTGGACCTGATGGCTCCCGGGGAATACCGGGCGGGGGTATCGGGGATACCCGTGGTCAGGCCGGGGAACAAGCTCGGTTATGCCACGGGCACGTCCCTGGCCGCGCCCCATGTGGCCGGCGCCGCCCTGCTGGTCTGGTCGGACCAACCCTCCCTCACCGCTGAGCAGGTCTGGGAGGCCTTGAGGGACAACGCGGTGGACCTGGGCGCGGCGGGATGGGACGAGTATTACGGGTACGGCCGACTGGACGTGTTTCGGGCTTTGGCCCGCATAGAGGTGAGCGTCCTCAGCCCGACGCCATACAGCTACGAACCCTCGGGTAACCTCACCGCCAAGGCGGAGAGCTTACGGTATTCCCTCATCAAGAGGATGGAGCTGTGGGTGGACGGGGAGCTGAAGGACTTTTACGAGGCCCTCATCCCCTCCAATCCCCTCACCCATACTTTTACCGGATACGACCTATCTTCCCTGAGTGGGGAAGGAGGCCATCGGGTGGAGGTGGTGGCGGCGGATACCGATGACGTGTCCGGCACCGGCACGACCTATTACTATTTCAATGAAGGGCAGCCGCGTCTTTCCCGCACCTGGTACCTGGCCGAGGGCACCACCGCCTGGGGATTCGACACCTGGGTGCTCCTGCAGAACCCCAACGCCTTCAAGGTCACGGTGAACATCAGATATATGAAGCCGGACGGGCCGCAGCAGCGAGCCCCCCTGGCGCTGCCCCCCAGCTCCCGGACCACCCTCCACCTGAACGCCGAGGTCTACTCCAGCGACGTGTCCACGTTCGTGGAGGCGGTCGAGGGGGAGGTGGTGGCGGAGCGGGCCATGTATTGGAACGGCCGTCAGGCCGGTCACGCTGCCGTGGGGGTCAATACCCCCTCTTCCGTCTGGTACCTGGCCGAGGGCACCACCGCCTGGGGATTCGAGGAATGGGTGCTCCTGCAGAACCCCTCTGCCGTACCGGACGAGACGGCTCACGTCACCCTGAGCTTCATGAAGCCGGACGGGACGGCGGTGGACCCCTTGGTCGTGGAGGTGGGGCCGGGCAAACGTCGCACTGTCTTCGTCAATCAGGTGGTGCCGGACACCGACCTCTCGGTGAAAGTGGACAGCGACCTGCCGGTGGTGGCCGAGCGGGCCATGTACTGGGACGGTAGGGGCGGAGGCCACGGCTCCAACGGGGTCACCCTCCCCTCACGGACGTGGTACCTGGCCGAGGGCACCACCGCCTGGGGATTCGAGGAATGGGTGCTGGTGCAGAACCCCCAGGCGGCACCCACCTCCGTGGAATTCGAATTCCTGACCCCTGAGGGGCAGGTCCTCTCCTATGATACGGTGTTGAGCGGCAACGCCCGCTTCACCCTGAACGTCTCGGAGGTGGTGGGCGAGGAGGATGTGAGCACCTTCGTCTACGCGGACTCACCGGTGGTGGCCGAGCGGGCCATGTACTGGGATTCGCGACGGGAGGGCCACTGCTGCGTGGGAAGCGCTACCCCCTCTTCCGTCTGGTACCTGGCCGAGGGCACCACCGCCTGGGGATTCGAGGAATGGGTGCTCCTGCAGAACCCGACCGACCAGCCCCTGCAGGCGACCTTGACCTGCATGCTCCCCGACGGCAGCAGCTTCGATAACTATTTTTATCTGGCCCCCACCAGCCGCCTGTCCGTGGACCTGAACCAGGTGGCGCTGGACTCCGACGTCTCGGTGACGGTGCAGACGGACGGCATGCCTCTGGTAGCTGAGAGGGCCCTGTACTGGGACGGCCGGGGGGGAGGCACCTGCGCGACCGGGGTGCTCGGCATCCCTTGACTCGCTGACGGCGGCTCCGGGTGGATGGGTCCGATGAGGTAGTGATGGGAGGAAGAGGTCGGTAAGCGAGGTCGGCCGATAAGGCCTTACCCGAAATTCCATACCTGTCTGACTAATGCCCTTCCGCTCGATTTCTGCAACGGTGTTGTTAACCAATTGTTAATTTCTTGCAACAATAGGCGGCGCGGCGGTTGCAAAGGCCCCCGATGGGCGATAATCATAATAGTGGTACTATGTATTGAAATTGCGTTTCGCATACATTATAATCTAATTTACTGTATCAACAGACAAACACTGAAGCAACAACCGCAACAGATCCAGGTCGCAACGGAGGAGCAGGAGGGGAACGGAAAGGAAGGGCCATGCTGCTCAGGGCTCCCTTCCAGGCGGTGATAAACATCATCGTCATCACCCTGGTGGTGGCGGCGCTGGTCCTGGGACTGGTCATACTGCTGCCTTCGCGTAATCCCATGGGCGGTTTCCTGGGAAAGCTCCTCAGTTCCAAGGGGAATCTGTCATCCCTGCTCTCCAGCTTGGATCCCGAGGCGCTGGCCAAGGCCTTAAACGAGAACCCGGGCATGGCCGGCGAGATCCTCAAGGCCCTGGGGACGGACGGCGCGCGCATGATCGCCGATGCCGTCAACAAGAACAGCCAGTTCATAACGCAGCTGCTGCAGTTTTTAGATCCCAAGGTGCTGGCGGCGGTGGTCAACGGGAGCACCGATTTCGCCATAAAGCTGACCGCCGGACTCGACCCCAAAGTGATTGCGGAGGTCATAAACCGCAACGGGGATTTCCTCACCCGCCTGCTGGGCCTGCTCGATCCCGCGGTGGTGGCGGCGGCGGTCAATGCCAATCAGGATTTTCTCACCGCCTCCATGGCCTCCATGGACCCCACGGTGATAGCCGAGGCCATCAACGCCAACGGTCCCTTCCTCACCGCTTTGATCGGCTTGCTGGACCCCAGGGTCCTGGCGGGTGCCGTAAACGCCAACCCTCAGATGGCCCCGGCTCTCATGGGTTACCTCGACACTACGGTGGTGGCGGGCATAGTGAACTCAAACGGGCCATTCCTCACCCGCCTGCTGGGACTGCTGGACCCGCGGGTGCTGGCCGAGGGGACCAACGCCAACCCCACCTTCCTCTCGCGGCTGATGCAATCCCTCGACCCCGCGGTCATCGCCTCCGCGGTAAACGATAACGCCTCCATGGCCGTGGGTCTCATAAACAACCTCTCGGACGAACTCCTTCTAAAGGTGCTGGGAGTCACCGCCGGCGACGCCGCCTGGCTTACCTCCCTCATCTCCGCCCTCGACCCCGTTTTCCTGGCCACCCAGATGAACGCCCACACCTCGTTCACCGCGGGCCTGGTCAAATGCCTCGACCCGGCCTGGGTGGCAGGCATCGCCAACGACAACCCCGACCTCGTCTATCAGGTGATGGACAAGCTCGACCCCGAGCTCATCGCGCGCATCGCCAACAACCAGCAGATGATGACCGACGTCATGAGCTATATGAAGCCGGCGGCCCTGGCCGGGGCTCTGGGAGAGCATCCCACCATCGTCTCCCGCCTCCTCCCCCTGATCAGCCCGACCATCGCGGCAGGCGCCGCGGACGCCATGAACCATAACCCCAGCTTCCTGGTGGGGCTGCTCAACAACTTGCCGGCGGCCGGGCTGGCGGAGGCTTTGAGTCGGGCATCCGCCTTCGTGACCGGGCTTGTTAGCGAGCTGTCGTACGACTTAGTGGCCCAGTCCACCCAGGGCATGAACGACAACCCGGACCTGCTGGTGGCGGTGCTGGGAGCGCTGGATGCGGCCGAGCTGGCCCGAGCCCTGGACGGAGCGGGGGCCTTCGTCACCGCATTGGTCTCCCAGCTTGATCCCTCGGTGGCTTCTGCCGCGGCCACGGGCATCAATTCCAATGCCGACTTCCTCGACGAGATGATCGCCGACTCCGACCCGGCGGTTCTGGCGGAGGTGCTCAACACCAACACCGCCTTCATCACCTCTATGGTGGAAGCCCTGAGCCCGGCGCTGGGGACGGTCATCGGCAACGCCATCAACGAGAACGCCCTGACCTTCGGGGCCAACAGCATCCTCTTCACCGCTCTGGCCACCATCGACCCCGCGGTCACGGCGGGGGTCATGAACGACACCGCCGCGGTCACCAAAGAGATCGTGAAGCGGCTGAGCTCAGGGGTGGGGAGCGCCGCCGCGGCCGGGCTCAACGCCAACCCCGCGTTCCTGGATGCCCTGGTGGGGGCCAGCGACCCGGCCGTGCTGGCCGCCGCCCTCAATTCCTCCAACGGGAACCTTATAAGGGCGCTGATCCCCGCCCTTTCCAACGCCGTCGCTCAGCGGGCGGCTCAGGGGTTGAACCTGGACGCCCAGCAGCCGACCGCCGACTCCTTCTTGAAGTCCACCATCCTCTATTCCAACCCGACGGTCATCGCCGCTGCGGTGAACTCCAACCCGTCCTTCGTGGGCGGGCTGCTGCGCAACCTCAACGCCGATGCCGCGGCGGCCATAGCCGCCGGGATGAACGGGAGCCCGGTCACCGCCCAGGAGGTGGCCAGGCGGCTCAATGCGGACGTGGGCAACGCCATCGCCGAGGCCCTCAACGGGCGCACCGACATCATCCAGCCTCTGCTGGCCAACCTCTCGCCGGCGGTGGGCGCGGCCGTAGCCAAGGGGCTTAACCAGGCCTCGCCGGATTTCACCGGGGCATTGATGAGCGGGCTGAACACCGCGGTGGCCCAGGCCATCGCCGCCGGGATCAATGCCAACCCCGCCCTGCTGACATCGCTGCTGCCGGAGCTGAACGGGGCCACCGGGCAAGCGGTGGCCGCGGGCCTCAACGAGAGCTCCACCATCCTCTGGTCGGGGGAATATTTCCTGGAGGCGATGCTCAAGGCAACAACGCCCAACGTGGCCCAAGCCATCGTCAATGCCATCAACACCCCTCCCTACAACTTCGATAACTTCATGTACCATTTGATGCTCAATCTCAACGCCAACTCCGCCCGGGCTATCGCCCAAGCTATTAATGGCAACCCCTCCCTCATCGAACATATCCTGCGCAACACCGACGGAGCGGTGATGGCCAACATCCTCAACGGCAACGAGACCTTCCTTCAGAACCTGGTGGCGGCGCTCGACCCCGCTGCTCTGGCCACCGCCATCAACAACGCCCTGGCCACCAATGGGGGCAAGAACTTCATCTCCACTCTGCTGGATTCGCTGAACGGCGATATCGTGGCCCAGGCCATGAACGCCAACCCCACTCTGACCAACGCTTTTCTGCAGCAGGCGGGGAGCAATCATCTGGGCCAGAGGCTGGCCCAGGCCATCAACAACGCCAACAACAACTTCCTGACCGGCCTGCTCGTCGGGCTGCAGGCTTCCCCCGTGGTGGACATATTGGTGCGCTCCATGAGCGTGCACGACCCGGGGACGACCATACCTAATCGCAATATGTTGGAATGCCTGTGGTTCCTGGCGGAGTCCAACCTGAGCATATCCCTTTACCCCGGGATCATCTATTCCCGGGCCTGGGCCCGTTTCACCAGAGTGGGAGAGTTCGGCAGCTTCCCGCCGGCGGAAGTCTATCACTGGAATCCGTGAGGACCTGTTGGGAAACGGAAGGCGATGAGCTGAGATGTTGTTGAGGAGGCCGGTGCAGATAGCGGTGAACATCACCGTGCTGGCACTGGTGTTGGTCCTGGTGGGCATGGGCCTGTTCATGGTGCTCCCGACCAAGAGCACCGTTGGGGCCCTGATGGGAAAGATGTCCGGGCAGCGCCGCCTGCTCTCCGGCCTTATCTCCAACCTCGACCCCAAGGCCCTGGCCCAGGCCATCAACGACAACCCGGAGTTCCTCGACGCCTTGTTCAAGGAACTCATAGCCACCGAGGAGAGCAAGGCCAACCTGGTAAAGGCGATAAACGAGAACTCCTGGTTCCTGACCGAGCTAATCCGCTACCTCGACGCCCGGGTGCTGGCCACGGTGATAAACGGCCAGCCGCAGCTGATGGTGGACCTGCTCAAATACCTGGACCCCGTGGCCATAGCCCGCATGCTCAACTCCAACCCCGAGTTCACCCGCCAACTCATAAGCTACCTCGACCCTCAGGTTGTCGCCGCCGCGGTCAATGCCAACGGATCGTTCCTCTCCTCCTTGCTGAAGTATCTGGACACCACGGTGCTGGCGGCGTCCATGAACGCCAACCCCCAGTTCACCACGCTGCTGCTGGGGGCCCTGGACCCCGCGGTGATAGCTTCCGCGGTCAACGCCAACGGCGGCTTTCTCACCAACCTGCTGGGTGCTCTCGACCCCTCCTCCGCGGCCCAGGCCATCAACGCCAACCCCCAGTTCCTGTCAAGGGTCATGAGCTCGCTGGACGCGCGGGTGCTGGCCTCGGCCATCAACGCCAACGGCGGCTTCCTGGCGGGCATGATGGGGGCGGTGAACCCGCAGATAATAGTGGATACCCTGAACGAGAACCTCGATTTCGTCACCCGAATCACCAATCATCTGGACCCCCGGGCGGCGGCGGACATCGCCGACGACGAGGCGCTGCTCACCCGTATGCTGGGACTGCTCAACCCCGCTCCCATAGCGGCGGCGGTGAACGCCAATCAGGGTTTCCTGATAACCTTCATGAACAACATGGATCCGCAGTCGGTTGCCGACATACTCAATGACAACGGGGAGGCCGTATCCAGGATAATCGAATACCTCAACATAGACTACATAAAACACCTCGTCCTCAATGTGGATTTCATGACCTCGGTGGTGGGTCTGCTGGACCCGGCGGTCATCGCTGGGGCAACCAACGCCAATGCCGCCTTCCTCACCGGGCTGGTCAGCGTCGTCCCCGCCAATGTGGGTGAGGCCGCTGCCGAGGGCCTCAACAACAACGCCGCCTTCCTCAACGCCATGGTCGCCAATTCCGATCCCCTGGTATTGGCCGGGGTTATCAATCAGTGCACGCCCTTCCTCACCGAGATGGTGGCGGCGGTCCGCCGGGAGACGGCGGAGGCGGCGGCGGCGGGCATCAACCTGAACCCGGACCTACTGGAGGCCGCCATCGACAACCTCAGCGCGGCGGTGACCCTGGATCTCATGAATCGGACCACCGCTTTCACCACGGCGCTGTCCGCCAACCTCACCCCCGGACTTGCGGGAGCGGCGGCGGCGGGCATCAACGCCAACGGCGCTTTCCTGTCTCAACTCATCCACGACCTGAGTCCGCTGGTGGTGGTGGGGGTGCTCAATGCCCACCCCGGGCTTTCCGCCGACCTCATG
>JACVIY010000060.1 GCA_015711755.1 Candidatus Geothermincola secundus | reverse complement strand
GCCCACGCGGAAGCCCGCATCAGGCAGCAGGGCCACCGCCGCGTCCCCCCCGATGGGCACGATCTGGGCCTCCGGGTCCACCGCGCCCGCCCCCACGGCCTCCGCGGTGACCAGGCGCCTGGTGATGTCCTCCGCGTACCAGATCTTCTCGTAGTCACCAGCGGGGTCGTAGCCCCCCCAGGCCACGCGGGGGTTGCCGGCCCGGTCGACGGCCATGCTCGGGGCGCGATTGTAGTTATCGCTCTGAGTGGAGACCACCACCGGGTCGGTCCAGCCCGAGCCCTGGTCGGTGGTGTAGTGGATCATGCCGTCATCCGCGTCGAAGGCCACGTAGAGATGGTCCAGCGCATCAAGTGCCAGCTGCATCAGGTAGGAGCCGTTCTGCCCGTAACCGTCCGAGAGCAGCACCGGGTAGGACCACTCGCCCCCCGCGTCGGTGACGTACAGGCACGAGCAGTTGCCTTGGGAGAGTTCGGTATGGCCGTGGTAGATGACGTGGGCGCCGCCCGCCGAGTCGATGGCGATGACGGGGTAGTAGGGCCAGTCGTCGTCCGGGGATATCATCTCGGGGTCCGACCAGCCGTCCGCAAGGGCGCCCAGCCCTCCCGCCCCCGCGTTGGAGGAATACCAGATCGACCAGTCTTCCTCGTATTCGTCGTACCCCTCCCAGACGACGTGCGCCCCGCCCTGGGGGTCCAGCGCTATCTGCGGGTTGTTCTGGTCGTACTCGGACTGGATGGAGATGTCCAGCGGGTCGGACCAGTCCCCGCCCGCGTTGTCGGCGTACCAGATCTTCTCATAACCGCCGTCGGGGCCGTACCCCTCCCAGACCACGTGGGCAGCGCCCGCGGCGTCCAGCGCTATCTGCGGGTTGTCCTGGTCGTACTCGGACTGGATGGAGATGTCCAGCGGGTCGGACCAGTCCCCGCCCGCGTTGTCGGCGTACCAGATCTTCTCATAACCGCCGTCGGGGCCGTATCCCTTCCAGACCACGTGGGCGGCTCCGTGCGCGTCCACCACGATCCTGGGGTTAGCCTGGTCGTCTTCGGACTGGGTGGAGACGAGCACCGGGTCGGACCATTCCCCGCCGGCGTTGTCGGCGTACCAGATCGACCAGTCTTCCTCGTATTCGTCGTAGCCCTCCCAGACCACGTGGGATGTGCCGTCCGGGTCCAGAACCAGGCAGGGTTCATACTGGTCGTACTCGGACTGGGTGGAAACGTCCACCGGGTCGGTCCAGTCCGGGGAGGCCGGCAGGGCCGGCAGCCAGGCCAGGACCAGCAGGGCGGACAGCATCACCGCCGCGGCCAGGGATACCAGCCCCCTACTCGATGCACGCATGCCTGAATCACGTACGAACTCGCTCGCTCTCACCTGATTACCTCCCCCGTGCGGCGGACACAATAAAAAAAGGCCCTTCACCCTTATATCCCGGCCTTGCGTTTCGCAACATATCATACTCGAGGGTTTTGTGTCAAAAAAACCCGGTCCGGCATGGATGATCCGTTCCCGAAGCCGGGTCGACCTATGATCTGATCATCACCAGGAGCATCTTGAAAGGGCGCTCGGCGAAGAGGGCGTGGGGATGTCCGGCGGGCATGATGATCATCTGTCCCTGCCCGACCATGTGGGGGCGGCCGTCTATGGTGATGCGGGCCTCGCCCTCGATGACCAGGACCAAGGCGTCGAAGGGGGCGGTGTGTTCGCTCAGCCCCTGTCCGGCGTCGAAGGCGAAAACGGTCACCGTGCCGGTCTTGCCCCGCACCACCTCCCGGCTGACCACCGACCCCTCCTGGTATTCCACCAGCGAGGCCAGGTCCAGCACCTGTCCCGCCAGGTTGCCGGCCGAACGTCCTCTGTCATCCGCTGCCATGTCCGGGCCCCTTTCCCGGCGGGCTCCCCGCCGATGGTGTCGGTGATATAATCGACCGACAAAATCTTACAGCAACGGCAAGGAGAAGTGGATGATACGCATAGACTACGACAGGTGCGACAACTGCAACGTCTGCTGGCAAGCGTGCCTGGCCATGGTCATCGACAGGGGCCCGGTGGTCAGGCCGGAGGGCGAGACGCTCTGCATCGAGTGCGGGCACTGCTACGCCGTGTGCCCCCGCGGGGCCATAACCGTCCTGGGGTACGAGGAAGAAGAGGCCCGCGAGCTGCCCGCGGAGAGGCCCGTCTCGCCCGAGGCCATGATGCGGCTGCTGCGGGGCCGCCGCTCCTGCCGCGGCTTCCGCAAAGGGGCGGAAGTGCCGGACGAGGTGCTGCAAGGCATGATCGAGGCGGCCTCGGTGGCCCCCTCCGCCCACAACTCCCGGCCCCTCAAGGCCTATGTTTTCCGCGATCCGCGGACCATCGAGGACATGCGCCGCCGCACCCTGGCCTACTACCGCCGTATGGCCCGCATCTTTAACACTCCCATCTTCGCCGCGGCCTGGCGGCTCTGCGGCTTGGACGAAGAGGAGCACCGCATACTCTCCGGAGCTTTCCTCATGATCACCGACCCCTCCAGGGACCGCGACGTACTCTTCTACGACGCACCCTGCCTCCTGGTCATCACCGCTCCCCGCCTCAACTCCATGGCCCAGGGGGACGCCTGGCTGGCGTCGGAGAACGCCGTGCTCTATGCGGAGACAGCGGGCGTGGGAACCTGCTTCAACGGCTTCCTGATCATGGCGGCCAACTGGGACCGCCGCCTCCTGCGCATCATGGGCATACCCTGGAAGGAGAGGGTGGTGGGGGCGCTGATGGTGGGGCACGCCAAAAGCGAGTGGAAGCGCGAGGCGCCGCGCAGGACCATCCCTGTAAAGCGGCGCTGACCGCTGATGGTTGAGTCGGCCCTTCACACCTAACATTTTACAAGTTGTAAAATGCAGTAAAGAGTTGTCGGGACCAAACCTTGAGGAAATCCGCGGAACCGAGAGGCACGCTAAAGGGGACAAATATTTCTGCACACCCCGAAGTCGCGTATCTAATGAAACCGCCGGGCCGCTCCAACCCGTTTTTCCCGGCTGCCGAGTCCTCGGGCGGGATGCCGCGCTCCCTCAATCCTCCTCGAAGCGGAACAGCGGAGTGGAGAGATAGCGCTCCCCGGTGCTGGGCAGGATGACCACCATCAGCTTGCCCTCGTTCTCGGGGCGGAAGGCCAGCTCCGCCGCCGCATGGACGGCGGCGCCCGAGGAGATCCCCGCCAGTATGCCTTCCTCCCGCGCCAGGCGGCGGGCCATGGCATAGGCCTGTTCGGTGGTCACCTTGAATACATCGTCAATGACCTCTCGGTCCAGTATCTCGGGCACGAAACCCGCTCCTATCCCCTGTATCCCGTGGGGCCCGGCGTTCCCTCCCGACAGCACCGGGGACTCCGCGGGCTCCACCGCCACCACTCGGAAGGAGGGCTTTCGCTCTTTGAGCGCCTGCCCCACCCCCGTGACCGTGCCTCCCGTGCCCACTCCGGCGACCAAGACGTCGGCGCGGCCGTCGGTGTCCTCCCAGATCTCCTCGGCGGTTCCTCGGCGGTGCGCCTCCGGGTTGGCGGGATTGGCGAACTGCTGGGGCATGAAGTAGTCGCGGTTGCTGGCGGCCATCTCCTCGGCTTTTACTATGGCCCCGCGCATCCCCTCCGATCCGGGGGTGAGGACGAGGTGGGCTCCCAGCGCCCTCAGGAGGTTGCGCCTCTCCGCGCTCATGGTGTCGGGCATGGTCACCACCAGGCGGTATCCCTTGGCGGCGCATACCCAGGCCAGGGCGATCCCGGTGTTGCCGGAGGTGGGCTCGATCACTGTGGTTTTTCCTGGACTTATGCGCCCCTCCCGCTCCGCCGCCTCGATCATGCTGACGCCGATGCGGTCCTTGACCGAGCCGCAGGGGTTGAAGAACTCCAGCTTGGCCACCACCTCCGCCCCCGCTCCCGCAACCAGGCGGTTGATACGTACCAAGGGAGTATGCCCCACCAGTTCGGTCAGATCCCTAGCTATCCTCATTACCCACCTCCGGAACTTGCGCCGTGCCGCCGAGCTCTTTCCGATCTGCCGATAGCACGGCAATTATCGCATAAAGGCGAGGGCCTGCGGGGGCTGAAGAGCGCCACAAAGAGGCGCGATCCGTTCTCTCAGCGGATTCGCGGGGACACGGGCGGCCCGCGATGATCGAGAGGCTTTCTGTTAAAATATATGGGGTTTCGGAATGGGCCTCGCGCCCTATGGCATATGCCCGCACGAGGAAGGAGTGGAGAAGATGAGAGGGAACAGGACCGCAGCATCGGCAGCCGTCATCGTGGCCGCGGCGGTGCTCCTTTCCGGCGGATGCCGGATGCCGGGGTCGGCCGAGGTGTTCCGCAACAACTCCTCGCCCCTGGTGGTGGAGAAGGGCAGCGAGTTCATCATCGCCCTGGAGGCCAATCCCACCACCGGGTATTCCTGGCAGCTCGCCGGCGAGTTCGACCATGCCGTCCTGGAGCTTGAGAAGATGGAATACAAGCCGCCCGCAACCGATCGGCTCGGCGCGGGGGGGGAGGAGAAATGGACCTTCAAGGCCCTGGAGGTGGGAAGGACCACGCTCAGCTTCCGCTGCGTCCGCCCCTGGGAAGTCGAGGGCGGCGATGAGGGCGCTGAGGAGAAAAGCGATGAGCATGCCTCCGGCCCGTACGCCTCTGCCGCCACGGGCGGGCAAAGCGAGGAAGTGGCAGCGGAGGAAGGGGAGCCCGAAGAGCGCGCCTTCATCGTGGATGTGGTGCCCAAGGGCGGCTCCGGCAAGGAAGCGGAGCGTCACGGCGAAGCTGATGCGGATAAGACCCTGGAGGTAGGCCTGCAGACCGAATTCGCCCTGGCCCTTGATTCCAACCCCACCACCGGGTACTCTTGGCAGCTGGCCTCCTACGACCAGGGCCTGCTCTACCTGGTGAGCCGCGAGTACGAGAAGAAGGAAGAGGGCGGGGAAGAGAAAAAGGGCGAGGAAGGCCGCGGCGAGCTGGTTGGGGCCGGCGGCCTGGAGGTCTTCACCTTCCGCGCGATAGCGGAGGGGGAGTCGGAGATTGAGCTGCGGTACCTGCGTCCCTGGGAGACGGACCGGCCCGCGGAGAAGACGCTCACCTTCCAGGTGGAGATAAAGAAGGAAGCGGAAAAGGAGAAAAAGGGCCATTGAAAGGCCTCGGCGGAGAGGGAGCCCCGCTGCCGGCGGGGCTCCTCTTTTTTCGGCAGTGCGGCCCGTCGGCGCTGAGGGGCGGCGAGGCTCGCAGCGGCTGCCGCAAGCCTTGCCGTGAAGGGCGAGGATAGAGCGGGGTGGATATCATGGTCGAGGAGGGATGATCGATTGAGGAAGCTTCTGATCACGGGCACAGCCGCCGCGGCGTCAGCCCTGGCCTTGCGCTGGAGTCGAACCCCTATGCCTGCGCCTGAGGAAGAGCAGGGAACGGGGCTGCCTCGGGAGATATGGGAGATCTCAACCGCGGACGGGGTAGTTTTGAGGGGGAAGCGTTACGTCGCGGACGGCGGCAGGCCGGTCATACTGGCCCACGGCTTCGAGGGCAACGGCAACGAATTCGACCTGCCTAGGCCGGGACGCAATCTGGCCGTCTTCCTGGCCCGCGGGGGCTTCGACGTCTGGATAGCCAACTTCCGAGGCAACGGGAGGGGCAGCAGCGTATCCGACAGCGGAGGTTGGGGCCACTCCATAGACCACCTCGCCGCCTACGATGCCGACGCGTTGGTGCGCGGGGTGAGCGAGGCCACCGGCCGCAAGCCCGCATGGATCGGCCACAGCATGGGGGGCATGGTCCTTTTCTGCTACCTGCAAGGTGCCACCTTTGAGGAATCGAGGGGGCACGGCGTGTTCCGAGCTGACGCCGGACTGGCCGCCGAGCGCAATTCCATGGTGGCAGCGGGGGTGGCCGTCGGAAGCCCGCCCGCCTTTCACTGGGAAAAGGGAGGGTTCTTCGGGTTCCTCTCCAACTCCGCGGTCGCGAAAGCGGGGCTGCGGGGGATGATGGCCGGCCTGCGCCTGATGGAAAGGCGGGGGAAGCGGGTTTCCCTGGGGGTGCCGGTTGGGCGCTGGGCTCAGAGGCATCCGCGGGGAGCGGCCATGGTGGCCCTCAGCCCAGCGGGCATACTCCTCTACAATTGGCGCAACGTGGAGGCGGACGCCGCGGTGAGCTTGCTCCGCTGGGCGGGAGATGACGTCTCGCCGGCCATGGCCCGACAGCTCGTCTTCGGCCTGATCAACGGAGACTATCTGTCGCATGACCGCAGCTATAACTACACGGACGGGATGGAACGCATCACCGTCCCCATGCTCTTTGTCACCGGGACGGAGGATTTCGCCAGCCACGAGTGCATCCGCCGCTACGGCTACGAGCGCGTCTCCAGCACGCGTAAGGACTTCATCTGTTTCCCCGGCTACGGCCACACCGACCTGGTCATGGGAAAGGGAGTGGAGGAGAAGGTGTATCCGGCCATATCCGCCTGGCTCGACCAGAACGTCTTGGCCTGAACCCCGTTGAGGGCCTCGCTGCGGGATTTAGAGTAAGATATGTCGAAAGGGTGATCGAGAATATGGATAATATAATGGATCTACCGAGATCTGCAGGCATCTTGACTCAAAAACGCCTTTTTGATTTGAGCGATGGTCTGATTCTCGGTCGGCCTTTCGGGAGCTGGCCCCGCACGGGATGAAAGGAGTGCCGATGAGGGATCTGGCGGGAAAAGTGGTCCTGGTGACCGGAGCGGCCCGGGGGATGGGCAGGCTTGAAGCGGAGGGCTTCGCCCGGGAAGGATGCCGCGTGGTCATCACCGACGTGGACGGCGCGGAGCTGGAGAAGACGGCTGAGGAGATGCGGTCGCGGGGATGGGAGGTCCGCTCATACGTGCACGACATCTCCGACCGCGAGGCCTGCTTCGCTCTGGCCGAAAGGGTGGAGAGGGAGGTCGGGCCGGTCGATGTGCTGATAAACAACGCGGGGATCACCGATTGCCGTGCGGTACTGGACCTTCCCGAGTCCTCCCTGCGCCGCATGATGGACGTCAACTATTTCGGGAGCGTTTGGATGATGCAGGCGTTCGTGCCCCCCATGCTCGAGAGAAAACGGGGCCACGTGGTCAACATCTGCTCCATCGCCGGCAAGGTGGGCAACGCTCTCATGGGCGGGTACTGCGCCAGCAAGCACGCTCTCATCGGCATCACCGATTCCATCCGGCAGGAGCTCTACCGCAGCGGCGTGGACTTCACCATCATCGACCCGGGCTATGTCAAGACGGGCATGTTCGAGGGAGGCAAAGTCCCCTTCATCACCCGCTGGCAGGATCCCCAAAAGGTGGCCGACGCCGTTATCAGGGCGGTGAAGAAGAATCAGGCGGAGGTGGCGGTGCCGCGCTTCGCCGTGCGGGCCACGGCCCTGGCCCGCGGGCTGATGCTTCCCAAGATGGTGGACTTCGTCTTTCATCTGCTCGGCCAGGAGAAGACCATGGCCGGATGGAAGAAGGACCCCGCCCGCCCGTTCTGAAGACCCCACACGCAGTCACCCCGGGAAGGATGTGCGGCAAAAGCATCCGTTTCGCGGCGCTTTCCGGGGTCAGAGGCGGAATCGCTCGGCCTGCTCCTGCAGCCGCCGCGACAGCCGGGCCACCTTCTCGCTGGAACCTGCCAGTTCCTGCATGGAAGCGCTCTGCTCCTCGATGGAGGCGGCCACCTCCTGGGCGGACGCGGCGTTGGACTCGATGATGCGCCCCATCTCCTCCACCGCTCCCTGCAGGGCCTCGCTCTGCTGCATGGAGCGCTGGGTGATGGCGGCGATGGCCCCGGAGAGCTCCACCGCTTGGCTGACCAGCTCGAAGATGTCGTCCAGCGAGGAGCCGGTCTTCCTGACCTTCTCCACCCCCGCGGACACCTCTTCGCTGCTCCTCTCCATATAGGATACCGACTGGGCGGTACTCGCCTCGATCTCCCGCACCAGGGCTCCGATGCGCTCGGTGGCCCGGGCCGACTCCTCCGCTAGCTTGCGCACCTCCTCCGCCACCACCGCGAAGCCCCTCCCGAATTCCTGGGCCCTCGCCGCCTCGATGGCCGCGTTGAGCGCCAGCAGGTTGGTCTGGTCGGCGATGCTGCGGATGAGCTCGACGATGATGCCGATCTGTTCCGTCTTCTCCTGCAGGGAGTCGATGGAGCGAACGGCTTCCTGCATGATGGCCTGGACCTTCTCCATCTGGGCCACGGCGGCATTGGCGTTGAGCAGGCCCGCCTCCGCGACCTGGGAAGCTCCCTGGTTGACCTCCACTCCCCGGTTGGACTGGTCGTAGCTCTCCTCGATCACCCCCATCATCTCGCGCATGGCCGAGGTGATCCTCTGCATCTGGTCGCTCTCGGCGGCCGCGTTGCGAGAGAGCTGCTGGACGATGCGGCTCAGCTGCTCCAGCGCCGCGTTGACCTGCTCGGCGGAGTCCGAGGCCGAGGCGGATTCCTCCATGACCAGCTCGGATACCTCCCGGGAGGAACCCAGCGCTTCGCGGAGGTCCAGCACCATGTCCCGGAAAGCGGCGGAAAGCCGGCCCACTTCGTCCGCGGAGGCGATCTCCACCTCGGCGGTGAGATCCCCTTCACCGGTGCGGCGGGAGGCCTCTTCCAGCGACTTCAAAGGGGCTGCGGCGCTGCGCAGAGTGAGGAAGCCGGAGACCAGGGTGACCACCATGATCATCAACCCCACTATGGCCAGGTAGAACACCATGCGGTTGGCGTCTCCCATGAAGGGATCGAGAGGAACGGCGATGATGAGGCCGGATCCGCCCTCCTGTAACGGCACCCATGCCGCCAGGGCCCGCCCCCACGGCCCCACCGAATAGCCCGAACCGCCGGCCGCCGCCTTCCGCTTGAGGTCGTCGAGAAAGTCATCGGGGAGGCCGCCGGGATCGAACTCGCCCAGGAACGCCTCTCCCGCCGCCTCCCCCTCTTCATCCACCACCGCGATATATTCGTCGGGGTATAGGGCCAGGGAAGAGGCGGCCTCCTCCAGGTCTTCCCGGGTGAGGCCGCCCCCGCGCAACCTCTCCGCCACCCGCGAGGCGTTCTCCACCGCCCGGAGGCCCACTTGTCTACGGATGGTGAAGACGGTGCGGGCCATGCCCGTCTCGCTGACCAGGCCCACGGAGAGGATTATGAGCAGAGCGACCAGGGCGACGAACCGCGGCCCGATGTCGATGCCTTTGAGCCGCAGTTCGCGGGGGAACTGCCGGTAGCACTGGCGGCGCACCGCTCTGAGCAGGTGGTGGATCACCGTGAAGAGGAGGAAGGCGGTGGTGAGCACCACGCATATCCCGGAGAGGAAATAGAGCAAGACCAGCGGCCCGTTCATGCGGCCGAAATAATAGAGAGAGATGCAGTCCTCCAGATAGAGGACGATGCCGCCGGCCAGGCCGATCAGGCATATCTCCAGCGGATAGCGCTCCAGGGCGCGCAGGGCGCGCGAGGCGGCGGCCAGCTTTTCTTCCCCGCTCTTGGCGATGGCGTCGTTCCATCCCATCACCGCATCCCGAAGTCCGGTGAAGCGCCTGACCACGAAAATGATCACCGGCGGGAAGACGATGAGGCTGGTCACCCCGGCGTGATAGAGGACGAAGAGGTGCATGCGACCGTCGAAGGAATATATGAATATCCGCAGGAGGCAGTCGAATAGATATCCGTAGAAGAAGGTGACCATGAGGGACCAGAATATTATGCGGTTCCTCAAGCCGAAGAAATCCACCGAGCAGCCGCCTTCCCCGAGCATCTACCCCTCCTGTTACCCGGGCCTCGCGCGTCGATTATAAACCATGGCCGCTCGCAATGCTCGGCGGTCGGCGTTGCGCGGTGTGTGGGCGCTGCACGGCCAAAGTGCGTTATGTTAAAATCATTCATGATTCGCGGCGGCTTGGAGTCACGGGAGCATCCCTATGTGGTGGAGGTACGTGCTCATAAGGCCTTTTTTCGCTTGGGCAGCAAGGGGGCGTAAATACCGGCTGCGCGTGCAGGGGGAAGAGAACGTGCCCCGCTACGGCCCCTTCATCGCGGTATCCAACCATCAGTCCTCCATCGATGTGGTGGCCATTGCCCTGGCCCTGAAGCCCGCCCTCACCCGCACCCACCTTTGGCCCTGGGCCAAGCGGGGCATCGAAAAGGGGCAGGAGGGCTTTCTCGGGGTGCTGCTCTGGAAGGTCTTCGGGGTCATCCCCGTGGACCGGGAGGAGGGGAATGCCGAGGAGGTCATCCGGCTCAGCATGGAGCGCCTGAGAAAAGGAGAGGCGGTGCTGGTCTTCCCGGAGGGGACGCGCGGCAGGCGTCGGGAGCTGGGGTGGTTCCGCTACGGCGTGGCCAATCTGGCCCGCGCCGCCCCCGCCCCCATCCTGCCCCTGGCCGTGTTCAGGCGGGAGGAGGACGGGGGCGTGCAGGTGAACATAGGAAGGCCTTTCTTCATGCCGCCGCGGCGCGTTTTTCTGGAGAAGCTGGGTACTGCGGAGAGCCGAGCGGAGGAGATGGTCAGCCAGCAGGTGGAGGCGCTGCGGCAGTGGAGCGAGCACGTGGACCGCGACCGCCGGGGCATGCGCATGATCGCGCGCATCATCGACCTCATCCTGGATTACGTGGAGCGGCAGGGCGTCAGCTTCGACCGCTTCTGCCGAATGGCCGAGGGCGAGGACAACGAGTTCATCAGGGACCGGGTGTTCGAATTGCTGCCGCGGGGCTGGGTGAAAGCGGAGTTGCCGGCCGGGGAGATGCCGAGAGCCCGGCGGGCGGATGAGGAGGCAAAGGAAGGAGCATGAAGGAAGAAAGGTGGTGGTCGCGGTGGTGGCGGAGATGACGACGACTCAGTGGGCCATGCTGGGCATCGGGGGAGCTCTGGTCGTCTTCGGAGTGGTGGCCCTCATCCTGGGGACGAGGAGCCGGGGCAAGCTCAGGGCGGTCAGCGGCACCTCCACGATGAGCGTGGCCCAGGCCGCGGCGGCAGCGGGGACCCTGGCGGGGAGCCAGGTGGAGATCAAGGGCACCGCGGAGGGTCAGCCCCCGCTGACCTCGCCCGCCACCAACACCCCCTGCCTCTATTTCAAGCACAAGGTGGAGGGCCTGAACGTGCGCATGGAAAGGGATGTCGACGGGACCATGCAGCAGCACCAGGACTGGGATGTGGTCTACGAGGAGGAGCGCTCCACCCCCTTCGTGCTGCGCGACTCCAGCGGGTCCATCTGGGTCATGCCCGAGGGGGCGGAGTTCGTCCCCGAGCGCACCCTGAAGAACGCCCAGGGGGCCCTGGGTTACAGCATCCCCCAGCAGACCGTGGGGCAGAAGGTGCTGGACACCGTGGCCACCGTGCTCACCAGCCAGTACGATTTCTATTCCCGCTACCGCACATCGGAATGGGTGATCCCGGTGGGGCGGCCCCTCTACGTGCTGGGCAGCGTGCAGCGCGACGGCGAGCAGGCCCGCGTGGCCGCGGGCGGGGGTAAATTCATCATCAGCGCCAAGAGCGAGGAGGAGCTCAGCCGCAAGTACCGCCTTAGTTCGGCGCTGTGGACCGTCTCCGGCATCCTCTCCCTGGCGGGAGGGGCGGTTTTGGCCGCCCTCGGCGCCCTGAAGAAATAGCGCAGCGGGGTGGGCAGGGCCGGACGGCCCTCGAAATATCTACAAATTGTAACGATAATTCACGCCTGCGGCGGGGGCGGCGCCGCCGGTCCCGCCGGGGGCGTTTCCGCGGGAGGAGGGGCCACGCCGGCCGCCCCGTCCGCTTCCCCGGCCTGCCCGGTGTTCGCCAGGACCCGCATGAGCTGGGAGGCCAGGCCCTCCAGCACGCCACCTCCTCCCCCCGCCACCAGTATCTCGGGCACGAAGCGCACCCCGCTGCGCGACAGGGAGTCCACCGCGTTGACCACGGCCGTGGGCACCGACCCCAGCGCCTGCACCTGGGCCTGGTAAGCCCTGGCCCGGGCCATGCCCACCGCCTCCACCTCGGCGCCTTTGGCGGCGCCGGTCTCGCGGATGTAGGCCGCCTCGCCGTCCGCCTCGGCCTTGCGGGCGTTGGCGTTGTTGGTTTTTATCTCCACCCCCACTTTGGACTGGGCCAGTTCCGCCTGCATGTCCGCGGTGCCCTTGGCCTTCTCCGTCTCGATGCGCTGCTCCTGGGCGTCCTTCTGCTTCTTGAAGGTCTCGATCTCCTGTCTGGCTATCTCCCTCTCGGTGAGCACCCGTACCATGTCCGGCGGGAAGACCACGTCCTGGATGTACACGCCCTTGGTCTCCACCTGGTACTCGCCCAGCTTGTCCCGGATGTGCTCGAAGGCCTGCACCTGCACTTCCTGCCGGGTCTCGATGAACTGCACCGCCTGCATGCTCTGGAGCTTGTCCCGGAAGTGGTTTCCCACCGCCGCCTGCAGGACCTCGTTGACCAGGTTCTGCATGGTCCCCACCATGGAGATGACCTTGGGGGCGCGGGTGTCGGGGACGTGTATCTGGACCTGCAGGTCGATGGAGAAGATGAACCCCTCCTTGGACTTGGCCACGATCTGCTTGAGCATGCGGTCCAGGCTGTGGGCCTCGGAGGAGGCCTCCGCCCAGTTGAGGGTGAGGATGGCGGTGGGCACTATCTCCGCCTGGTACACCCGGGGGTTGAGGGGATACTTGCCGGTGCGCAGCGGCTCCTGCCAGATGCCGCGGTGGCCGGGGCGCACCAGCGAGCCGAACTTGAACTCGACGCCCGAGGTGTCCTCGGTGGAGAGGCCCACGTAGGCCTTGATCACCGCCACCTGTCCCTGTTCCACCACCAGCATGGGCACCAGCTCCACGCCCACCAGGAAGGGGTTGAGGGCGTAGGCGCCGTAGAGCAGGGGGTCGTGCTGCAGGCCGATCCTCCCGCCGCTGTCCAGGAAGGCCTGGAAATCCTGGTAGTTGTTGTGCAGGCTGTTCTTCGAACCCAGCAGGGCGTCGATGAGCTCCAGGTCCCCGGCTCCCTGGGCCTCCAGGTTGAGCACGTCGTCGAACTCACCCAGGCGGCTGGCGATGGCCCCGGGGGGCAGGGGGTCGCCCTCGTAGGTGGTGACGATGCCTACCATGTCTATGAGCTCCCCCTCCACCTCGCTGGGCTGGGGGGAGATGCGCACCAGCTCCAGCTGCCAGGGGGCCAGCCCGAAGGAGGCCGGGGTCAGGCGGCCGCTCCTGCCGGCCAGCTTCTTGAGCTCGGGGGACACGGGCAGCCCGTATACCTGCTCGCGGGTGATGACCAGAAAGGCCACGGGGTGGATGGGGGCCATGGTGCCGGGAGGCAGGACCGGACGCTGCACTCCCTTCTGGCCTCCGTTGGCCATGAAGGCGTTGAGGTCGGAGAAGTTGCCGAACTCCTTGCGGTAGACGGCGGACTTGGCGCCGATGGGTAGGGGCTTCCCCACCTGGGAGATGACCACCCCGATCTCTCCCGCCGGGACCTGCACCCAGGGGTGTTTCTCCACCCGGAAGACCACCCAGAACTTGAAGCGCAGGCCGGGCATGAGCATGTCCGCCTGATATCCCGCTTCCTTGTTGAAGGCCACGGGATCGTCCTCGGACAGCTTGCGCAGGGAGAACCGCTTGACCACCAGTCCCACCTCGGTGGGGCCGATGCGGTGGATGGAAGGCAGCACCGCGGCTGCCAGCAAAGCGAGCATAACTATTATCGCTGCGGACATTTCTCCCACCTCCTGAAACAACCGGAACGCAAGTGAACAGTCCCATTGTAGCACCGCCGGTATCACCGCGAGGGCGAGCGGGCGCCGATCCCTCCTCTTGTCGCCGCTGGGCGGGCTGAGGATGGTCGCGGGGCCCGCCGATCGCTTAACAAAAACTTTACAACCGCTTAGCGAGGGCTTAATGGCGTGCTTCCACAATGATGATCAGGAGGTGAGAGACGATGAAAAAGAGCTTGATGAAAGCGATGGCGGTGGTGATGCTGGCGGCCCTGCTCATCCCGCCGGCGATGTTACCGGCGCTGGCGGAAGGCGATGATCCCGCGGGGGACCGGCTCCCCCCGGAGCTGCAGGGGTACCGGGAGGAGCTGGAGGAGGCGCGGGCCTCACTGCAGGAGAAGATGCAGGCGCTGCGCAGCGCGGTAGGGGAGTTGAGGGAGGGGCGCCGGGAACTGTTTTCCCTCCTGCGGGAAAAGGGAGGCGAGGCGAGAGAGGCGTTCGCCTCGGAGCTTCGGTCCCTCATGCGCGACTGGATGAGGTTCGCTTCAGGGATGCGGAAGGTCATCGGCGGGGTGAGAGAGTACCGGGAATCGCGCCGGGAACTGGCGCGGGAACTGCGTTCCGGGAATACCGAGGAGGCCGTGGAGATCATCGAGGGATGGCTGTCCCGGGCGGATGAGGCGAAGGTCAGGCTGGACGGGCTTCTGCGGGATGCCGAGGAGATCGAGCAGCGGCAGGCGGCCCTGATCGAGAAGCTGGAGACCTGGGAGGCTCCGGAGGGCGAGAGCGGACAGGGAGAGGGGCAGGCGAGCGCGGTATGAGCCGCGGTCCGCATGGGCGAGAGGCGCATGGCTTCCGGCAAAGCGCTCCAGAGAGGGGAGGATGCGATGAGCGAGACCCCCCGTAGGAACAGATGGAACACATGGGATCTGGCCTCCCTCCTCCTCTTTCTGGTGCTCCTGGGCTTCATCCTCGCCAACCTCTCCATGTTCCCCGTTTATCTCGACATGCCCTATCACCTGGCGACGACCCGCGGCTTCATCGAATCGGGCGGGGTGACCACCTGGGACTGGTGGGAGTACGCGCCGACGGGCAGACCCCATATCTATCCCCCGCTGCTCCACGTGATGATGAGCGTACCCCTGGAGCTGGGCATATCCGAGGAGGCGGTGGGGACCTTCTTCAGCCTGGCCATGTTCCCCCTGATTATGCTGTCCCTGTGGTGGATGGTACGGCAGCTTTTCGGTTCCAGGCAGGCTTTCTATTCGGCGGCCCTGCTGCTGGTGCCCTACGCGTTCTTCCGCCAGACCGCGGTGACCACGGCGGCGGCGCTGGTCATGGTCCTGACGCCCCTCATCTTCCTGGCGCTGGAGAGGGATAGATGGGTCACGCCGGCCATATTGCTGGCGGCATGTCTTTACGCTCATCTGGTCATGGGGCATCTGGTGGCCCTGTCCATCTTCATCTACGTGTTGCATCGAAGGGAGAAGTGGCGGCTGGATCTGAAGGTGCTCGTAAGTGCCTATCTCCTGTACCTGCCCTGGGGGTTGAACATACTGCTGCATCTCTCGAGTTTCTCGGTGGCGGAGCAGGCCGGGGCCCCCGTTTCCCTGCATCTGCTCCTGTGGATCGCGGCCCTGCTGGCCTTCCCGCTGTGTTATATACGGAAGGGAAGTCACTACATCTTCCCCTCGCTGCTTCTGGGCATGGCCCCCATCGCCTTTTTCTATCCCAACCGTTTCTGGGACGGCGGGGCTCTGCTTCCGCTGGCCATGTTGGGCGGCCTCTCCCTCGAGACCCTGCATCAGGGCCTGGGCCACTTTTTCCGCGCGGTCCCCGGTATATCCGGAAAGGCCGGCAAAGCGGCCGCCTCGGTCATGATATGCGGTCTGGCCGTCCTGCTTCTGCTGGACCCGGTGGCCGCACTGGGAGAAGGAGGACCGCCTTCTCGCAAGAATGCCCCTATGCCGCCTTATCCGGCCATGTCGAGAGCTGATGCACATGGTCCGACCGGCGCAAACGGCCCTCCCGCTCCGCTTGAGCAAGCGCATGAAGGGGGGATGCGAGCTCCCCAGCCCATCCCCCCGATGCAGGCATCGCCGCGCCCACCGTATCCTAAACCTCCACTTCCGATTGATATATACGGGCCTGAAGTCATGAATAC
>JACVIY010000059.1 GCA_015711755.1 Candidatus Geothermincola secundus | reverse complement strand
TTGAAAATTGAAGGTTCGGGCCTGGCCCCAGATTGAAGGTTGGGCCGTTCGCCGCCTCCGCTACGCCGTTCGTCCTGACGAGCGAACCGCCGGTAGGAAATCTCTTAAAAGCCATCAAATCATAACCGCTCGATTTAGCGAGGGCGATAAAACGTTCTCGGATAAGGATGGAGGAGAGCGAAGGTGACCGGAAAGACGAAGGCGGCGGCAGCGGTCGGGCTTCTGGCGGCAATGCTGCTGTGCTTGTGCCTGATCCCCGCGGGCCCCGCGGGGTCCGCCGGCAGGGAAGGACAGGCTGCCGACTCCTTCGCCGTGGCGGAAGAAACCCGGGCTGCCCGATCTCCATCGTCGCCCATGGCATCCGTTCAGGAAGAAGCCGTTAGCGGAGTGACGGTTCCTGCGAGGAAAAAAGAAGCCGCTCCCCTGCTCCGACCCGTTTCTCGCGGGGGATATGAAGAGGGGCTTGAGGTCGAGTCCCTCGACGATGTGGATGTTTGCCCCGCGCAGAAACAGGGGGGGCCGATGGCGGCCGCCGTACCTCCCCCTTCTCCCCAGGACTTCAAGGCATTCTACGACCCGTCCAACGGAAGGACCGCCTGCGCGTGGAGGCCCGTCTCCGCGCCCGACCTCCGCGACTACCGGGTCTATAGATGGAAGGATGACGATTATGGCGGGCTGATGAACGTCTTTTACCAGCTATCCAGGATGGACCCGTCCGTCCAGCCTTACCTGGAGAGTCTCTATAAGAAGGTCGAGCTGATGCTGAACTCGCCCGGTCTCACCGCGGCCGAGCGGCAGGCGATGTTGGATTCCATGGAGACGGAACTGGACACCCTTTATTCGGCCCTCTGTTCCAATCCGGGGGCGTCGGGGCTGCTCTCCCAGGCCAAAGGCCTGGCCGACCGCTATTCCGTCACCCAGACCTCCTGGACGGACACCGCCACAACCGCCAATCAATATCATTGGTATGCGGTGGTGGCCCGCAACCGCTCGGGGCAGGAGAGCCCCTTCTCCCACAGCGAGATAATATTCGCGGTGCGGGACAACGGCAGTAAACCCGGTGCGCCTTCCGGTCTCAGCGCTACCGCCTACGACCCGGGCGTGGCCCTCTCCTGGTCGCGCAACAAGGAGACCGACCTCGCCGGCTATAACGTCTACAGAAACGCGGGAGGGAGCTGGGTTAAGCTCAATGCCTCGTTGATCGAGGTAGGCACGGAGTTCTTCTTCGACCAGGGCCTCTCCGGGGAGACTTACGGAGTGACCGCGGTGGACGTCGCCGGCCGGGAGAGCGATCGCTCGACCGCTACGGCAACGCTGGCCCCTGCGACGGTTATCGGCGCCGAAGACGCCGCCTGGTCGCTCGACGGGCTATGGAAAGTGGAGAGGTACGAGGTGGGCGGCCGGATCCGAGCGCTGCTGGTGGCCAACGACGCCGGTTCCACCGCCACCCACTCCTTCACCGGCCGTCGCTTGAGGGTAGCCGTCTCCACCTACTGGTCCTGCGGACAGGCCAGGCTGTGGATCGACGGCGAGCCTCAAGGCATCTTCGATCTCAACAGCTCGGAGACGGCCTGGGGGGTTAGCGTGCTCACGGTCACCGGCTTGAAGAGCGGGGCTCATGTCTTCACCCTGGAGGCGCTGGGAAGCGGCGGGAAGGGGGATTTCCACTTCGTGAACGTGGAATATCTTGAGGCCCGCTGATCTACGCTCTCGGTCGATGGGATCTCCCTAAAAACCTCTAAGGCGATAAGCTGAACGCCGCTGCTCCTCATGGATCCGCGCGACCGCCGCTTCATCGGCAGAGCGGCTGCAGGGGATACTGGACATTCTGCGAATAACAGAGTGGCCACACGGCCTGACAGAGGCCGAAGAAAAAGCGGTCTATCCTCTCCACTTTCATGGAAGGGCTCTCATAAGGCCGTTTCGTGTCATGTGCTCTTTCCTCAGGCGATCCCATGCCCTTGCCCTCTCATCCAAATCTTTGTCTGCCGGCACCTTTCCCGGCTGACCGATCCGGCGTCACCCTCCTCCAGATAGGAGAGCGCCCTGCAGATCGGGCATCTTTCCAGATACCGGCAAGAAACGCACTCCTCAGGTAAATTAAACTCCTCAGCCCGCAATTCTTCAAGCAGGGGCGACTCCTTCCATACCCGCTCGAATCCATCCTTCAGCACGTTTCCTACCACCACCGGCCAGGCCACGCAAGGATATACATCACCATAGGGATTTACGCAGAAAGCCGAGCGCCCCGCACCGCAGCCCCTCAGGGCCTCGCCGCGCGCGACCGACGGATCCACACCGCATCCGGAGGGAGCGGTGAGGACGGATCCTTCGTCTCGCGGCAAGCCCCCTTCGGAGATGCCGAGCAAGCGCCTCAGATGGGCGGCCTGGAAATCGGCGAAGCGTTTAAGCTCGCTCCGGTTCAACCGGAACCTCAGGGGAGAGCGCCCGCCGTCGTTGCGGGGGAAGATGATGGGTGAGAAGACGGTCCCGGCCCCCCTCTCCTCCGCCAGGCGGACTATATCCTGCAACTCTCCCAGGTTCAGGCGGGTCACCACGGTCTTGGCCGTGCAGGGGACGCCCCTTTCGCCGAGCATCTCCAGTGCTCGCAGCGCAGACCGAAAACTCCCGCTGACGCCGCAGAACGCGTCATGGGCGGATTCGGAGGCGGCGTGCAGGCTGATATCAACCCGCAACCCCGGGGTCTCGGCCAGGCGCTCCGCCCACCGCTCATCCAGCGAGAAGGCGTTGGTCTGGAGGGATATGGCGAAGTTCATGCCGGCCGCCTCCTTCAGTATCACCGGGAGATCCTCCCTCAACAGAGGCTCTCCCCCGGTCAGGTTGAGGAACAGCGTCCCCGCTTCTTTGAGCTCACCGAGCAGTCGGATCACCTGCGGTCCGTCCATCTCCCTCTCCCGCCGCCGGGGCGGGTACTGATAGCAATGGGCGCAGCGCAGATCGCAGCGATGGGTTAGTTCCAGGCTGCCCGCGAGGGGGACGGTGCGGCGCCTCAGTTCCTCGAAAACATCAAGCACGGCCATCCTATTCGGCGTATCCCTTCATCAGCTCCCAGAGGTCGTCCTCCGGGCGGAAGGTCAAACGGTAGACGGGGACCGCCCCGGCCAGGGCGGCTGCAGCGGAGATGGTGGGATGGGTGAGACCCTCGCCCTCACCCATCCAGGGCAGGTTGGCCAGCAGCTCTCTGACCGCATCCCTGCGGTTCAGACGCTCCACCCGGCTTCCGGCGGCGCGGCGCAGGGAGAAGGCGGCGTTGAGGGGCGCGCTGCCCCGACAGCATATCCCTCCCTTGCTGCCGGTCCAGGGGGTGCCCCCCACCGTGAACCCTCCATCCGACGTCTTCAGGGCGACAAGGTCGTCGTTGAGCACGCATACGCCCTCCTCTTCCTTAAGTTTGCGGGCAGCGGTGGATTTGCCCGAACCGCTGGGGCCCATCAGCAGGAAACCGCGTCCGCCTCCCGTTACCCCGCAGGCGTGCAGAAGGGTCCCACCCTCCCGCAGAAGGAATATCTGCAGGCAGGACTTGAGGAAATCGCCCACTCCCGCGGCCACGGCGGAGGATGTCTCTTCCCCCATGCGGCTTATGTCTCCCGCCGGCAGCAGCAGGCGCGCCTCTCGCGCATTCGGATCGATCTCCCCCAGCCGCTTCACCCGGTCATGGCGGTTGATGAAAACGTAACGGTCTTTGGACTCCATCAGTTCGAAACGGTGAGGGAGGAAGAAAGAGATGGGATCGGCGGCCATCTCCTCGGCCTCTTCCAGACGGACTCTGAAATCGGGGGCGGCATCGGGGGGCGCGGCAAAACCCTCGAAGCCCGGGGGAAGCAGCGTCCGCAGATCGGACCGCTCCGGCCAGAGGATGAAGCGCAGGCCCCCCACCTCATAGCCCCGGCGATCACCCGCCCTTGACAATCTCCACCATCCCCTTTTCCAGCAGCTCTGATGCGAAGGCCCGGATGTCGGCCAGGGCCTGCTCCTCATCCACCTCGAAAGACCCGCTCATCTTCTCGGCCAGCTCCGACAGGGTGGAGCTGCCGTCAAGCGATTCCCAGAGGAAGGTGGCCGCGGGGTTGAGGTGGCATATCTCGTCGCGTGAGGTCACCACCAGTATGGCCTCTCCCTCGAAATCCCGCCAGGCTATCTCCTTTCTGCGGGCCAGGACCGCCCCTCCTCCCAGACTTTCCGCGGGGCGTCCTCTCTTCGTCCTTCCGTCTTCTTTCATTCAATACCACCCTTCCAAAGGGAAAAGCAGCCCCCGGAACCGCTGCCGATCTCCTCCCCCTCCACCTCCACCCAGCTGTGGCCCCTGATCCCTTTTCCGCGCCTTGCCGCCCCCAGGACCACGCGGGCATCATATCCCTCTTTCCGCAGCACCTCGGCCATGATCAGCGAGCGCCTCAGGCAGCCCCCTCTCCAACCGAGGCGGGACAGGGCCGCTGTCCAGGCCCCCGTCCATCTGACCACGGTTTCCCGTGGGATAGCCGCCCTCCCGAGGCAAATCCGCCGAACCCCCTCCAGGCCCGAGAAACCCTCCTCCCTCCTTTTTGCCACCGCTGCGGCTATGCGCGCTTGCAGCCGCAGCACGGCGATGGCCTTCGAGCCGATGCCGCCCCCGCCCTGCCCGTCACCCGTTCCGGTGAGTCCGGACCGGGTCTCTCTCCTTTCGCGGTCTGCCGTCATATTCATCGATCCCCGCCTCACAAACATAAAACGCGGCTGCGATCGGCCTTAAGCATCGCTAAAGCATCGATTCCCCATACCGCTAATATCGCCTTATCCTCTCTTTCGGTGAACGTCTTAAAAAAATGATAGGGCCGCGGATGACGGCTGTAAATGACGCGGGTGCAAGGGGAGCATCGGCAGACATGCGGAGGTCCATTGGGGGGAGGACTCCGCCGCGCGGACCGCCGTAAACCCGGACCCACCCTTTGCTTCTGTCCTCACACCACAATATGTTGTATGCCGCATTATCGGATCCCCATCCCCGGATCGTTTCGTTCACCCCTTCTTTTACGCCGCTCAACCCCTCTGAACGTCCGTTCCCGGGATTTTTCTCCACCGCGTCTATCTATTATCCGCTTATAGAAGCGAAGACAAAAATTGCCCTCAAAGCTCAAATAGAAGAGAAAAGAGCTTGAGGAGATGAGGCCGAGATGAAGACCGCAGGAACCATCCCCAGATGGATATCGGTCCTTTTCGCGTTCATCCTGCTGATCTCCCTTGCGGCGATGGGAGGGGCCGTGAGCTCCATCCCCGAGACGGATGGCTCCGGGGAGGCCGCGCCCATCACCGCCGAGACGGGCCGGGCAGCTACGGGGCCGGCGACCGCGGAGGGAGCCGCCGCGCCCAACGTGCCCGAGGCGGCGCTCGCAGAGGTTGTCGTCAGCGGTGCTGCAGTTGAAGCGGCGGCCGCCCTTCCGGCGGAGGTGGATCCGCAGTCCGGGGATCCCTCAGCGGCAGCGCTCATAGACGCGCCCACACCCTCACCCATCCTCCCGCCCTACGACCTCAAGGGAGCGCAGGCCCCCGATCCCGACCGCCTCTATGTGATCCTCACCTGGAAGAGCGATAACCCGCCCAACACGCTCAAGGGATACAACATCTACCGCGTGGAGGTGGGAGCGGCGGATGAGCTCCCCGGCCTGGGCACCCCTTACGACACCGTGAGAAAGCCCTATTACGAGGACTACAAGGTGGAGGCAGGGCATACCTACCGCTACTGGGTCACCGCCGTCTCCAAGGGGGGAGAAGAGAGCAAGCCCTCCAACACCGCTGACGTGACCGTGGTCAAGGTGGCCGTTCCCTCCACTCCCACCGGTTTTGCCGCATGGGTGGTGGACCCCGGGATCAGCCTGGACTGGGATCCCAACCCGGAGAAAGACATCGCCGGTTACAACGTCTACGTATCCAGGAACCCCAACAGCGCCCGCAAGAAGATCAACGGATCGCTGGTGGCCGCCAACCATTACTATCTCGCCGACGGACAGGCCGACCTCTGCTACTGGGTGAGCGCGGTCAACCGCCTCGGGCTGGAGTCGCAGGCGGCGATGGCTAAGCCGCAGGCCGTCAGCCCGATGATAATCGAGGAAAACGACCCCTCGATCGAGACCAGCGGCCTCTGGGTACCCGAGAGCTACGTGGGTCCCACCAACGGCAAGATCAAGGTGGCGGGGGACGCGGGAGCCCGCCTGCAGCTCAAGTTCACCGGCAGCCAGGTGAAGCTGGTGGTGGCCGAATACTGGAGCTGCGGAAGCGCCAGGGTCTATCTCGACGGAAAAGAGATAGCGGTAATAAACCTCTACAGCGAGAGCGTCACCTATAACGTGGTGGACCTGAGCGTGCCGGGGCTGCCCCGCGGCGAGCACACCCTGGTGATCGAGGCGCTGGGGGCGGGCAATCCCCAGTATCCCTTCAATTTCGTCAACGTCGATTGTTTCGAGATAAGATGACCCGCCCTAAGGGGTGGTCAAGAGCGGGTTAAAGCCGTCAAAGAGCGGGAGGCAAGAACGGGAGGCAGATGGGAGGCAAGGACTGACCGACAAGTAATATCACGCAAAGCCAACAAAGATCGGAGGCAAGGCAGAGGGGAAGGCCGCCGTTAGGCGGCTTTCCTGATATGAGGCGCGGGCTCACCATCCCTCTCGCATCCAAATCCGATCCTCCGAAGCCTCGCTGAAGAATCCGACCCCTGGGTTTATAATCGATTGAGCCGGTTTGCGGCATAACGTCCCGCCCCGAAGGGAGGTACCGGAGAATGCGCGTGGTGGTCCTGGGTTCGGAGGGACAGCTGGGAAGCGAGGTGGCGGAGGCCTGTGCCTCCCGCGGGCATGAGCTGCACCCTTTCGATCGAGAGCTGGACATCGTCGACGGCCGGGCGGTCCGAGAAGCCCTGCTGCCCTTGTGCCCCGATCTGGTCTTCAACTGCGCCGCCTTCACCGATGTGGACGAGGCGGAGAGGCGGCCTCTGGAATCCGCCAGGGTCAATTTCCTGGGCGCTCAGAACGTGGCCCTGGCCTGCCGAGAGATGGACTGCTCCCTGGTATTCATCAGCACCGATTACGTCTTCGACGGGAGGGCGGGGCGTCCTTACAACGAGTTCGATGAACCGCATCCGGTGAACTTCTACGGCCGCAGCAAGCTGGCGGCGGAGCGCAGTATCTCCTCCCTGCTCCAAAGACATTACATAATACGGACCCAATGGCTCTTCGGAAAAAGGGGGCGGGGCAACTTCGTTAGGACCATAACCCGTAAGGCGAGGGAGGGCGACGTCCTTCGAGTGGTGGCGGACGAATACGGTTCCCCAACATGCGCCTCCGATTTGGCCCAGGCCCTTTTGCTGCTTGCGGAAACGGGGCAGTTCGGGATCTACCACCTTACCAATCAGGGAGAATGTTCCCGCTTGGAACTGGCGAGGGAGATCCTGGAGATCATGGGCCTCGACGAGGAGCGGGCTCAGCCGATCCTCTACGAGGAATTGGGCCTTCCCTGTGAGAGGCCCCCCTACGCGCCGCTGGACAATTTCTGCCTTCGCTTGCTGGGGCTTCCCCCCCTGCGGCATTACCGCGAGCCGCTGCGCGAATATGTGGAGTGGCTGCTGGAAGACCCGCGCCGCCTTTATTGATACGAGCACGGGGATCCCCGACCCGCTCCCCGCCGACTATCCCCTCAGAGCACGATCTCATCCAGCCCTTTGCGGGGGCGCATCTCCGGGTCCTCCCGCGGGTAGCCCAGGGTCAGCAGGGCCAGGGGAACGCAATGGGAGGGTATGTCCAGAAGACCCGCCACTCTCTCCGGCTCGAAGGCCCGCACCCAGCAGGTCCCCAGCCCCAGCTCCACCGCCGCCAGGACCATGTGCTCCATGGCGATGGCCAGGTTGATGGCACCGTTCACCGCCGCTCGCTCCTCCCCCTCCACATCCTCTCCGCTGCCCCGCAGGTAGCGGAGGATCATGCTCAGGTTGGGGCGCAGCGCTCCCGCCCTCAGCAGCTCCAGAATACGGCGGGAGCGCTCCTCCATGGCGGCGAAGTCCACGCATCCCACGATGACCACCGGCGCCCTTTCCACGAACTTCTGGCCGAAGGAGGCCTCCCTCAGGGCGCGGCGCAGATCCGGATCGCTGACAACTTTGAACTTCCAGCTCTGCAGGTTGCTGGACGAAGGGGCCAGACGGGCCGCCTCCAGGATGATCTCCAGATGCTCCTTCGGGACCCCCCGTTCCTGGTAGCGGCGTATGCTGCGCCTTTTCCTTATCGCCTCCATGACTTCCACGGCCGGCCACCTCGCTCCCGTCTTCCCGATTTTCCCCGAGGCCCCTCTTTAGTCTATCATGTATGAACGACGCTTCGATAAAGCGAGGGACGACTTTTGCAGCCGAGAAGGATACTGGCGGTCAACCTGGCGAACCTCATAGGTCGGGCTTCCCGCCTGCTGGAGAAGGGCGGGGGGACCACCCTGCCGGGACGGGTGGCCCTGAAGATCATGCCCGACCTCCCCGAACGACTGGTCGACGAACTCGAGGGGGGCTGCGTACTGGTCACCGGGACCAACGGAAAGACCACCACCTCCAACCTCATCGCCGACATATTGCGTCGCTCCGGCTTCAAGCCCGTGCACAACCGTCACGGGGCCAATCTCATTTACGGCGTAACCTCCGCTCTAGCCCGCGACTGCGGCCCGAGTGCCCGCCTGCGGGGCGATATCGCCCTTTTTGAGGTGGACGAGGCAACCCTGCCGGAGATGGGCCGCCGCCTGCGCCCCCGGCTCATCGTGATCACCAACCTCTTCCGCGATCAGCTGGACCGCTACGGAGAGCTGGAGAGCTTGGCCGAGCGCATCAATGCCGGTCTGCGGATGCTTGAGGAAGGAGACCTCCTCCTCAACGCGGACGACCCCTTGGTGGCCACGCTGGGCGAAGGGACTACCCTGCGGGTCAGCTATTTCGGCATGGAGGATGGAGGAGTGGGTTCCGACGCCACCGCCATGCAGCACGCCGCCGATTCCAAGTTCTGCCGTTACTGCGGCGAGCCCCTTGAGTTCAAGCGGGTGTTCTACGGCCATATGGGCGTCTACGGCTGTCTCCGATGCGGCAGATCCAGGCCCGCGGTCGACTTCCCCGCCCTCGCCCTGAGCCTCCGCGGGGTTGAGGGAAGTGAGCTGTTGGTGGGGGGATGGAACGGCGGGCTCTCTTTGCGGACAAGACTTCCCGGCCTGTATAACGCCTATAACGTGCTGGCGGCTGCGGCGGCGGCTCGGCTGCTCGGGCTGGAGGCGGACAAGGTCACGGAGGGGGTGGAGGGCTATTCCACCGTCTTCGGCAGGGCCGAGTGGATAGAGGCGGAAGGGCGGCGCGTCCTGCTGATCCTCTCCAAGAACCCCGCGGGATTCAACGAGGTCATCCGCACGGTGACTGAAGACGCGGAGTCTGGTAAAACGCTGCTGCTGGCCCTCAACGACCTTACCGCGGACGGGCGCGACGTCTCCTGGATATGGGACGTGGACTTCGAGGAGTTGGTCCCTTTCTCTCGCGAGGTCATCATCTCCGGCACGCGGGCCGAAGACATGGCCCTGCGCATGAAGTACGCGGGACTGCCGGAGGAGAAGATGAGGTTGGAGTCGGACCCGAAGCGGGCCTTTCTCGCCGCTGTGCGATCGGCGCCTCCCGGCGGAGCCATCTACGCTCTCACCACCTACACGGCCACCCTGGCCCTACGCAAAGCCCTGGCCGAGCTGGGTTATGTGAGAGGATACTGGGAGGAATGAGGGATGGGGCGGATGGTCCTGCGCATATGCCATCTCTACCCGGAACTTATGAACATCTACGGGGACCGAGGGAACATCATAGCACTTAAACGGCGTTGCGAATGGCGGGGCATAGAGGCGGAGATCAGCCTCCTCAGTCTGGAAGATAAGCCGGACCCCCGCCTTTACGACCTTTTTTTCATCGGCGGAGGCCAGGACCGCGAGCAGGAAATGGTCTGTCATGACCTGCAAAAGGTGAAGGGAGAGGCCCTGCGCGAGGCCCATGCCGCCGGCGCCTGCTTCCTCGCCATCTGCGGCGGCTATCAGCTCCTCGGCCATTACTTCCGCACCTGGAAGGGCGAGGTGCTGCCCGGGATCGGGATCTTCGACGCCTGGACGGTGGGAGGGGAGACCCGCTTCATCGGGAACGTGGTCGCTGAATGGGAGGACGGCGGCGGAAGGCGCACATTGGTGGGATTCGAGAACCATTCCGGCCGGACCAGGCTGGGCCCGCATTCCCGGCCCCTGGCCCGGGTGAAGGTGGGCCACGGAAACAACGGAGAGGACGGCTGGGAGGGCTGTCGTTGCGGCAATGCCTTCGGCACCTATCTTCACGGCTCGCTCCTGCCCAAGAACCCCTGGTTGGCCGACGAGATCATCCGCCTGGCCCTGAGCCGACGCTACGGGGAGGTCGAACTCGAACACCTTGACGATTCCCTGGAGGAAAGAGCCCATGCGGCCGCCGTGAGGCGTGCCGCCGGGAAGAGAGGAGGGTGAGTGGCTTGCCCAAGGTGATGACGGAGAGACAGGGGCATGTTTTCGTGATCACCATCAATCGGCCGGAGAAGCGCAACTGCGTGGACGCCGAGACCGAGGACCTGCTGGTAGAGGCATGGAAAGAGTTCAAGTACGAGGACGACTTGTTCGTCGCGGTGCTCACCGGAGCGGGAGAAGAGGCCTTCTGCTCCGGAGCCGACTTGGGGGGTTATCTGCCTAAGGTATCCGGCAGCCCCACTTATCTGCGCCGGCGCGCCTACGACGGCCCCGGCTTCGGGGGCTTCACCCGCGGCATCGACATCTTCAAGCCCATACTCGCCGCGATCAACGGGGCCTGCCTGGCGGGAGGGCTGGAACTGGCCGTCGCCGCGGATATCCGCATCGCCGCCGAGCACGCCACCTTCGGCTGTCTGGAGCGGCGCTGGAACGTGGGGCTGGGGGATGGGGGGACTCAGCGGCTTCCCCGCATCATCGGACTGGGAAGGGCATTGGAGCTCATCATCACCGGCAAGCTCATCGATGCCCGGGAGGCCTGGCGCATCGGGCTGGTCAACGAAGTGGTCCCGGGCGATTCGCTCATGCGCCGGACCATGGACCTGGCCGAGCTCATCTGCTCCTTTCCCCAGGGAGCCATCCGCACCGACAAGGAGGCCACCATCCGCGGTCTGGGGACCCCGCTTACCGAGGGACTGCGCATGGAGAGCCAGCTTTTCAACACCCTGCTGGGCACCCACGATTTCCTGGAAGGGCCGCTGGCCTTCATCCAGAAACGCAAGCCCGAGTTCGACAATCAGTGAGACCGCGCCCGGCGCAAGCCGACGGAGGGCGCGAGCCGACCCTCCTCGGGCATCGCCGGTCAGTAGAGTATGGCGGTTATGTTGTCCACGTTGACCAGACAGGTCTGGAACTCCAGGTTCAGGGTGACCACGCCGCTGTTGGCCTGGCTCTGCCCGGTGATGATGGATATCCTCGTCGGCTTGAGGAAGATGGTGCGGTCGCCTATCCATCCGTGGAAGATACCGGTGTAGATGAACGTCTCCGTGTGGATAGTGACCTCGTCCCCGTCCTTCAAGTCCCGTTCGATCTTCTTTCGCAGGTATTCCATACTCGCATCCCTCACCCTCGTTGACCTCTCCGCGTACCTGCCGCCTCCGGGATTATCGTCGGCAGCATATTATTTTGCACGTCAACGGCGATATTGCAAGGTGGGGGTTTTAACGGCGGGGGGGGCGCCAGCCCTCGCTGCACGGTATGCAGAGGCGCCTGCCCCCTTTCTCCGTCAGGCGGCTGGACATCACCGGCTCCCCGCAGGAGTCGCAGAGAAAAGATGGTTGTATGGATGCTTCCGGCGGGAGGTCCAGGGAGACCTCGTCTATCCAGAACATCTCCTCCTCGGGCATGGTCAAAAACCTCTCCAGCTTGGCCCGGCGCGCCTCTCCCGGATCGGGAGGCACCTCCTCTCCCCAAGCCCCCGGCTTCAGGCTGACCCTCACCGCATCCGCGGAGCTGCCGCGCCGGGCGAAGGTGAAGACCTGCTTGCCGTAGTCGCGGAAGAAGAGGTTGCCTTTGCCGAAGGTGCATCCCGCCAGGAACTGCGCCGCGTCCACGCTGCAGGAATCGTTCTCCACCAGACAGACCAGCTCCTCGTCGCGGGACCTCTCCACACCCAGCCGCCGCAGCGCCGCAAGCGTCGCCCGGTACCCTATGGCCAGCCCCGGGCAGAGGTGGCCGTGGAATCCCGCCAGGTCCTTGAGGTCATCGGGGATGCTCATCTCGACCCTCCTCTCGGGTTCGCCTGACTTTCTATCTCATCTGGCCGGCTCAAAGGATACCAACCTCCGGAAGGAGGCAGCTCGGTTAAAGGCGGCCTGGTCCTCACCCAACCGGCTGGCGATCCCGGCGGTCAAGCCCACTTCCGGACTGTACCACCTGTAGATGATGCGCGTGGCCGCTTCCGCCTCCCCTCCCATGATCTCGTAATCCTGCACCAGAGCGGTGTTGGGGAAGACCCCCGCCGGAACGCGCATCTCCCCTATCCATATCACCGTGAGCCGATGGGTGATGTAATAGGATATCCCCTCGCTGTCGGAATAGGACACCTCTTCCTCCAGGACTTTGCCCCTGTTGAGCGGGAATGCCAGGTCGGCGAGGGGCGGAGAATAGGAGCACCAGGACTCCCGCCCTCCTTCCGTTTGAACGTGCATGCCCAGCTGACGGCGGGCCTCCCCGTCCTGGGTGTAGAAGCGGTGGATGATCTCCCTCCCGTTCTCTTCCTTCAAGCAGAGATCGGCCTGGGGGAAACGTTCCGCCCCGGGGGCCGAGAAGGGTTCCACCACGGTGAACCTCTGCTCTTCCCCGCCCATCTCCTCGGAGAAGTCCCAGTCTCCCTCCAGCGGGAAGTTCACCGGTACCCCCCCCACCTCCTCAGGCCCTGCGGCGCTGCGCAGGTAGCGGAAGACGCTGCCAACCGCCGGGCGAAAACGCTCCGAGGTCAATTCGGCAGCCTTCTCGCCCCCTTCCGGCACTTCCGGCCCCTCTCCTTTCCCGCCGCCTCCGCATCCCGCCGCCGCAATCGCCGAAGCCAGCAGCAATGCCGCGATGAGTTCCGCTAATCCGCGGGCATACGCCGTTTTGCGCTTATCCTCAAGGCCCATGACTTTTCCTTTCGCTTCGCAACGCGTTTCAACCCATGATTATACCCTCAATCCGCTAGGCCGACCTCGTCCGGGGCCCCTTGCACCGCCGCGGCGCTCCGCGAAAGGCGTCAGCCGATCAAGCGGCGGAGAGCTCGCGACAGGATCGCCGCCTGACTCCATGCGTTGTGTTGCAAGGAGAGCCGACGCCGACTATAATTGACCATTATTTGGCAAAATCGCCGCGTGAAACCGAGGCGGCCGGTCAGGAGATATTATGATGCCGCCGGAAGGATGGTCGCGTGACCAAAGATGAAGCCACCGCGATCTCGGGAAGGAAGCGCACGGCCGACGCGCTGACGGTCTCCCGCATCCCCCTGGCCCTGCTGGTGTTCGTGCTTGGTGCGGTCTTCGGCAGATCCGCCCTGGGAGTGGGGCTTACCCTGGTGCTCTTGGGATGGACCACGGACATCCTCGACGGTCGTCTGGCTCGCAGCGACCCCAGCGGCGCTCACACGGCCATCGGTGACGCCGACCTGGCCATCGACCTCATGCTGGACGTGGCGGGCCTCTACCTTTTCGTCTTCGCCGGCCTGCTTCCCTGGCTTTGGAGCACAGTCTACCTCTGTCTTGCCGCCCTGATAATCTCCTTGTGGCCCAAACGCGACGTCATCACCTGGTTCGAGCTGCCGGTGCTTGCGCTGCACCCGGTATTCGCCTTCGCCGCCAGTCCGGTCATCGGTTGGTCCTATGTGGCCTGGCTGGCGGGAGCCGCCCTTCTCAACCTGGGTCGGCTGGCCGAGATCATCGGCATGCTCTGGCGCAGCTTGCGACGCAAGGGCGGGGAGGGCTGAGACGTCATATAGACCGCGCCGGCCCCGAGCGGGAACGGGGACGCAGCATAATCTGTTAGAATGATGGCATGGACGATTCCGGCGTTTCCGAGATCGATCGCTTCCTGGCCACCCGCGATTTTCCCCTCGACGATTTTCAGCTGGAGGCCATAGGCCACCTTGAAGGCGGCCGTTCGGTGCTGGTGGTGGCGCCCACCGGGGCGGGCAAGACGGTCGTGGCCGAATTCGCCATACACAAGAGCCTGGGTGAGGGCATGAAGATCTTCTACACCACCCCCATAAAGGCCCTCTCCAACCAGAAGTACCGCGACTTCTCCTCATGCTTCGGGGCGGATAAAGTGGGCCTGCTCACCGGGGACAACAGCATCAACCCGGAGGCGCCCATTGTGGTCATGACCACGGAGGTCCTGCGCAACATGATCTACGAGCGCTCCTCGACCCTTTTGGGGCTGCGCTTCGCCGTTCTGGACGAGTGCCACTACCTCATGGACCCCTTCCGCGGGGCGGTATGGGAGAAGATAACCATCCACCTGCCGCCCGAGGTGAAGATAGTGGCGCTCTCGGCCACCGTGTCCAACTACCGTGAGTTCGGGGAGTGGCTCAACACCCTGCGGGGCGACGTGGAGGTGGTCAGCACCCAGGAGAGGCCGGTGCCCCTGCGTTACTATTATTTTATCGGGGGTACCATGTTGAACCTCTTTTCCGAGAGGGCCCCGGCCATAGTCGCCGATTATCAGCGCGCCGTCCCCGAGGAAGGAGAGGGAGGACGGGGCGGAGGCCGCGCCCGCAGGCCGCGCGCTCCCCGCAACCTCATACCCCACCGCCACCGGGTGGTCCGGCAGCTCTTCAAGAGCCGCATGCTCCCGGCCATCTACTTCATCTTCAGCCGGGCGGGCTGCAACGCCGCCGTTCTCCACTGCATGGAGGAGGGCCTGGACCTGACCACGCCGGAGGAGAAGCTGCTCATCGAGGAGCAGGCTGGACAGGAGCTATCGCGCCTTCCCCTGGAGGACCTGCGCATCTTCGGCTACGAGCAGTGGCTGGAGGCCCTGCGCAGAGGGATCTCCTCCCATCACGCGGGCATGCTGCCCTTGTTCAAGGAGATAGTGGAAGACCTCTTCGCCCGGGGGCTGGTGAAAGTGGTCTTCGCCACGGAAACGCTGTCGCTGGGGATAAACATGCCGGCCAAGACGGTGGTCATCGAGAGCCTCTTCAAGTTCAACGGGGAGAGTCACGAGATTCTCACTCCCACCGAGTTCACCCAGCTGACCGGGAGGGCAGGCCGCCGGGGCATCGACTCCGTGGGCAACGGAGTTGTCCTCTACCACCCCATGGTCACCCTGGCCCAGGTGCAGAGGCTGGCGCGCCGTGAGAGTCTCCCCATCACCTCCAGCTTCACCCTGTCGTACAACATGGCCCTGAACCTGCTGCGTTCCTACACCCTGGAGCAAGCGGTGGAGGTTATCAACTCCTCCTTCGCCCAGTTCTGCGCGGACCGGGAAGTGGTCCGCTTGGAACGCATCAGGCGCAAGCACCAGAGGACGGTGGAGCAGCTGCGGGAGGAGCTCCGCTGCTCCGATGGTGATGCCGAGGCCTATCTCAGGCTGAGAGGCGAGATCTCCCGTTTGGAGAAGGAGGCGGCGCAGGAGCGGCGCCGCAAGCGCGTCGAGCTCATCAACCACGAGCTGGAGGAGCTGGCCGTAGGGGACGTGGTGGTAATCCGCCGCAAGGGCGAGGAGCATAGGGCTCTGGTGCTGTCGCGGGGCGTGAACTCGCAGGGCCATCCGCGCCTGCACATCATGGACGAGCGGGGGCGCCACTACCACGCCGACTATCACAACTTCAACGCCCTTCCTCAGGTCCTCGGACACTTCGATGGGAACCTCACACAGGGGCTCAGCAGGAAGAGGCGCCGCGAGCTGCGGGAATGGCTGGCCCGCTTCGAAGTGCCCGAGCCGGAACCCTGGGAGGACGTCGAGCGCCCCCACCGCCTGCGGGAAGAGGTGAAAGCGATGCGGGCGGAGCTGGAGGAGAGCAGGTGCCACCGCTGCAAACGCCGCGACCTGTGCCTGGGGGTAGCCCGCAAGGCCGTCAAGCTGCAGGCGGAGATGGAGGGGCTGGAGCGTCAGATGGAGGCGCGAGCCGACGTGGTCTCCCACAAGCTGCGCCTGCTCTGCCGCATCCTGGAGCGTCTCGGTTATCTGGAGAAGGAGGCGCTCACCGACAAGGGGCGCGTTCTCGCGCGCATATACAACGAATGCGACCTGCTGTTGGCGGAGATGCTCTGGGACAACGCCCTGGTCC